>JAFSIC010000022.1 GCA_017439985.1 Oscillospiraceae bacterium
AGTCGGTGTTACTGGCGATGAGGATCCACCTGTTCCCATTCCGAACACAGAAGTTAAGCTCATCAGTGTCGAAAATACTTGGCGGGTGACTGCCTGGGAAGATAGAGCGATGCCGACATAAAATAGCTGGTGTTACTGGCGATGAGGATCCACCTGTTCCCATTCCGAACACAGAAGTTAAGCTCATCAGTGTCGAAGATACTTGGCGGGTGACTGCCTGGGAAAATAGAGCAATGCCAGCATTTATATTCCTCCTTAGCTCAGTCGGTAGAGCATGCGGCTGTTAACCGCAGGGTCGTCTGTTCGAGCCAGACAGGGGGAGCCAAAAGAACTCTGCCGAATGGCAGAGTTCTTTTTTTATAAAATCCTGCAAAGCCTGAGAAAATGATTGACATCGTCATTTTTAGGGTCTATAATTATTTTTGTGAGATTTGAATGGGAGTCTATCCAATGAATACACTGGAACATATCAATTCTGACAAAACAGAAGCTTCGGATGAAGCTTTGGTGCTTCTCGCACAAAATGGTGACACAGATGCTCTGACAGAACTGGTCTGCCGCTTTTTGCCGCTGATCAGAAACAGAGCAAGCAGTTTTACAACAGTGTCGGCTGATCGTGATGATTTGATTCAGGAGGGCTTGATTGCTTTGCTGAGTGCCGTCAATGCATATCATGATGATAAAGGCGCCGGTTTCAAAACATATTGTTACGTTTGTGTGCAGAACAAGATGCTGAAAGAGCTGGAGAAACGCTCCAGCAAAAAACAGCAGGCAATGCAGAACTATCTTCCGTTGGAGGAACTGGAGCGATCTACGTTGAATGACGACTGCGATGACCCGTTTTGGATCGTTGCTGCCAGAGAAAGCCGCCAGATCCTCATGGAAAAAGCAAAAAATCTTTTGTCTGGTTTAGAACAGGAAACATTATCACTGTACCTCAGCGGTCTTTCCTATGAGGAGATCGCTGCACAGCTGAATCTCAGCACAAAAGCTGTGGACAATGCCCTGCAACGAGTAAGACGAAAGCTCCGGGAAGTATAAATTCCCAATCCAACTTTATCGATTAGCAATCAGGGGATTGCTGTCAATATGCCCTTGGCTCGTTGGCAGAGCAGCAACTCAGTTTAAATTAGTCTGTGGGCAAATTCATGAAACGAGGTATATGATCATGTACGAAGACAAAAAATTGGTATGCAAAGAATGTGGTGCTGAATTCGTATTCACCGCTGGTGAACAGGAATTCTACGCAGAAAAAGGCTTCCAGAATGAACCACAGAGATGCAAAAACTGCAGAGATGCTCGCAAAGCTGGTAAAAAAGTAGAAAGAGAAATGTTCACTGCTACCTGCGCTGGCTGCGGCTGCGAAGCTAAAGTTCCATTCAGACCACGTGAAGATCGCCCAGTTTACTGCAGCGAATGCTTCGCAAAAATGAAAGAAGAAAGATAATTTTTCTTTTGAAAAAAGCACCTGTCACTCGACAGGTGCTTTTTGTTTGCTATTTGTTATAATGAGCGCCTTCCAAATCAAGCAGAAAAGCTTTGATACCAGCACCGCCCTGCATACTGAAGTTTCCGAGATCGCCGCTCTGCGGCAGTACACGGTGGCAGGGGACGATGATAGGAAGTGGATTTCGACCGACAGCTGTACCGACGGCTCGTGCTCCCTTTTGAGTTAATGCTATGGCAATGGTGCCATAAGTGGTGGTAGAACCGTAGGGGATTTGCTGCAGCTGCTGCCAGACGGCTTGCTGAAAATCGCTGCCGTACAGTTTGATTGGCAGTTGAAATTCTCTGCGGCTGCCAGAAAAGTACTCCTGTAGCTGGGTCTGGGCAAGCACGAGGGTATCCGTCGGTTTTTCTGTAAATTGAAGCTCTCTGCTCAGATATCGCCCCAGTTGTTTTTTCAGATCTTGCAGCTCAGGATCGCTGCTCAGAGCGCAGAGAAAGCTGTCAACTTCCGCAAGGATAAAGTCACCGATCGGCAAGGAAACGGAGTGGGTAAAACACTGTATCATTCGTGCAAGATTCCTTTCATTTTTCTGAATATTTGTTGGATTTTCCATTTCACAAATGGCTTAATATATGGTATACTGGTAAAGTTAAGGCGGAAGAATTGGAAACGTACAGAAGCCGCAGATAGAAATTATTTCAGATACTGGAGTGTTAGGAATATGAAGACTAAAATTGGTGAAAGAACCAATAAGCCAAAAGTTCACGGCCTCAAAGGCTTCCTGAAAGCATATCCTGGTGCAGCTGTTCTGGCTGGCCTGGTTGTTGCAGGTGGTCTGGGTGTTGGCGCTATGACGATGATCGGTGGAGAAGACGAGATCGTTCTGGATAATGACAAAGCAGTCGTTGAAGAAAGCGCAGAAAACACCGTAAACAAAGTTCCGGAAGAAAAAGAAGAAGTAGTTGCAAAAAGCACTGAGGAAGTTGTGGAAGAAATCATGGCTGCCGGTGCAAACAATGCGACCTTCAGCGCAAGCGATGACGGCATGAAAGTGGATATCGTTGTCAGTGAAGAAATGAGCGACGAAGAGATCGAAACGTTGGATGCTGTTGTAAAAGAACTGATCTCCGATCCTGCTTTTGTTCAGGTCAACCTGTTTGATAATACCGAAGAAAAGCTGATCAAATCTTATGAGATCAACTACATGCTGGGCGAAGAAAGTGAAGAAGCTGCCTATGCTTCTACTGTGTCCTATTCCAGCGGCCCAAGCCGTAAAGGTGGTATGCTGTATGTTCTGCAGAAAGCATGGGCTGGTCCTGAAGCTCTGAAAGTGGAAGAAGAAAACGGCGATACTGTTGTTTTGGAAAACCAGACTCCTGCTTCTACCGAAACCACTACCCCTACTACCAATAATACCACAGGTACTAGCGAAACTCAAACCGGCAGCACCGAAACCCCTGCTACCACTGAGACTCCTGCTAAAACAGAAGCTACCACTACCCAGAATAAAGTGACTGCCAGCGAAGAAGAAATCAAAGCTTCCACCACCAATCTGGCTTCCAAAGCAAAACAGTACAAAACCAATATCAACAGCGATATCATCGGTTGGATGCAGATTCCGGGTACCGGCATCGACTATCCTGTAACTCATACCAACAATAACACTTACTACATGAACCATAACATCTACAAACAGTCTGACCGCAACGGCGCTCTGTTGGTTGACTACGAATGCAACTTCAATAAAGGTCTGCCAACCAACACTGTAGTTTATGGTCATAACTGGAATAACTATCTGGCTCCTCTGGCAGATAACAACCCAAATGACAAGATGTTTGACGAAGTTCATAAGTACGCAGATGCTACCTTCGCAGCTAATCATCCATACATCTACTTCTCTTCTACCGAGAAAAACTACAAATATCAGGTATTTGCAGCCTTCTACACCCACATTAACTGGACTGACTACCTGTACTGCTATCCAAACGCAACCCGCATGAAAAACATCATCAGCACTGCAAAGAGCAGCAGCTTGCATGATTTCGGTGTCAGCGTAAGCACCAGCGACAAGATCATTTCTCTGTCAACCTGCACCCGTATGAAAGGCAATACGAACCAGTATCGCTTTGTTGTAATGGGCAAACTGGTAGGCTAATACCAAAGTCAAAGAGCCGTCCGAAAGGACGGCTCTTTTTTATGTTTTGGAACGATTAACATTTTCCTTGTCACCTTGTGGAAAATCAAGTATACTGAAAACGAGAGGAGAGTGAGAATATGAAGAAAATAGAATGGACGAAAAAGAGAATTTTTCAAGCAGTTTATTGGGGAATTTTTGCGCTGATGTTCCTTATCGCTGTTGTCGTATTCCGGCAGGATGGAATCTACATGGAAGACAGCTTTGATTCGCAATTTTATAAGTTGGAATCAGCGACAGAACAGCAGCGAGTCTTTCGTTCGGATGAGATTCTCTTGATTCAGAAAGGCTTTTTCTAGGAGAGCGAGAGTGTAACCATTGAAATCTCAGAATATGACGCTGCACCAATTATATGGACGCTGACACGACAAGGTGAGGATGGTATGGTGGTTTCCGACGGGAAAACGACCTATACAGGCAGCTATCATGTCAATGATTTTGGAGCGAACTTTTATTTTGATGACTGGGAAAAGTACATGGATAATTTCCAAGTGTATTTTGCTGATGGGGTGAGCGGCATCAGCAACCGATTTATGTCGCAGGAGAGTATCGGCAGTCTGATTCGCATTGCCTATGGACAGACGGATGATTTCGGTCGTTACAGCATGGAGATATTCATTCCGTGGATATTGATCATTGTGATGGCGTACGTCATCGGCTTCCATGCAGACATTCTCTTTGAGTGGAGGAAAATGTGGAGTTTCGATTTCCGCAATGCAGATCAGCTGGAGCCAAGCGAGTGGTATTTTGTAAGCAGTTATTTGGGAGCGGCTGCGCTGTGGGTAACAGGCTTTGTGATTTACCTGTATATCATCGATTTGATTGGATAGGAGACTACTATGAGTATTATTACATCATTTGATAACAAAACGAAGGCAATGATTTCGCCGGAGGACATCGTTCCTGCCTGTGATGTGAGGCTGAATACCTGCATCACAATGTGGCAGCATAAAATCAGTAAGGAACTGCTGGAACAGGACTTGGTGGAGGAAATCGTAAGAATCAGTTCCGGCAACGGCCCCAAACCGGTTTATCGTGTCAAGGGAACTAACATTGCAGTCTACGAATCTCCGGTTGGCGGACCGATGACAGCTGGCATGCTGGAAAATGTTCGTGCAGCACTGGGTATCAAAAATATTTTGGCTTTCGGTATCTGCGGAGTACTGACCGAGCTGGAAGAAGGCAAATGTATCCTCCCAACCGACGCCTACCGCGACGAGGGTACCAGTTACCACTATTGCCCTGCGTCTGATTACATGCACATCAAAAATTGTGATAAGCTGGCAGAGCTGTTTGATGAGATGAGGATAGGCTATGTAAAAGGCAAGACATGGACCACCGATGCCATGTACCGCGAAACCATGGGAAATCGCGATCTGAGGGTTGCAGAGGGTTGTATCGCGGTCGATATGGAGTGCGCTGCCTTACAGGCTGTCTGCGATTTCCGCAGTATGGAGCTGTACCAGTTCTTTTATGGAGCAGATTCCTTGGCGGGTTCCGAATGGAACGCCCGTATTCTCGGCAACTACGAGATCAGTAAACGAATGAAATTCTTCCATCTGGCTCTGGAGCTGGCAAAGAAGATCGATGAACAATAAAAAAGCCGCCTCACATGAGGCGGCTTTTACTGTCTTAGGAAAGGAATTCGGTATTTGCGAACAGAATAGTCATGGTATCAATGAGAGTCTGCTTGTGGGCGTCATCATAGTAGGTGCCGGTGTACATGGTCAGATAACCGTCCACAATGCCGTAAATCGCCACAGATTTGGTTGGAGGGATCGCTTTGAATACCTCGCGACCTCCGGCTTGTTCGATCATTTCCTCGGTGAGAACGCCTTCTGCAATCATCAGATCAATAACAGCATCGTTGATCTGTGTGACATTTTCCAGATAGAAAACAGGTTCGCCGTTCAGTTCACGGACTTCTGCCACATTGATCGTCAGTGCCTCCGCACCCTCAACGGTTTTCTGCGCAGCCAACATCTCATCAAGAAGCTCTTGATTCAGTGTTTCAGGGAAGGCTTCGGATTTCTGAATGTTGATGTTAGCGGACTGCTCAGCATCGATGGTTTCATTGAGCCAGAGAGTCAGAGGGCTGAAATCAGGCGCAGGTGTGTACAAATCGGCAGGATAAGCCACGCGGAGAGTTCCGTCCTCCGCGGGAGCTAGAGATGCGCCGTCAAAGGCAGCTGCTTCGATCACAGGGTAACTTGGTTTTTCCTCCACAGGTGCTGCAGGAGTTTCTGCCGGTTTTTCTACCGGAGCGCTGACCTGCGGAGCGCTTGGAGTTTCTACATTATTTTTCTTATCCTCGGCAGGTTTGGATGAGCAGCCTGCCAACATAGAGAGAGCCAGCAACAGAGCCAATACTTTTTTCATACTTCTTACCTCCTTGAGCCGACAGGATTCGGCTTTATTTCCTTAATCATAGCGCGTTTCATCAGAAAAAGCAATTCCTGTAAAAGAAAAAGCCTCCCAAAAGGGAGGCTTTTATATTGAAGCTTAGTCGCGGAAGTAATCAACAGCGCCGAGGAACATTTTCTGGTCTTTGTTGCCATCAACGTTGATGTACAGGTCGCCGTCAAAGCGTTCGCTGTGGCCCATCTTACCAAATACACGGCCGTCTGCAGAGGTGATACCTTCGATTGCAGCAACAGAGCCGTTTGGATTGAAGCGGTAATCCAGAGTTGGATTGCCGTCGTTGTCCACGTACTGGGTAGCGATCTGACCGTTAGCAACCAGCTGTTCCAGCAGTTCATCGCTGATAACGAAGCGGCCCTCACCGTGGGAAATTGCGATGGTGTGGATATCGCCAACATTATTGTGCATCAGCCATGGAGATTTGTTGGAAGCGATTCTGGTGCGAACCAGAGAAGACTGGTGACGGTTGATCAGGTTGTAGGTCAGGGTTGGAGAATCTGCGGTTGGTTTGCGAATCTCGCCGAATGGTACCAGACCGAGTTTTACGAGAGCCTGGAAGCCGTTGCAGATACCGCACATCAGACCGTCTTTGTTGTTCAGGAATTCATGAACAGCATCGGTGATGCCAGGGTTGCGGAAGAAGGAGGTGATGAATTTAGCGGAACCATCCGGTTCGTCACCGCCGGAGAAGCCGCCCGGCAGAGCGATGATGTTGGTTTCAGCGATCATCTTCTTCACCAGTTCAACAGATTCTTTGATCTGTTCGCTGTTCTGATTGCGGATAACAACGATGTTAGCCTGAGCGCCTGCGCGTTCGAATGCACGAGCGGTATCGTATTCGCAGTTGGTACCTGGGAATACAGGGATCAGAACTTTAGGCTGAGCCAGTTTGATACCGGATTTAGCAACAGATTTTGCTTCGTAGTTGAAGGTTGGGATGAAGAGTTTTGGAGTTGCGGATTTACGTGGGTAAACAGGCTCCAGTTTTTCTTCCCAAGCGTTCTGGATTTCGCACATGCAGATGGTTTCGCCATCTACTTTGATGCTGTATTCTTCGGTGGTGTGACCGAGGATCTGAGCGGAAGTTTCAACAGGTTCTGCAGTTTCGAAGAGGAAGCCGCCGTAAACCGGTTTGAACATCACGCCGTGAGGCATATTATCGAAAGCAAAGCCGATGCCGTTACCGAAGCCCATCTTGCAGACAGCTTCTGCAATGCCGCCCATGCCCAGAGTGTAGGTGGACAGCAGTTTGCCGGATTTCACCAGAGCTTCCATTTCATCGAATACGCTGCGGATGCTGTCGAAGTTTGGCAGGCCGTTTTCATCGTATTCTGGGAGCAGCAGGTATACATTATGGTTAGCAGCTTTGAATTCGTTGGATACAACGTTCTGCAGTTTGGTAACAGCAGCTGCGAAGGAAACCAGTGTTGGTGGAACGTGGAGTTCTTCGAAGTTACCGGACATGGAGTCTTTACCGCCGATTGCGCCGACACCCAGTTCCAGCTGAGCTTTCAGACCGCCCAGCAGTGCGGAGAATGGTTTGCCCCATTTGCTTGGGTCATTGCCAACTTTTTCGAAGTATTCCTGGAAGGACAGCCAGCATTTGCTTCTGCTGCCGCCTGCTGCGATGATTTTCGCAACAGATTCGATGACAGCACACATTGCGCCGTGGTATGGGCTTTGTTCGGACAGGTTTGGATTGAAGCCCCAGGACATGAGGGAAACAGTGTTGGTGTTGCCTTTTTCCAGGGAAACTTTAGCAGCCATAACCTGAGAAGGAGTCAGCTGGTTTTTACCGCCGTGAGGCATCAGAACAGTACCGGAGCCGATGGTGCAGTCGAAGCGTTCCATCAGACCTTTCTGAGAGCAAACGTTCAGAGAAGACAGGGTCTTCATGAAGCGTTCTTTCATTGGCAGTTCGCGCAGACCGCAACAGCCAGCTTTTGCAGGAGCTGCAACGTTTACATCGATGTATTTTGCTGCGCCGTTGGAGTTCAGGAATGCACGGGACAGATCAACGATCTTTTTCTTTCTCCAGTACATTACCAGACGAGGATCTTCGGTAACAACAGCTACTTTAGTAGCCATCAGGTTTTCTTTATCAGCCAGAGCCAGGAATTTGTCGGCATCTTCTGCGCGGACTACGCAAGCCATACGTTCCTGAGACTCGGAAATTGCCAGTTCAGTGCCATCCAGACCGTCGTATTTCTTAGGAACCATGTCCAGATCGATCTGCAGACCGTCAGCCAGCTCACCGATTGCTACGGAAACACCGCCTGCACCGAAGTCGTTGCAGCGTTTGATCATGCGGGTTACTTCAGGGTTACGGAACAGACGCTGAATTTTACGTTCTTCCGGAGCATTACCTTTCTGAACTTCAGCACCGCAGGAGGTCAGGGATTCGGTGGTGTGGGATTTGGAGGAGCCGGTAGCACCGCCGCAGCCGTCACGACCGGTTTTGCCGCCGAGCAGGATGATCACGTCGCCGTCAGCAGGAACTTCGCGTACAACGTGGCTTGCAGGAGCAGCACCGATAACAGCACCGATTTCCATACGTTTTGCAACGTAGCCTGGGTGGTACACTTCATTTACCTGACCGGTAGCCAGACCGATCTGGTTACCGTAGGAGCTGTAACCTGCAGCTGCAGTGGTAACGATCTTCTTCTGTGGCAGTTTGCCAGGGATGGTTTCGCTGAATGGGGTCAGCGGGTCAGCAGCACCGGTTACGCGCATTGCCTGATATACATAGGAACGACCGGACAGTGGGTCACGGATCGCACCGCCCAGACAGGTAGCAGCGCCGCCGAATGGCTCGATTTCGGTTGGATGGTTGTGGGTTTCGTTTTTGAACATCAGCAGCCAATCCTGATCTTCGCCGTCAACATCAACGGTGATCTTAACGGAGCAAGCGTTGATCTCTTCGGATTCGTCCAGATCAGTCAGTTTGCCGTTTGCTTTCAGAGCTTTTGCGCCGATGGTAGCCAGATCCATGAGGCAGATCGGTTTGTTTCTGCCAACGTAGAGTTTTTCACGGAGCTGGAGGTATTCGTTGTAGGTGTCTTTGATGTAGTCGCAGTCGATGTTTACATTCTCAACGATGGTGGAGAATGTGGTATGACGGCAGTGGTCAGACCAGTAGGTATCGATCATGCGGATTTCGGTGATGGATGGGCAGCGTTTTTCATCTTCGCGGAAGTATTTCTGGCAGAAGGTGATATCAGCCAGGTCCATAGCCAGACCGTAATCTTTGATGAATTCTTTCAGACCTGCTTCATCCAGTTCGAGGAAGCCTTCCAGTACAGCAACGTCAGCAGGTACATCGAAAGGAGTGTGGAGGGTGGTCAGAGTGTCCAGAGTGGTTTCACAGGATTCCACTGGATTGATCAGATTTTTCTTGATTTTCAGGAAGTCTTCGTCACTGACATTACCGGAAACAACGTAAACCTTTGCAGATGCAACGGTAGGACGCTGATTCTGTGCAGCCAGCTGGATGCACTGTGCAGCGGAGTCTGCACGCTGGTCGAACTGACCAGGCAGATACTGTACAGCGAAGACACGGTCGTTGGCAGTAAACTCAGGGAGAACATCGTAGATGTCGTCAACCTGTGGTTCGGAGAAGATGCTCAGTTTTGCCATTTCGAAGTCTTCTGCAGAGATGTCTTCCACATCGTAGCGGTTGATGACACGGATGCCTTCAACGCTTTCGATACCGAGGGTGTTGCGGATGTCGGAAAGAACACCTGCAGCTTCTACTGCAAATGGAGTTTTCTTTTCGACATAAATTCTGTAAACAGACATAATTCACACTCCTATGTAATATAATAAAATTTGTTGTTATATTATAGATGGGTGTTCCCAAATTTTATTATACCATATTAAACATGGATAAGAAATGATTATTTCCAAAAAAACTGCACAAATTGTCAGGAAAAAGAGAAAATCAGAAGAAACACAGAGCGGATTCTTCTGATTTCTACAAATTAACACAGCTGTCCGAGACAGTACTGTTCATCGCAGTCGATGATTTTTACCGTTTTCAGCTGGCCGCAGAGATTTTCCTCGCTCTGTACCCAGACTGGGGTGTAGTTTTTGGTGTAGCCAACGTAGCCGCCTTTGATGATATCAGTTTCAAACAGCACTTCTTCTGTCAGGCCGATCTGTGTACGCATAAAGTCCTTGCGACAGATCTCCATGGCGTCGGAAAGAATGTGGCTGCGCTGTTCTTTGACTGCATTGGTCAGCTGATTGGGCATGGTAGCCGCACGCGTACCTTTTCGTATAGAGTAAGCGAAGATGTGCGCTTTGGCGAAAGCAATCTCTATGCAGAAGTCCAGACTCTGCTGGAATTCTTCCTCGGTCTCACCAGCAAAGCCGACCATAACGTCGGTGGTGATGGATGGATTAGCAAAGTATTTGCGGATCTTGCCGACGATTTCACGGTATCGTGCGGAGTCATAGTGGCGGTTCATGCGTTTGAGGGTGGCATCACAGCCGCTCTGCAGGGACAGGTGGAACTGTGGGCAGAACTGCGGCAAGGTCGCCAACAGTTGATAGTCCTCATCGCTGAAAAGATCCGGTTCCAGAGAACCAAGACGTACACGGTCAATGCCGTCGGTGGTGCAGGCTGCCAGAATCGCATCAATGAGACGCAGACCAAGGTCTTTGCCGTAGCTGGACAGGTCAATGCCGACAAGAACGATCTCGCGGAAGCCTGCCATGCTCAGATTGTAAAGCTCCAGCTTCAGGTCGTCCAGCGGTTTGGAACGAACAAAGCCGCGGGCATACGGAATGATACAGTAAGAGCAGTAATGCTCACAGCCATCCTGAATTTTTACGAAAGCACGGGTGCGTTCCAGGAAGCCGTCAGCCTTCATCGGTTCGAAGGACTCTCTGCGGTCGTGAGCAGGGATGTCCACGATGCGTTCGCGGGTCTTCAGGAAGGTGTTGACATGGCCGAGAATAGCGGTTTTGTTGCCGGTGCCGGTGAGGACATTGACCTCCTCCATCGCGGCTACTTCTGCAGGATAAGCCTGAGAATAACAGCCGGTCAGTGCGATAACGGCATTCGGGTTCTGACGGTGGAGGCGATGGATGACCTGACGGGTCTTTTTGTCACCGGTGGAGGTGACGGTACAGGAATTGACCACATAGACGTCGGCATCCTCGTGAGCTTCCACGATATCATAACCGTCGGCAGCGAATTGCTGGATCATGATCTGGGTTTCATATTGATTGACTTTGCAGCCCAAGGTGTAAAAAGCAGCGCGCATAAAGGCTTCCTTTCCGAGAAATAATGATGAAAATAGGTGAAAACGCGGTATAAAATCCCGAATTTTTCAGCGAAAAAACAGGTTTACAAATCGTACACATTTATTATAATATATAATATTATAAAGGATTGAGCAGGGGATTACAACTGGCGGTTGACGAAAAAAGCTCCTGCTGTTATAGTGTAAATATAGGTAATTTGATACAGCAAGTATCCGGAGGAGAAAAATATGAAACGTGTAGAAATTCAAATCAATACCATTAATGATATCCGTAATTTTGTCGATCTGGCTTCCCGCTGCTCTTTCGAAGTGGATCTGGCATCTGCTCGTTACACCGTAAACGGTAAATCCATCATGGGTGTAGCAAGCCTGGATAAATCCAAACCACTGACCGTTCTCATCCACACTGACAACGATGAAGAATGTGCAGAATTTGTTGCTCAGCTGAAACCTTACATGGTGGGCTAATCAAAGTACCCCAGGACCGGAAGTTGATTCTTCCGGTCTTTTTTCATGCCAGAGACTCATACACTGTCGGTAAAAGGAGGAGAGGGCATGAAAAGAATGATACAGAGAGGCTTGACGCTGCTGCTTTCGGTTTTATTGCTGCATCAGCCGGTCTATGCCGCGGGTACAGATGATGTGCCGAAAGCACAGATTCTGATCGAGATGAACAGCGGCAAGGTTTTATTGGAAGAAAATGCTGATGAGCGGCTGCCCATGGCATCGATCACCAAGCTCATGGGGCTGATTTTGATCGGTGAGGCACTGGAAAATGGTGCGTTGTCCATGGACGAGATGCTGACTTGCTCGGACTATGCAAAATCCATGGGCGGCTCGGAGATTTGGTTAAAAGCCGGGGAGCAGATGTCAGTGGAAGATTTACTGAAAGCAGTGATGATCGTCAGTGCCAATGATGCGATTGTGGTCTTTGCAGAAAGGTTGGCTTCTACAGAGGATGGCTTTGTGCAGATGATGAATCAGCGAGCAGAAGAATTGGGACTCGGCAATACACACTTTGTCAATGCGACCGGTTTTGATGAAGAAAACCATTATACTTGTGCAAGAGATGTGGCGCGCATGGCACAGGAACTGCAAAAATATCCGATGGTACTGGAGTATGCACGAGTTTGGATGGACAGTCTGCGGAATGGAGAGACCATGCTGGTCAATACCAATCGGCTGGTACGCTTTTATCAGGGAACAACGGGTTTGAAAACAGGCACAACCGATGCGGCAGGTCATTGTCTTTGTGCGACGGCGGAACGGAATGAGTTGAAGCTTTGCTCCGTGGTGCTAGGCTGCAGAAGCAGTGACAGCCGTTTTGAGGCATCGAAGGATCTTTTGGACTACGGGTTCAGTACCTACTGTGTGTATCGACCGGAGGCGGTGAAGCCGGAGCCACTGTCTGTGATCCACGGCACGACGGAGCAGGTGGAACTTCAGGCGGAATTGCCGGAAACTTTGGTCATTCCACGGGAGGATGCGCAGAACATCACCATAGAGCTTCCGGAACTGATAAAAAAAGAGGCTCCGTTGGAGGCAGGTGAGGAAGTAGGGCGAGTACGGTTGCTGTCCGGAGAGAAGGAAATTGCTTCCTATCCTGTCTGCGTAAAAGAAGCTGTGGAGGAGCTGAATTTCTCAAAATGCTTGGAGCTTTTGCTGAAAGCAAGCATCTCCATGGAGAAAAAAGAGGTAAAAACGAGTCTTTCAGCGTAAAAGCATCGAAGAAATCACAGTATTTATTGAATTTCTTCCAAAGTTAGCTTGAAATAAGCACATAAATCGTGTAAAATAACACTATATCCATCTTTGGGGGAATGAAAAATGGCAGTAACATTGAATACGAAACATTTGAGCTCTTTCGTGAAAGAACAGGAACTGACTGCTATCGCACCTCAGGTGCAGGCAGCGCATGAACTGCTCGAAAACAGAAATGGTCTCGGCAACGATTTCCTCGGCTGGCTGGATCTGCCTGTAAACTATGATAAAGAAGAGTTTGCTCGCATTCAGGCAGCAGCGAAGAAAATTCAGTCCAACTCTCAGGTGCTGATCGTGATCGGTATCGGCGGTTCCTATCTGGGTGCACGTGCAGCCATCGAACTGCTCCACTCTCCGATGTACAATCTGCTTCCAAAAGAAACTCCTGAGATTTATTTTGCAGGCTGCAGCATCAGCCCGGCATATCTCAATGAGATCATCCGTCTGTGCGAAGGCAAAGATTTCTCTGTTAATGTTATCTCCAAATCCGGTACCACCACAGAACCAGCTCTGGCGTTCCGTGTGTTCCGCGATCTGCTGATCAAGAAATACGGCGCAGAAGGCGCAAAAGACCGCATCTTCTGTACCACTGACAAAGCTCGCGGCACTCTGAAAAATCTGGCTGACAGAGAAGGTTACGAAACCTTTGTAGTTCCGGACGATATCGGCGGACGTTTTTCTGTTCTTACCGCTGTTGGTCTGCTTCCGATCGCAGTATCCGGTGCAGATATCAGCAAACTGATGGAAGGTGCAGCAGCTGCCCGCGAAGCGTACAGCGTCTGCGACCTGAACACCAATGACTGTTATCGTTATGCGGCTTACCGCAATATCCTTAACAGAAAAGGCAAATCCATCGAACTGATGGTAAGCTATGAACCAGCCTTTGCCATGATGGCAGAGTGGTATAAACAGTTGTTTGGCGAAAGCGAAGGCAAAGACGGCAAGGGTCTGTACCCATCCTCTGTAATTTTCTCCACGGATCTCCATTCCATGGGTCAGTTCATTCAGGAGGGTTCCCGCGTTATGTTCGAAACCGTCGTTGATATTCAGAAACCAAAATACGATCTGTATATCAAGGAAGACGAAGAAAACTTCGACGGTCTGAACTTCCTCGCAAACCAGGATATGTCCGTTGTAAACCATAAGGCAATGCAGGGTACCATCCTCGCTCATACCGAAGGCGGTACTCCTAACATCATCCTTGAAGTTCCGGAAATCAACGAATATGAACTGGGCCAGATGATCTACTTCTTCGAAAAAGCATGCGCAGTATCCGGTTATATGCTGGGTGTTAATCCGTTTGACCAGCCGGGCGTTGAGAGCTACAAACGCAATATGTTTGCACTGCTCGGTAAACCAGGCTATGAAAACGAAAAAGCAGCTCTGGAAGAAAAATTAAAATAGTATGTTTGGTGTTCTAAACACAAGGACACATAAAGGGAGGCAATTTTTATGATTAAACTGATCGTTGGTACAAAAGGTACCGGTAAAACCAAAACCATGGTTGCACAGGCTAACGCTGCTGTAGAAACTTCCAAAGGCAACGTTGTATTCGTAGAAAAAGGCATGGGCGTTCGTCACGAACTGTCCAACAATGTTCGTCTGGTTGATACCGAAGAATTCGATATCCGTGGCTTCGACAAATTCACCGGCTTCCTGAGCGGTATTCTGGCAAGCAACTACGATATCACCCATCTGTTCGTAGATGGTACCTTCAAAATCGGTTCCAAAGAGAAAAACTACGAAGGTCTGGCTAACATGATCCTGCACCTGGCTAAAGTTGCTCCACAGGACACCGAGATCGTATTCTCCGTTTCCTGCGCAGCTGAAGATCTGCCATCTTCCCTGCAGCACTTTGCAGTAAAATAATCTGATATTCAGAGAGTTTGATCCCCGGCTCCATTGAGTCGGGGATTTTTTCTATGGTCAATTTTCATAAGGAAACGGCGCGGAAAATCGGAAAATTGTGAGCCATTGAAAAAGTGATTTTTCGGGACAAAAATGCGAATTTTTCGGTTGACAAAGGGCAAAAGGTTTACTATAATGGATTTCGTGATGAATCGAACGATGGGGGAAGTCTGTCCGAAAAAGCTTTCCACATCAGGGTCCGAAGCCCGTAGATTCGAAGGCGCTGATTGTGAAGTGATTATAACTGGCCATTTACAGCAGCAGCCTCACAATGGCTGAAAGGAAAGTCGTTTATGCAGCTTGACCTGAAAAAACTGTTTGAATCGGGAGACCAGCCGCTGAATTTTCAGTATGATCTGGATCTGACTGATTTGGAACAGTGGGGAGAAAAACCGTTCGGTACTCCAGTTGCCCTGAAAGGACGTGTGGTGAACCGAGCTGGTATTGTCACACTGACCTATAGTGCGGATGTGGCTTACTCCACCAAATGTGCCCGCTGTCTGGAACCTATCCAGGATGCGATGCACATGGAATTTACACACACAGTCGTACGACAGCTGAATCAGGAGTCCGATGACGATTATATTGTTGTCCCAAATGGTTTGCTGGACATGGACGAACTTGCAACCGATGACATCAGCTTGGAGCTACCAATCCGAGTGGTATGTTCGGAAGACTGCAAGGGACTTTGCCCTGTTTGCGGTGTAAATTTGAACAAAGAAACCTGTGACTGTGAAGTTCCAACCTGGACTCCGGGCCACAGAAATCCTTTTGAAGACTTATTATAATAATATGTAAGGAGTGCTTAAACAATGGCAGTACCAAAGAGAAAAGTATCCAGAGCTCGCAGAGATAAAAGAAGATCTTCCGTATGGAAACTGGAAGCACCAGCATTCTCCACTTGCCCACAGTGCGGCGAACTGAAAGTTCCACATCGCGTATGCGCACACTGCGGCTTCTACAAAGGCGTAGAAGTTATCAAAAAAGCATAATCTTAGTCTAAAGATTACGGAGTAGAGGGGGAGCAATCTTCCTCTGCTTTTTTGTTATGGGAGATTTCACAGAGAGGAGAGATTTGACATGGCAGTAAAGATCACCGGTATCGTTCCGGGCAGTCCTGCAGCAAAAGCGGGCATTCAGCCGGGCGATGTGCTGATCAGTATCAACAAGAATCCCATCGTTGATGTTCTTGACTACCGCTTCTATATGACAGACATCCATCTGGAGCTGCTTCTCCACAATGAGGCGAAGGAGCTGCGTACGGTTTTGGTGCGCAAAGGCGAATACGATGATTTGGGTCTGGAATTTGAGACCTATTTGATGGATAAACAGATGGGCTGCCGCAACAAATGCATCTTCTGTTTTGTGGATCAGACCCCAAAAGGAATGCGTCCGTCTCTGTACTTCAAGGACGACGACACCCGTATGTCCTTCCTGTTTGGTAACTATACCACTCTGACCAACCTGAAGGACGGCGACATCGAACGTATTATTAAAATGCACATCAGCCCCATCAATATCTCTGTGCATACCACCAATCCACAGCTTCGTGTGGAAATGATGGGCAATCCTTCCGCCGGTGAAAAACTGCGTTACATCAAAATGCTGACCGACGGAGGCATCAAAGTGAATTCTCAGCTGGTGCTCTGTCCGGGCATCAACGACGGTGAAGAGCTGGAGCGAAGCATTCGAGAGTTATCTGCTCTCTGTCCGAACCTGCAGAGTATTGCCGTGGTTCCGGTTGGTATCACCAAGCACCGCGACGGTCTCTATCCGCTGCGTACCTTCACTGCGGAGGAAGCAAAACGCGTGGTGGAAGTGACCGAGCGCTGGGGCGATCAGCTGGGTGCGGAACAGGAAAGCCGCATCGTCTATGCGTCTGATGAATTTTATCTGCTGGCTGGTCTGCCGATTCCGGATCCGGAATTTTACGGCGACTTCGACCAGCTGGATAACGGCGTGGGCCTCATGGCTCTGCTGAAACAGGAATTCCGTGCTGCATTGATGCAGGCAGGGGAATTCAAAGAAGAAAAATACATTACCATCGCCACCGGTGAGCTGGCTTATCCGATGATCTGTGAGTTTGCACAGCAGGTGATGGAGCGCTATCCAAGCGTTCATATTTCTGTGGAGAAAATCGTCAACGATTTCTTCGGCCACACCGTGACTGTTGCAGGTCTGGTCTGCGGTCAGGATCTGATTGCACAGTTAAAGGGCAAGGGGTTGGGTTCTGAGCTGCTGATCCCATCCACCATGCTGCGTCACGAGCAGGATCGCTTTCTGGATGATGTGACCCGTGAGGAAGTGGAGGAAGCTCTTTCTGTAACGCTGACTACCACAGAAAACGATGGTTTTGATTTGCTTGAGAAGATTCTTTCCCCAATGATTTGGGAATCATAAATAGAAAAAGAGGAGGCGTAAACCATGTCCCATAAACCAGTGGTTGCAATCGTAGGACGTCCAAACGTTGGTAAGTCCACATTGTTCAATAAACTGATCGGTCAGAGACTGTCTATCGTAGAAGACACCCCGGGCGTTACCCGTGACCGTATCTATGCTCCATGTGAGTGGAGAAATCAGGAAATCATGCTGGCTGATACCGGCGGTATCGAGCCATATTCCGATGACATCATTCTGTCCCAGATGCGCCGTCAGGCTCAGCTGGCAATCGACAGCGCCGATGTGATCGTTCTGGTTACCGACCTGAAAACCGGCGTTACTGCAACCGACTCTGACGTTGCAGCTATGCTGCTGAAGAGCAACAAACCGGTTGTTCTTTGTGTAAATAAAGTAGATAACATCGGTGATGTTCCACCGGAATTCTACGAATTCTATAACCTGGGTCTGGGTGATCCGGTTCCGGTATCTTCCGTTCATGGTCACGGTACCGGTGACCTGTTGGATGCGGTTTACGAGCATCTGAACTTCGACGATGTGGAAGACGAAACCGAAGGCGCCATCAAGGTTGCTGTAGTTGGTCGTCCAAATGCAGGTAAATCCTCTCTGGTCAATGCTATTGCCGGCGAGGAAAAAGTAATTGTATCCAATATCGCAGGTACCACCCGCGATGCGACCGATACTCTGGTGGAAAATCAGTATGGTAAATATGTGATGATCGACACCGCAGGTATCCGCCGCAAGAGCAAAGTAGAAGAAGCTATTGAAAAATACAGCGTTCTCCGTGCTTATATGGCAGTAGACCGTGCTGACGTTTGCGTTATCATGATCGACGCACTGGAAGGCTTCTCCGAGCAGGATTCCAAAATCGCAGGTTATGCTCATGAACAGGGCAAGGGCTGCGTTGTCTGCATCAATAAATGGGATGCGGTTGAAAATAAAACTGACAAGACCATGAACGAATTCCTGAAGAGTCTGGAAGTGGACTTCTCCTTTATGTCTTACGCACCAATTCTCTTCATTTCCGCAAAAACCGGTCAGCGCATTCCGAAACTCTTCGAGACCATCAACATGGTTTACGAACAGAACGGTCGCCGCGTGACCACCGGTATGCTCAACGAAATGCTGGCTTATGCTACTGCTCGCGTTCAGCCGCCGTCTGATAAAGGTAAACGCCTGAAGATCTACTACATGACTCAGGTTTCTACTCGTCCGCCAACATTTGCAAGCTTTGTAAACCGTGCTGACCTGTATCACTTCTCCTATCAGCGTTATCTGGAGAATCAGATCCGTGAAACCTTTGGTCTGGATCATACTCCGATCCGTATGCTGACCAGAGAAAAAGAAAAGAGATAGTTGCACTTCATTGAAACGTATGTTACAATTATTATAATGTAATATCTTCAAAGGAGAGTTTATATGGAAGCAACTATTTTTGCCGGTCTGGCTTCTGCACTGATCGGTTACCTGTTGGGAAGCATCAGCTTTGCAGTTATCGTCAGCCGCATTTATGCGAAAGATGATGTCCGCAACCACGGCAGCCACAACGCAGGCATGACCAATGTTCTGCGTGTGTATGGGGTAGGTCCTGCAGCCTGCACCCTGTTGGGTGACTTTGCAAAGGGTATCCTTGCAGTGGTACTGGGCCGTATGATTTTCCACGCTTTCGGCATTAGCGGCTTTGATGCCGGATATATTTCCGGTCTGGGAGCTCTGCTGGGTCATCTGTTCCCGATTTGGTTCGGATTCCGCGGCGGCAAAGGTGTTTTGACCAGCATCGGTATTATGATTGCCATCAATCCGCTGGCGATTGGCCTGATCTTGCTGGTGATGCTGCCATTCGTTTTCATTGTACGCATCGTATCTCTGGCATCCATTCTCGGCGCAGCTCTGTTTCCGCCGGTTACTTATCTGCTGCTGAGCTATCAGGGCAAGCCTGCGCTGATCGATACCTGTCTGTCTGCAATTTTTGCAGCGCTGGTAATTTGGATGCATCGCAGCAATATCAAACGACTGCTCAACGGTACAGAAAAACGCCTGACTCTGCCGAAGAAAGCAGATAAAAACAAACAGTAATCTGAATCTCCTTTTGCATTTGCGAAAGGAGATTTTGCTATCGGGAAATCCGTTACTTCTCATCAGGGAGGAAAGAATATGGCGAATATAGCAATTATGGGTTCCGGTGCCTTTGGTACGGCACTGGCAATTCTCTGCCAACGCTGCGGTCATCAAGTCAGTGTTTGGAGCCGTTCCCCGGCAGAATTGCAGAAAAGCGGCGATTTTCTCTGCCATAAAAAATTACCTAACATTGAAATTTCGGAAGAAATTAAATTTAGTACAGATTTGTCCTGTGTTGCAGACAGCGAACTGCTGATTCTGGCACTGCCTTCTTTTGCGATTCGTGAGAATTGCCGAAAGATTCGCGAGCTGATTTCTCCGGAAACCATCCTGCTTTGTGCGGCAAAAGGTTTGGAGAAGGGAACGTTCAAGGACTTTGTCACTGTCATTGAAGAAGAACTGCCGAATAATCCCTGCGTGGCGTTGTCCGGTCCGTCTTTTGCGGCGGAGATCGCAAAGGGTATCCCAACCACCGTTGTGGCAGCGTCCCGCAATCGTGAGGCTGCGGACAGAGTGCAGGATCTGCTGATGGATAAGACCCTTCGCATTTATGTCAGCGATGACGTCATCGGCGTGGAACTGGGCGGTGCGCTGAAAAACAGCATTGCTGTTTGTTCCGGTATCTGCGATGGATTGCTGGCCAATGCAGCCAACACCAAAGCAGCTTTGATGACCCGCGGCATCACCGAGATCGCACGCTTGGGTGTAGCTCTTGGCGGCCGACAGGAAACCTTCGCCGGTCTGTCCGGCATCGGTGACCTGATGCTCACCTGCTCCAGCAATCAGTCACGAAACTATCGCTTTGGTCAGCTGCTCAGTCAGGGCTTGCAGGTGCAGGAAGCGATGGATTCCATTGGAATGGTCGTGGAAGGCTATTATGTCACCGGTACCGCCTATGAACTGGCACAGTCCATGAACGTGGATATGCCGATCGTGACACAGGCGTATGAAGTTCTTTATAGAGGCAAAGATCCGAAACAGGCTCTGCAGGATCTGATGGGACGACCAAAACGCCATGAATCCGAGGAAATCTGGCTGAAAACGAAATAACATGTCGATGAAAAAGAGCTGTTTCAGCTCTTTTTTCTTTTGGAAATCTATGATACAATGGATTCTATATCATCTTATTATTGACAGGAGGAGCAGGCAGTGGCAAAAAAACATCAGGAATACGGTAACGAAAGTATCTCTGCTCTGAAAGGTGCGGACCGTGTCCGTAAACGTCCGGGCGTAATCTTCGGCTCCGATGGTCTGGAGGGCTGCGAACATTCCATGTTCGAAATTCTTTCCAACTCCATCGACGAGGCAAGAGAGGGCTACGGCAAAAAAATTATCATCACCCGCTACAAAGATCACTCCATCGAGGTGGAGGACTTTGGCCGCGGTATCCCTGTGGATTTCAACAGCAAGGAAAATCGCTATAACTGGGAGCTGGTTTTCTGCGAGCTGTACGCAGGCGGTAAATATAATACCAACAACGGCGAAAACTACGGATTCTCTCTGGGTCTCAACGGCTTGGGTTCCTGCGCAACACAGTACTCTTCCGAATACTTTGATGCGGAGATCTACCGTGACGGCTTCCGCTATAATCTGCACTTTGAAAAGGGTCAGAACATCGGCGGTCTGCAGAAAGAGGCGACGAACCGCAAACAGACCGGTTCCCATCAGCGCTGGAAACCGGATCTGGAAGTATTCACCGATATCGACATTCCGGTGGAATTCTATGAAAATGTATTGAAACGTCAGGCTGTGGTCAATCCGGGGCTGCTCTTCGTGTTTCGTAACGAAACCGAAAACGGTATGGAGACCAAGGAGTTCATCTACGAAAAAGGTATCGTGGACTATGTAGCGGAACTGGCAGGCGAAAACGCTCTCACCAGCATTCAGTACTGGGAGGATGAACAGCGCGGCCGCGACCGAGAGGACAAGGACGAGTATAAAGTGAAGCTGTCCGTGGCGTTCTGCTTCTCCAACCAAATCAATCTGGCAGAATACTACCATAACTCCAGCCATTTGGAACATGGCGGTTCTCCGGAAAAGGCGGTAAAACAGGCCTTCGTGTCCCAGATTGACCGCTATCTGAAACAGGGAAGCAAATATCTGAAGGGCGAAAGCTCCATCAAATATCAGGACATTGAGGACTGTTTGCTGCTGGTTTCTTCTTCTTTCTCCACACAGACTTCCTATGAGAACCAGACCAAAAAATCCATTACCAATAAATTTATCTACGAAGCAATGACTGACTTCCTGAAACGTCAGCTGGAGGTTTACTTCGTAGAAAATCCGGACGAAGCGGTGAAAATCGCGGAGCAGGTTCTGGTCAACAAACGCAGCCGCGAAAATGCGGAAAAGACCCGCCTGAATCTGAAAAAGAAACTCTCCGGCACCATCGATTTGTCCAATCGTGTTCAGAAGTTTGTTGACTGCCGCAGTAAGGATGTCAGCGAGCGTGAGATCTACATCGTGGAAGGTGACTCTGCGCTGGGTGCTTGTAAACTGAGCCGCGACGCACAGTTCCAGGCGATCATCCCGGTTCGCGGTAAAATTCTCAACTGTCTGAAAGCGGATTACGATAAAATCTTCAAGAGCGAGATCATCTCCGATATCATCAAGGTGCTGGGCTGCGGCGTGGAAGTAAAATCCAAAGCCAACAAGGAGCTGGCTTCCTTCGATATCAGCGGTCTGCGCTGGAACAAAATAGTCCTCTGTACCGACGCGGACGTGGACGGCTTCCAGATCCGCACTCTGCTGCTGACCATGCTCTATCGTTTGACTCCAACCCTCATTGAGGAGGGCTATGTTTATATCGCAGAGTCCCCGCTGTTTGAGATCATTGATAAAGATACCAGCTACTTTGCTTATTCTGAAGCGGAAAAAGCGAAGATTCTGGAGAAACTGGGCAATAAAAAAGTCACCATCAACCGTTCCAAAGGTCTTGGTGAAAACGACCCGGATATGATGTGGATGACTACCATGAATCCGGAAACCCGCCGCCTTATTAAGGTAACTCCGGCTGATGCCCAAGCCACCGAGCAGATGTTTGACCTGCTATTGGGCAACAATCTGGAGGGTCGCAAGGAATTCATTGCAGAAAATGGTGCCCGTTATTTGGATAACGCGGACCTGTCTTAAAAGTACGACAGAAAGGAAGGATAGCCTCCTATGGCAAAGAAGAAAACAGAAGATAAAAAACCAAGGAAAAGCGCCTCTCAGAGTAAGGCATATATTGAAAATGCCGGTGTTGTACTGAATCAGGAGATCACAGATACGCTGGAAACCAACTATATGCCTTACGCTATGAGCGTAATCGTCTCCCGTGCGATTCCGGAGATTGACGGTTTCAAACCATCTCATCGCAAGCTGCTCTATACCATGTACAAGATGGGTCTGCTGACCGGTCAGCGTACGAAATCTGCCAACATTGTCGGTCAGACTATGAAGCTGAACCCTCACGGTGACGCAGCGATTTATGAGACCATGGTTCGTCTCTCCCGCGGTAACGAGGCGCTGCTGCATCCGTATGTGGACTCCAAGGGTAACTTTGGTAAAGCCTATTCCCATGACATGGCTTATGCGGCTTCCCGATACACCGAAGCGAAACTGGACAGTCTCAGTGCAGAGCTGTTCCGCGATATTGACAAGGACACCGTGGACTTCGTGGATAACTACGACAACACCATGAAGGAACCGACTCTGTTCCCTGTTACATTCCCGTCTATTCTGGTCAATTCCAATCTGGGTATTGCGGTTGGTATGGCCTGCAATATCTGTTCCTTCAACTTGGAGGAAGTCTGCAATACGACCATCGAACTGATCAAAAATCCGAAGCATGATATTTCCCTGACCCTGAAAGCACCGGACTTTGCCGGCGGCGGTCAGATCATCTACAATCAGGACGAGATGGAAAAAATCTACGAGACCGGCCGCGGTTCTTTCAAAGTGCGCGCCCGTTATCGTTATGATGCGAAAAACAACTGTCTGGAAATCACTGAAATTCCGCCGACTACCACCACCGAAGCGATCATTGACAAGGTAGTGGAGCTGGTCAAAGCAGGCAAGCTGAAAGAGGTTGCCGATATGCGTGATGAGACTGACCTGTCCGGTCTGACTCTGGCTATTGACCTGAAACGCGGCGTAGATCCGGATAAGCTGATGCAGAAACTCTATCGCTTCACTCCACTGGAGGACAGCTTCTCCTGCAACTTCAACGTGCTGATTGCAGGCACTCCGCGGGTGCTGGGTGTACGTTCTCTGCTGGAAGAATGGATCGCATTCCGTACAATGTGTGTAAAACGCAGAGTATATTACGATCTGGATAAGAAAAAAGAGAAACTGCACCTGCTGGAAGGTCTGGAGAAAATCCTGCTGGACATCGATCAGGCCATCAAAATCGTTCGCGAGACCAAGGAAGAAGTGGACGTTGTTCCAAATCTGATGATCGGTTTTGGCATTGATGAAGTGCAGGCGGAGTATGTGGCTGAAATCAAGCTGCGACATCTGAACCGTGAGTATATTATCAAACGCACTCAGGAAATCTCTGATTTGAAAGCTGCTATCGAGGAGCTGGAATCCATCCTCGGCAACGATAAAAAGGTAAAAAATATCATCGTTGCAGAGCTGAAGGAAGTCATCAAAAAACATGGCAAGCCTCGCAAATCTCTGTTGCTCTACAAGGAAGATGTGAAGCACTACAACGAAGAAGAGCACAAGAAAGCCGAAGAATATGCGGTACATCTCTTCTTCACCAAAGGCGGTTACTTCAAGAAAATCACGCCGCAGTCTTACCGCATGAGTTCCGAACAGTATCTCAAAGACGGCGACGCTGTGCAGGACCATCTGGAGTGCAGCAGTGGTATCAATTTGCTGTTCTTCACCGATCAGGGACAGGTTTACAAGTCCAATGCCTCTGAGTTTGCGGATACCAAAGCCAGCACATTGGGTGACTTTGTACCGGTCAAACTGGGTATGGACGAGGGCGAGAGTGCGAAATTCATGATCGCGACATCGGATTACAGCGGTTTCCTGCTGTTCCTCTATGAAAACGGTAAGGTTGCAAAAGTCAGCCTGAAGGCTTACGAAACCAAAACCAACCGTAAGAAACTGATCAATGCCTATAACACAAAAGCAGGTTCTCCATTGGTTGCGATTCTGGCACTGACTGAAGAACAGGAAGTACAGATGAATGCCAATGGCGGCCGAGTGCTGATTTTCCACAGCGGCGCACTGTTGGAGAAAACCACGAAAGACAGTCAGGGCGTGCAGGTCATGACCCTGAAAAAAGGCGATGTAGTCGAAAGCGCCCACGCTTACAAAGAGGGAAGCTTAGAAAACGAGCATCGCTACAAAGCAAAATCTCTGCCGTCCCGCGGCAACATTCCACCGGTGGTTCAGATGACATTGGAAGGCATGGAAGAATAATCAGAATAAAAGCTCTCTGCGATTGCAGGGAGCTTTTTGCTTTGCTATAATAAAGTTGTTACTTACTCATTGTTCAACCATAGAAATTCCTGAAAGGAGTTAAATCATATGGAAAAAAGAACGATCATCCCTGTTTGTGGGCATCCGGAGCTGTTTGAGGAAGTGGCTGCATGGCAGAGCAGCAAATGGAATGTTCCGAAACAGGCCTATCTGGACAGTATGGAAGAGGGTAGAACGACAGAAAACGGTGTGCCTGCGTGGTATGTGATCAGAAATGAGGAAGGCGGCATCATTGCAGGTGTCGGTGTCATTGAAAACGACTTCCACAAAAGCAAGGAGCTGCGTCCGAATGTTTGTGCACTGTTTGTTGAGCCTTCGTATCGCAAGCAGGGACTGGCAAGACTTCTGTTAGATCATGCCTGCGAAAAACTGGCGGAGCATGGTATCACAACCGCTTATCTCTGCACGGACCACACAGACTTTTATGAACGCTGCGGCTGGAGTTTCCATTGTATGGTGGAGGAGGACAGCGGCGGAACCTGCCGCCTGTACAAACACGAGATGTAATAAAAAAGCTCCCATACAGGGAGCTTTTTGTGTTAGTCTTTCTTTTTCAGAAGAATGAAGTGGAGACGGAAGTCGCCCTGCGGAGCGATAAAGCGTCCGATACCGCCGATGTATTCAGTGGCGATGACAGAGATCATCTGGGATTTGTGAGCATCGCAGTCGATGACAGGCTCTGTGAAGTCAGTAGAGTTGATGATTTCACTGAGACCTTTGAGAGCTGCGGATTTGGCATATAGGTTCACACCCATGGAGCTGTTGGACCAGGACCAAACCCATTTGTTTTCTTTGGCATTCCAAACACCGACAGGAACTGCCTCAAATTCATGACTGCTGTCGTCCTTGAGCAGGAAGCGCAGAGTGCCTTTTTCTTCGTCGATGCCGTAAGCTTTCAGCTGGTCCAGTTTGTATTTTTTCAGCAGGGCCTGCTGTCTCTCGTTGACATTTTCTGTGCAGAGCTTAACCAGCTGGCTTGGAGTGGTGATGGTTGGGTTCAGTTGGCCTTTATTGAATACGGGTTTCATAAAATGATACCGCCCTTTCTCGATTGTTACTCCCCAAGTATAACACAGATTCGTGGAAAACCAAAGCAAATTATTTGTTAAATTGCAGATGCATCAAATCAAAATCGACAAATTCCTCGTTGATTTTCATAAAACCGGGATAAACACCGGTTTTCTCAAAGCCGAATTTCTCATATAGCTTGATGGCGCGCAGATTATCGCTGCGAACTTCAAGAAAGACGATATCCACTTTAGCGGTATCTCTGGCGAAGTGTAGGAGAGCTTCCATCATTTTGGCTGCGATGCCTTTGCCCCAGTAGGATTTGCGGACGCAGATGCCGATAGAACCTCGATGTGCCATACGAGGAGAGTTCAGCGCAGAAAAATTGCAGGTACCTACCAGCTTGCCGTCAGCGAGGGCAACATAAAATACCTGTCGTTCGTCATGCTGACAGGAGACGAGAAATGCTTCCTCCTGTTCAACAGTATAAGGCAGACCATCAGAGCCATAGCTTAGATTATCACTCTCACTGCCAAAGATTTTGCTCAGTTCCAGAATGTCTGCTGCATCTTCGGGACAGGCCGGACGAATTTCGATGTTCATAAAGAAAGCTCCTTTCTTGTTTTGTTCTCTATCATAGCATAAAAGTACAAATTTTCAAGATGGAATGGCTTGCTTATCATTGACAAACCCCGCATTTACCGTGTAAAATAGAGAACATTATGAGAGTAGTTTGAGACTTGCCCGCAGCAGCGGACTCTGTCTCTTTTTTTATGTAAAAATCGGAACAGGAAAACGGAGGACAAACATTATGGGTTTATTGGAACTGTTTATTCTGGCAGTAGGGCTGTCCATGGATGCTTTTGCGGTTGCAGTCTGCAAAGGTTTGGCGATGAAACGAATGAACTGGAAGAAAGCAGCCATTGTCGGCTTGTATTTCGGCGGTTTTCAGGCGGGTATGCCGCTGATCGGTTATCTGCTGGGCGTGAATTTCCAGGAATACATTGTGGCAGTTGATCACTGGATCGCATTCATTCTGCTGGGCATCATCGGTATTAACATGATCAAGGAATCCCGCGAAAACGACGAGGAAAGCGCCAGCGACAGCGTGGCGTTCAAGGATATGGTCGTGCTTGCCATTGCGACCAGCATTGATGCTTTGGCAGTGGGTATCACCTTTGCCTTCCTGCAGGTAGATATCGTTCCTGCAGTCAGCTTCATTGGTATCTGCACTTTCACCTTGTCTATGATCGGTGTGAAGATCGGCAATGTCTTCGGTATGAAATACAAATCCAAAGCAGAATTCGCCGGCGGTTTGATTTTGATTCTGTTGGGTACAAAGATTTTGCTGGAACATCTGGGTATTCTGGTATTGTAAAGAAAAAGCTCCTTTTGCTTAGTCAAAAGGAGCTTTTTGTTATTTGAATCGAAAAATGCCTTTATTATATTTCAACATTGCGTATATACTGATAGCTAAACCAATGATACAGCCCAGAATCACAAGGGCACTGCCAATCAGAAGGAAAATATCCTTCTGTGTTTTCTCGGACAGAAACGACAGAAAGCCGAATGCGATGATACAGACACCGATGAGACTGGTACCAAGCCCAATCAAGCGGCCGAAAATTGGTCGATCTTCTTCGCTCACATGAGTTCTGTGATACCAATGGATGGAAGAAATATCCCCCTTGCTGTTGACATATCCGAGAATTACAAGAAGAATACCAAAGAAAATAGGCATGAGAAAGTCTGCCATGTGTTTCCCTCCTTTGAGATAATTCTTTTATTCCATTATATCATAAGATTTGCGATATCTTCAATGCAGTATCTTTTCCGTTGACAATCTCAGAAGATTGGGGTAAAATAAACGCTGTGAGTAGGCAGGATGGCAGCGTGCGGAATCCCGAAAGGGCCCGCATGAGGAAAGTCCGGGCTTCACAGGGCAGGATAGCTGCTAACGGCAGCCGAAGGCGACTTTAGGGATAGTGCAACAGAGAGATACCGCCGGACTTGTCCGGCAAGGGTGGAAAGGCGAGGTAAGAGCTCACCGGGGTACAGGAGACTGTACTGCCATGTAAACCCTATCCGAAGCAACACCGTAACCATAACGGAATGAACAAGCGGCGGCCCGTCGTCATTCCGGGGCAGGTGGCTTGAACCGTCGGGCGACCGGCGGTCTAGATAGATTGTCATCTATAACAGAACCCGGCTTATACGCCTAGTCACAGCTTACAGAAAAAAACAGCAGATACCGTACGGTATCTGCTGTTTTTGTTTAGCGGTTTGGGAACGCTGGCATGTGCTTTTCGCATTCATACCAGGTGCATTTGTAGCTGAACAGGCAGCGCATATAAACGTTGCCCTCATCATCGTACATATTTTCCAGAGGAACGTTGCCGCCCAGCTTTGGGCAGTAGCGTTCGGTCAGATTTTTGAACTGTTCCATCACAAAGCCTTCTTTCTCTCTTTCGGTCTGTTCTTATTTTACTCTATTTTCTCCGCGCTGACAACTGATTTGAGGAAAAATCGTGGATTTTTCTGCATAAAAAAAGCATAGCTGTCCATTCTTTCTTCATAAGATAGAAGCAGAATATAAGGAATGGAAAGGATGGGATGGAAATGCCATTGCTGCTGGAACGAAAATACACACAGGAACAAAATCTCAGTGCATCAGAGATTATCGCGCAGCTGCGTCAGTTGGAACAGAAAATTCGGGAAAACGAGGCAGTTTTTAATATGACGCTGGAGGATGATTTGCTGGAAGCTTGTATTTATGACGGAAAAGCTCTGCGCAGCCGCTATCGTTATTATCACAATATGGCGCGGCGCATGGGAATCAAGGCAGGGGAGCTGCGATGACAGGGATTCTTGCTCTGATTGCTTTTCTGGAGATGCTGATTTACACGAAAAAACGCTGCTTCCTGAAAGCAATCTGTATCAGCGTACTGGGAGCAATTTTGGCGTGGCTTCTGCTTCCGAAAATCGGACTGGTTTTGCCGCTGACGAAACAAAATATCGTTCTTTTTGTTCTGCTGGGTCTGCCGGGAGTGCTGCTGCTTTGTTTGGGGAAGAGCTTTCTTCCGCTGCTGTAAGCATTGAAAGAACAGGCTTCTTTTGCTATAATGGGTGGGTAACATTCTGAGGAAAGAAGGCTGACAAATGGGCAGACCAAGATTGACCGTTGAATGGTCCAAAGGCAAAGCAAATACAACCGATGCCTTTTATGTTCGTGCTATGGTTTTCATGATCGAACAGGGCTTTAAGAACGAATATGACGATTTGGATGCGAAAAGCTGGCATGTGATCATTTATGACCACGGCGAACCGGTGGGCACCGGCCGAGTGTATCAGAAAGATGGCCAGTGGCACGCAGGCCGTATTGCGGTCATCGAAAATTACCGCGGCAAAGGTGTGGGTCGTGTGATCATGCAGAACCTGGAGGAAAAAGTCAAAGAACTGGGCGGTACCTCCATTGAACTGAGCGCACAGCTGGATAAACAGGGCTTCTATAAACGTAACGGCTACAAGCCAAGAGGTCAGGTCTACAATGACGAACACTGCCCTCATATTGATATGGTCAAAGAAATCCGCTAAATTTCCTGTAAAAGAGCCATGGAAACTATGCTTGGCTCTTGCCAAATGTGATTTTTTGTGTTATTATGGTTTGAGTTAAGTAGTAAGTTGGGGTCATTCCCTTTTACAGTACGCAAACCGGCCGTAAGGCAGACAGGAGGTTTACAAATGGGCGTTATCGAAATTCTTGGCGGTATCATTATCTGCGTTCTGGCTGTTATGATCATTGCAGTTGTACTGATGCAGGAGCACAAAGCAAAAATGGGCTCTCTGGCTGGCGGCAGCGACGATTCCTTCGGCAGAAACATGGGTAAAACCACCGATGCTATGCTGTCCAGAGCAACCAAAGTACTGACCATCGTGTTCTTTGTTGTTATCATCGCACTGGGCGCAATCATGAAATTCATGGCATAATTGATGTTGTGACTGAATACTCCGCTTCAGCGGAGTATTTTTTTTACTCTTCAAATAGTTTTTACAAAATCTCTCTTGTGGTTTTTGGGGGAATCGGTCATAATAAAAAGGTAGGATCGAATAGTGTGACCCGAAGAAAGGGACTGAGTATGAGATATAATAATAAAAATATGAAGCAATCGCAAAATCCTCGACGCAGCAGCCGCAAAAGCGGTCCAATGCCGCTGAATAAGCGTATTATGGAGGTGCTGCGCCGTAACCGCAAGGCTCCGGTGCGCTTGAAAGAGCTGGCTGTTCTGGCAAAAGTGCAGCCAAGAGAGCGCAAAGAGTTTGACCAGCTGATCGCGCAGTACAAGGCGAAAGGCATCATCATTCAGGAAAGAAACGCAGTGGGTCTGGCAGAAAATATGCAGACAGTGAAAGCAAAAATCGTTTCTGTACAGGAGCGATTCGGTTTTGCGAGACCACTGGATGAGGAAGCTACCCGTGAGGACGATATTTTCCTGCCGGGACGAGAAATGCTGGGTGCGATGCCGGGCGACATCGTCATGGTGCGTCTGTCGAAAGACGGAAAAGGCAAAACAGAAGGTACTGTTACCGAGATTCTGGAAGAAAGTCATGAAAACTTCCCGGGTGTGCTGTACAGCGAAAATGGTCGTTTCTTCGTTATGCCGGACAAGGATATGAAAATTCCGATCGAAGTCTGGGAACGTGACCGCGGCGACGCAAAAGTGGGAGACAAGGTTCTGGCTACCGTTGGCAAACGCGGCGATGGACACTTCTCTCATCGTGCCAAAGTAGTGCGCACCTTCGGTTGTGCTGATTCTGCGGCAAACTGCTGTGAAGCGGTGTTGGCAGCCTACAAGGCGCGTCTGCACTTTGATGCCCCAACTCAGGCTGAGGCGAAAAAAGTGGCTGAGAAAGGCATTCAGCCAAGCGAGCTGATGGATCGTCTGGACCTGACCGGCTACAATATTTTCACCATTGATGGTGCGGATACGAAGGACATCGATGACGCCATTTCTCTGGATAAAGTAGGCGATGTATGGGAACTGGGTGTGCATATCGCAGACGTCAGCTACTATGTGAAACCGGGCTCTGCACTGGATAATGAGGCCTATGCTCGTGGTACCTCAATCTACTATGCGGATCAGGTGCTGCCAATGCTTCCGAAAGAATTGTCCAACGGCATTTGCTCCTTGAATCCGGACGAAGTGCGCTTGACCTTCTCTGCTTTGCTGACTCTCAATGAGCAGGGTGATTTGATCGGCTACCGCTTTGCCAAGAGCTATATTCGTTCCCGCGTGAAGGGCGTGTACAGCGAGGTCAATGCGATTCTGGATGGCAGTGCGAATGATGAGATTCTGGCAAAATATCACGAGCTTCTCCCGGAAATCGAGAAAATGAGGGAACTTTCTGCTCTGCTGCACAAACGCAGATTTGAGCGGGGATCCATGAATATTGAATCCAGCGAAAGCAAATTCCTCATTGAAAATGGTCGAGTGAAAGACATTCTCCCTCGTACCCGCGGCGAATCGGAGAAATTTATCGAAGAATTTATGCTGGTAGCCAATCAGGCGGCGGCTTCTGTGGCGATGAATGAAGGCTTACCTTTTGTTTACCGTGTTCATGAAGACCCACCGGAAACCAAAATCGATACGCTGAAAACCATTCTGCGTCAGGTGGGAATCGACGCCTCCGGTCTGGATACAGAGGTGACGGCAAAACAGATGTCCAACATTCTGGAATCTGTCCGTGATACTCATCTGGAGCCGCTGATCAATCGTCAGCTGCTGCGTTCCATGGCGAAAGCGGTGTACTCCTCCGATAACATTGGTCACTTTGGTCTGGTTCTGGACAATTATGCTCACTTTACCTCCCCAATCCGCCGTTACCCGGACTTGATCATCCATCGCATCCTTTCTGCTTATGTGAACGAACAGCCGGGCAAAGTCATCGAAAAGCGCTTTGGCAACTATGTTTCTCCTGCGGCAAAACACTGCAGCGAGTGTGAGCTGAATGCTGTGAATATCGAGCGCGACTGCGAAGATTGCTACAAAGCAGAATATATGTCCAACTACATCGGCGACGATTTTGAAGGTGTTATTTCCGGTGTGCAGAGCTACGGCTTCTATGTAGAGCTGCCAAATACCGTGGAAGGCTTGGTTCATATCAGTGAGCTTCCGTTCGGTGATTACATTCTGGAAGAAGGCATGGAGCTGGTAGAGCGTATGTCCAATGTGCGCTATAAAATCGGACAAAAAGTATTGGTACGCTGTGCTGCTGTCGATGTTTCTGCCGGTGAGGTGGACTTTGAACTGTTGAAAGCGGAATAATCCGCAAGCGTTCGGACAGAATAATAAACGGTTTCTGCGGTGTTTGCATGGAACGGAATACTGTTCCCAGGGAAAGAAACCAAAAGCCTGCTGTCTTCGAAAGACAGCAGGCTTTTTTCGATTTCATGGTTCTTCTCCTTGACTTCTGATGGAATTTCGTGTATCATGGATGAAGTATCGAATATTGGCCGCTGTGGTGGAATCGGCAGACACACCGGACTTAAAATCCGTTGAGGGCAACTTCGTACGAGTTCAAGTCTCGTCAGCGGCACCAGAAAAAGCTCCTGTTTCAGGGGCTTTTTCTTTTTCCATGATATTACCAGTTCTTCCCCACGCTGGAATTTCTGGTGATAAAATTACATTTTTTTCTATATTTCGACCAATGAAAACGGGGAAGAAGGCCGCGCATTTGAACGCTTTGCACCTTGACAGCAACTTGTCAGAGTGATATTCTAAAAGAGTGTTCAAAGGTATGAAACATCGTTATCATAACCAGTCATTTCAAAGAAAAAGGAGAATGAACATGGAACTGCTCTACAAAGGTAAAACAAAAGACGTTTACAAACTGGAAAACGGCAATGTAATGCTGAAATTCAAAGATGACTGCACCGGTAAAGACGGCGTATTCGACCCAGGTGAAAACAGCGTTGGTCTGACCATTGAAGGTATCGGCAAAGCAAACCTGGAAACTTCTGTTTACTACTTCGAAAAACTGAAAGAAGCAGGCATCAAAACCCACTATGTAAGCGCTGACATCGAAAATGCTACCATGGAAGTTCTTCCTGCTACCGTATTTGGTCATGGTCTGGAAGTTATCTGCCGTCTGGTTGCTACCGGCTCCTTCATCCGCAGATACGGCGAATACATCGAAAACGGCACCGTTCTCGAAGGCGGCTATGTAGAATGCACCTTCAAAAACGACGCAAAAGGTGACCCACTGGTAACTGGCGAAGGTCTGGCTGCTCTGGGTGTTATGAGCCCTGAACTGTTCGCTTCCATGAAAGAACAGACCCTGAAAATCACCAAGATCATTGCTGACGACCTGAAAACCGTTGGTCTGGATCTGTGGGATATCAAATTCGAGTTCGGTTACAACAACGGCGAAGTTATCCTGATCGACGAAATCGCTTCCGGTAACATGCGTGTTTACAAAGGCGACACCATCATGGATCCAGTTGAACTGACCAAACTGCTCAACTCCCGCAACAAATAATTGTAAAATCAAAAGGCTCCTCATATGAGGAGCCTTTTTTATTACAGAAGCTTCAGTATGTTGTCGATGTTGGGCATGTCGCTGATGGATTTGGCGTAGTGACTGTAAAACAGATCCATGTTGTGGTTAAGGAGAAACAGAGCCGGAAGCTGCTGTTCATTTCCCTCATAAGCACCGTGCTTCAGTTTGTGCTTCAACAGAGAACGAATCTTTTTCCACAGTTTCCTGTCCAGCGGGTTGATCATTTTCAGCATGGAAGAAGCGGTTTTTACACCGTAAAGCCGGTACAGTGTTCCTTCCGGGTCGCAGACAACCTCAAAAGGAAAATCTTTGATCAGCGTCTGATTGCGAACAGTCTCCGGAGCGCTCTGAAGAACCAGCAGGAGCTGTACGTTTTTCTCGCGTAAGCGAGGATATTCTTCACAAAGTTCCATCATATCTACCTGACAGAAAGGACAGCCCATGTAACGGGAAAAGTACAGGACTGTTTTATCAGCTTCCTGCACTTTGGCGGAAAGCTGTTTTTCATCGCCATCGACACTGTGGTAGTTAAAATCAAATGCTTTTTTCATTAGATCATTGCAAGCATTGCGTCAACGTCAGGCATATCGGTGAGAGTTTTTGCGCGATGAGCGTGGAGAACGTTCATCTCTTTGTCCAGCAGGAACATGCCCGGGAGCTGCAGTTCTTCACCTTCGTATTCGCCGTGAACCAGACCACGTTCAGCAGCTTTGCTGCGTTTGTAGGTCAAACGAGCCATGGAAGCCTCGTCATCGCGGTTGATCATTTCTTCTTTGGAAGCGGCAGCTTTCAGATCGTAGATTGGGTACAGGCTCATATCAGCATTGCATACGATATCGAATGGTGGGTTGTCTGGGGTAGTCTGAGCGCGCATGATCTCCACGGAGCTCTGCAGAACCAGAACGATCTGTGCGTTCTTCTCTTTGAATCGAGCATATTCCTCGCTGTAATCCATGATGTCAACCTGACAGGATGTGCAGCCCATGTAGCGCAGGAAGATCAGGAACGTTTTGTCTGCTTCTTTCACTTTTTCGGACAGGGTGATGCCTTCTTTGAATGCGGTGCAATAGGTAAAGTCAGCGGCTTTCATGCCTTTTTCGATCATAATAAGTACCTCCAGTTTTTCTCGAATGAAGTTTGCCTTCTCATTAAGCATATCATACACCATTTTGGTGGTCAAGAAGAAGCGTAGGCGTAAAAAGGGATAAATTTTACTCTAATATTATACAAAATGACTGACTTTTTCCTTGCTTTGTGTTATACTACTTTCAATGAGATTTTTGCAGCAAAACGCTGATGAAGCGGAGGATATAAAGAATGAATAAACAGGAATTGCTGAATCAGATCAAAGAATGGGGTAAAGCGCAGCAGCATCAGAAAATTGCTGATGCCATCGAGGCGCTGCCTGAGAGTGAACGTGACTATCTGTTCACCTGTATTCTGGCAAGAGAATACAATATGCTTCACCGCTATGAAGAAGCGAAGGAGCTTCTCGATACAGTTCGTAAAGAAGGAAAAAATGACCCGAACTGGTTCTTCCATTACGGATATACCTTCTACTCCATGAAACGCTATGCGGAGGCGAAAGGTGCTTTCCAGCAGGTTCTGAAAATGGTGCCAAAGCATCCGAATGTTATGATCCTGCTGAACAACTGCAACATGCATCTGGAAAAACAGGCTCTCGCCAAAGCGTTCGGTGATGGCTCTCATCTGGATGAAGAAAAAACCATCGATTTTATTCTGAAATACTATCTGCATGACTGCTTTGAGGTCAATGACCGTGTGGAAGACGATCACATCGTGATCCCATCCTGGAATATCAGCATCTATCCGGAAATCACCGATCTGCAGGCTGATGCAGTAGCGGTTACCTTTAATATTGAATGTCCGGATTGGGATCGCGATATTGTTGAAGTTTCTGCAGCAAAAGGTCCAAACCCGGCAGCGGCTCTGACCATCGCCTGCAATACTTTCATGATGTCTCTGATCCACACCTTGACTCTCGCAGCAAAGAAAGTCAATGCTGTTCGTATGGAGACTGAGTTTGCCGGCAAGAAACACGGCTGGAATGTTTACCGCGGTAATCTGCTGGCAGGCGGCGAAGCACAGAAGGTTCAGAACTTCAATCTGTACTGGGATGCGCTGAAAGATCAGCTGGCAAAACGTATCGGTAACCAGAAGATGGCTTATGTAAAAATCTTTGCTATGAAAAATGGAGACCAGATCAAAGGTGAATGCCGCATCAACGATGTACGCATTGAAAGTTTGAGCCATATCGTTGCAGAACTGGTGAAAACCTGGGATTGCGGCGGCTATGGTATCCACAGACAGTTCTTCATTTTCCAGCAGGATGCGGAGACTCTGGAGCCATACGCATACGATGCTGAAATGCTGGAAGCTTACACCATGGATGCCATTCGTCTCTTTGGTGCTGTTAAGAGCCGCGAAGATGCGCTGGCTCTGCCAAATAAAATCAGTGAACTCTGCGGCGGCGATGCAACTCTCGCTCGCGAACTGCAGCTTTATATTCCAATGGTTGCAGCTGAGCACGCATTCCGCAAACTGGCATATCCGGAGACTCTGACCTTCGAGTTCCAGGGTGGACGAAAGGAAACCGTGTTCCGCAGCCAGATGGCAGCGTTCCATCCGATTCAGCACGCTCTGCACTGGGCGATGCAATATAAGGTATTCGGCGAAGAGACCGAGCGTCTGTATCAGACTCTGGTCAGCGCAAGCCCACTGTTCCAGTTTGTCCAGAAGGGCATGAAAGAGGGCAATCCGGTCAAGGATGGCATGGGCGTCAACCTGACGATTGGTGTCAGCGACGATTTTGAAATCCGTTAAAATTCGACTGCTGAGAAAGGCATATCGTTAAGATATGCCTTTCTTTTTATGTAAAAATGAATGAATATTCTTGAAAGTGAATTAAAATTCACGATAAAAGATAGGTTTTGCCGCAGTTTCGATAAAAAAAGATGAAATGTTAATGTATATTTGTGCAAAATGTGACTTTACAAATCCGAAAAATCCTGTATAATATAAACATCGTTTCGAATAAAAATACAATACGAATTCGAAAGCATGAATTGCTGTTTTATAGGAGGAAATATTATGAAAAAGACTTTGGCAATCATCATGGCAGCAGCAATGCTGATGAGCACTATGACCGCATGTTCCGAAAAAACTTCCAGACTGGAAAAAATCAAAGAAGTAGGTGTCATCACCATGGCAACCTCTCCTGACTTTGCACCAATGGAATTCCAGTATGTTGACGCAAACGGCAAAGATGTTTACGCTGGTTCCGATATCGAACTGGGCAAATACATTGCTGAAAAAATGGGCGTAGAACTGAAAATCGAAGCAATGGACTTCACCGCAGTTCAGGCAGCTGTTACCACCGGTACTGTTGATATGGCAATCTCCGGTTTCGCTAAAACCGAAGAACGTGCAGAATCCATGGAACTGTCCGACTACTACAACATTGATAACGACGATTCCATCGGTCAGGGCATCCTGATCATGAAAGACAGAGCTGCTGAACTGAACACCGCAGAATCCTTCGCAGGTCTGAAAGTTGGCGCACAGAACGGTTCTCTTCAGTACAATCTGGTAAGCGAACAGCTGCCATCCGATGTTACCATCGAACCAATCGGTTCCCTGAATGACGGCGTTCTGGCTCTGACCACCGGCAAAATCGATGCACTGGCAGTTTCCGGTGAAAACGGTGTTCTCTACGCAGGTAACTACGACGAGATTTGCATGAGCGAATTCTTCTTCGATTACTCTTCCGAAGGTAACGTTCTGGCTTGCCAGAAAGGTGAAACCGAGCTGATGGCAGAGATCAACAAGATCCTGGCAGAAGTAAACGAACAGAAACTGTACTCTCAGTGGACTGACGAAGCAACTGCTCTGGCTGAATCCCTGGGTATTGAATAATTTCGACCAAACGATTACATCGGACCGGTCCTTTGACCGGTCCGACCTTTCTGTTATTAAGGAGGAACAACATCAATGAGCATTATGACCATCTTCTCCAATATGGTGAAAGTCGTAAGCAGATACTGGGGTCTGTTGCTGGAAGGTACCGCAAACACCCTGCTGCTGTCTGCACTGACTGTTGCTGTTGGTATCGTGATCGGTGCGATCCTTGCACTGATGCGTCTGAGCAAATTCCATATCGGTAAATTCAAACCACTGAACGCGATCGCAACCATTTATACCGAGGTTGTCCGCGATACCCCATTGCTGGTTCAGCTGTACTTCTTCTACTTCCTGATTCCAATGATGTTCCCTGGCGTTGATCTGGGCAAGGTATTCTCCGTTGCGCTGGCTCTGTGTCTGAACTCCGGTGCGTACGTTGCAGAGATCATTCGTGCAGGTATCAGTGCGGTGGATAAAGGTCAGGTAGAGGCTGCTCGAAGCCTCGGTCTGAACTACACCCAGACCCTGCAGAAAGTTGTATTCCCACAGGCGATCAAAAATATTCTGCCTGCACTGTGCAACGAGTTTGTTACCATCGTAAAAGAATCTTCTCTGGCATCCACCTTCTTTGTAGGCGACCTGATGACTCAGTACAAAACCATCAACGGTACCATGTACCTTGCGATCGAACCACTGATCATTGTCAGCCTGATCTACTTCGTTCTGGGCTTCGTACTGTCCAAGGGTGTTGCAGCGATTGAGAGGAGAATGAAAAATGACTAATAATATTATTGAAGTAAAAGATCTTCATAAAAGCTTCGGTCAGCTGCAGGTACTGAAAGGTGTTACCGAGCACATCGAAAAAGGTGAAGTTGTTTCTGTCATCGGTCCATCCGGCGGCGGTAAATCCACCTTCCTGCGCTGCCTGAACCTGCTGGAGGTTCCAACCAGCGGCCAGATTTTCTTTGAGGGCGTTGATATTACCGCGAAAGGCATCGATATCAACCAGCATCGTCAGAAAATGGGCATGGTATTCCAGCACTTTAACGTGTTCCCACACATGACTGTTGGTCAGAACATCACCATGGCGCCAACTCTGCTGGGTAAAAAATCTCAGGCAGAAGCAGATGAAATGGCAAAAGAACTGCTGAATACCGTTGGTCTCTACGAGAAAATCAACGAATTCCCAAGCCGTCTTTCCGGCGGTCAGAAACAGCGTCTGGCTATCGTTCGCGCGCTGGCTATGGAACCGGATGTAATGCTCTTCGACGAACCAACTTCTGCACTGGACCCTGAGATGGTAGGCGAGGTTCTGGCAGTAATCAAGAATCTGGTTAAAGGCGGTATGACCACCGTTATCGTTACCCATGAAATGGGCTTTGCAAGAGAAGTTTCCGACCGTGTCTTCTTCATGGACGGTGGTATCCTTGCAGAAAAAGGTTCTCCGGAGGAGCTCTTCGGCAATCCGCAGAATCCAAGAACCAAAGAATTTTTGGGCAAAGTGCTCTACTAAAACAAAAGCCGCACTTTGGTGCGGCTTTTTCTGTTAAAACATCAAGTTGAAGGGGAGAAACCAAATGTCTGAAAAAGCAAAATATCTGCAGGTCATTGATGAGAAAGCAAACATTATTACCGATGTGTCCGATAAAATCTGGGAATACGCAGAGCTGTCTCTGATGGAATTCAAATCCTGCGAACTCTATGTGAAAGTTCTTAAAGAACAAGGCTTCAACGTGGAATGTCCTGTTTGCGGTATCGATACTGCATTCAAAGCAACTTACGGTTCCGGCAAACCGGTAATCGGTATTCTGGCTGAGTACGATGCGCTGTCCGGTCTGTCTCAGGAAGCAAACTCCACCGTCCGCAAAGAGCTGGTTCGCGGTGGTTCCGGTCATGGCTGCGGCCATAACCTGCTGGGTGCCGGTGCGATGGCAGCTGCTTTTGCAGTGAAATCCTATCTCGAAGAAGGCCACGAAGGCACTGTGATCTTCTACGGCTGTCCGGGTGAAGAAGGCGGCGCAGCAAAAGCTTTCATGGCTCGTGAGCGTCTCTTCGAGGAATGTGATCTGGCCCTGACCTGGCATCCGGGTTCCGTTAACCAGGTAAGCTCCGGTACCTGCAACTCCTGCATCCAGACTGAGTATAAATTCACCGGCGTTGCTGCTCATGCAGCAGGCAACCCACATATGGGTCGTTCCGCACTGGATGCTGTGGAATTGATGAATATCGGCGTACAGTTCCTGCGTGAGCACATGGAATCCTCCTCCCGTATTCACTATGCCATCACCGATGCAGGTGGTAACTCTCCAAACGTAGTTCAGCCACACGCACAGGTTCTCTACATGGTTCGTTCCGTGCTGGTGAAAGAAGCACTGGAGCTGCAGGCTCGCGTTGATAAAATTGCAGAAGCAGCAGCGATGATGACCGAAACCAAGATGACAAAACGCTTCATCGATGGTACATCCAACACCGTTCCGAATAAAGTTCTGGAAAAACTCATGTGGGAAAACTTCAATGAAGTTGGCGTTCCAACTTATACCGAGGAAGAAAAAGCCTTCGCACAGGCCCTTATCGACGGCTACGAAATGCCTTCCAAAAATCTGCCGGGTTCTGCCTGCGATGAAAATGCAGAGATTGCAGAATGGGTGGCTGAGGTCAGCAAAAACGCGACCATTCCGCTCAACGACTTCCTTGTACCATATTGGTTCAGCACCAAAGAGCGTGCCGGTTCCACCGACGTGGGCGACGTAAGCTGGCTGGTTCCAACCGCACAGATCAACGTGGTTTGCTCTCCAAGCGGTGCTCCGGGCCACAGCTGGCAGAATGTTTCCTGCGGCAAATCCACCATCGCGCACAAAGGTCTGCTTTGTGCAGGTAGGGTAATCGCAGCTACTGCTATCGACCTGTATGAACAGCCGGAAACCATCGCTGCAGCCAAAGCAGAATGGGAAAAACGCGCAGCAGGCGGCTACTTCTGCCCGGTTCCTGCAGATGCAGTTCCTGTTGCAGTCGGCGAGCAGATGGACTAAATAAGTAACTCCTTTGATAAACACCTTCGGGCTAATGCTCGGGGGTGTTTTTTACTCGTATGTATGCTATAATGAAAGTAACAAATTTTAGGAGGTGTCCTTGATGAGTAAGAAGATGTTGTGTGTGTTGTTGGCAATGCTGATGATGAGTGCTTGTAAAAACAATGATGGTATTAAATCATCGTGGGTTCAGCATGTCGAGATGAAGACATGTAAACAGCTGTTAGAACAAGAATCTTGGAATGATGCTGTGACTTATGAGTTGCCGTATGTAGAGACAGCGGAACATTTTTTCGGATTGGATAATATTTCCTCAGTAAAGGTTATTCTTTTTGAAGATAATAACTGGAACGGAGAGCAGAATGAACGCTATTCAGTTCGAGAGTATGAAGGATCCAGACTGGTTTGTGAAATGGATATCCACCGTCATAATACTACTCACAATCAAACGAACGGAGCAATGAAATCTTTATCAAAATCTGTGATGGAAGCAGAAAATACATATGTGTATGCTGGTCATAGCTCTGTACAGGAAGAAGTAATCTCCTCTGAGTTGGGTTTTGATGTGGGTAAGAAATGGGATGTCGAATACAGTGTGGAAGTTGATACACCCGCAAATGGCAGTAGCGAAGAGAGAGTATATCGAATTTATCGGGAATATCATTATGATGCGTATAAAGATACTTTGTTTGGAAAACAAAAGTGGATAGCTGGAGGTCTAGCCTTTGAGTGTGTGGGATGTTTTGTTGTAATTCAAAACAGAGGGGAAGATTGTAAAAGCGAAGAAACTACAAATAGTAATTGGCCGTATCCGCCTGTAGATATGAGCAAGCCGCTTATTGATGATCTGGAAGTGATCAAATATCTGGATTACTTCATTGGCCCGGCTCAGCACGTTGTTTTTCTGGAAATGGACGGTGAACAAATCAGTGACAAATCTATAGCGGTGTACAGCTTTCTGGAAGCGTGGATGGCGGACCCGACAAGCGACCATTCCGACGGTTTCCCAAAAGAAAAGCTGGACGAGCTGAGTATGAAATATTTCGGAGAGGTACCGAAAACCTATGAAAGCTCTATGCTGACAGTGAACCCACAGACAGGCAACGTACAATCAACCGGTTGGGGTGGAGGAGCGTACTATCATGTACTGAAAGATAGGGAAGAACTTGGTGATGGTAAGATTCGTTTCGTATTTGATTTGATAGAACCGTATTCGGCATCCTACGACCTGCCAATTACTTATGAGGAATTTAAGCATGCTGTTTATAGCGGTCAGTTGGACTGTGTATGGCCTGCTTCCACACAAAAGGAATACATCCTGTCAGAACACACAGACGAGAACGGAGAATTTTATGTACAATACCATTCTGTTTCTGTGGTAGAATAGGAGCAAGGGGGAATTGACTATGAACGAAACTTTGAAAACCATCAACGGCCGTGTATCTCTGCGTGGTTACGATAAACGTGATATTTCCAAGGAGGATCTGGATGCCATTCTGGAGGCTGCAATGCGTGCGCCGACCGCAGGCAATCAGATGCTCTATTCCATCATCGTCATCAAGGACGAGGCAACCAAAAAAATCCTGAGCAAAACCTGCGATAATCAGGCATTCATTGCAACGGCTCCGGTTCTGTTGCTCTTCCTTGCCGACCATCAGCGCTGGTTCGACTATTACGAACAGAATGGTGTCGGCGAATACTGCGATGAGCACGGCCTGCTCTTCGAAGCACCTCAGGAATCCGATCTGCTGCTTGCTATTGAAGATACCATGTGTGCTGCGCAGAATGCCGTGATTGCTGCGGAATCTCTGGGCATTGGTTCCTGCTACATCGGTGACACCGTGGAGCATTATGAGTTCCATAGAGAGCTGTTTGATCTGCCGGATTGGGCTTTCCCAATCGCTATGCTGACCTTGGGCTACTATCGTCCGGAACAGCCAAAGGTAATCAAAGAGCGCTTCGACCGCGAGTACATCATTTTTGATGAGAAATACCGTCATCTGTCCAAAGAGGACTATGATAAGATGTTCGCATCCCGTGCGAAAATCTATAAGGAGGACAATCAGTACGGCGCCAAGAACTTTGCTCAGATGTTCTATGCTCGTAAAACCGGCGCGGAATTCAGCAAAGAGATGGCGCGCTCCGTGCGTGTTGCCATGAAGAAATGGGACGGCCGTATCCTGAATAAGAAAAAATTCCATGATTAGTATCAAAGCGTACGACGAAACCAGAGATTTTGAACACATCATTCGTTCCTGCGAAGAGGAAGGCTGGATCAAATTTTACACGACGAAAAAGGAAGAATTTCGTCGTGCACTGAGCACATCAGAGAGCTATGTGGCCTATGATGGGGAGCAGTATTGCGGCTTCACTCGCTGCATCACCGACGGGCATTTCACGATTTTCTGCTGCGAGATTATCGTGGACAGAGAGTTCCGCCGCAGAGGTGTGGGCAGACTGCTGCTGAAAACGGTGAATGATAAGTATCCGACCTGTGCCATGGACGTTATCAGCGACAACGATGACTTCTACAAAGCAAATGGATTCAAAGTGCTGGCAAATGGCATGAGGAAGGTGTAAAATATGCTGAAATTAGTAGAACCATCTCAGAGATATCTATCTTCTTATAGGGAAGCGTATGAAGAGTGTCTTCGAAATAATATTGATTCATATTATTTTGCGGATTCAAGTTCAAACGATATTTTTGAAAAGTTCGATAATTATAAGTATGAGAGAAATCTCAAGCCAGGCAGAGTAGGTGCAACTTATTTCTGGCTGGTGGACGATGAGAGAGATTACTTTATCGGTGAAATTTCCATTCGACATGAACTAACAGAATCCCTTTTATGTTATGGGGGACATGTTGGTTATGGTATTCGTTATTCTGAGTGGAATAAGGGATATGGTACGCTGATGTTAAAACTGGCTTTGGAAAAGGCGAAAGAAATGGGTTTATCAAAAGTTCTTATTACCTGCGACGATGATAACCTGGCGTCAGCGAAGGTTATGGAGAATAACGGTGCAGTCCTTCAAGATAAAATAGAAAATATTATTGATGAACGGAACGTAACTACAAGAAGATACTGGATTGTATTATAAGAAAAGCCCTCCATTTGGAGGGCTTTTTTATGTTATTTAATTCGGTCGGTCTCCCACGCTTCTCAGCATGGTTCTGACCGCGTTTTGCAGCAGACGGTGTTCTTCTTCATCCATCTCCACAGAATGGGAAAGAACAGCCTGTGCGGCTTCCTGAGCCTGCATCAGCAGCTGCATATCGCTGCCCAAATCAGCAATTTTCAGCTGAGGAAGGCCGTGCTGACGCATACCAAGGAAGTCACCGGGACCACGGGCTTTCAGATCGTATTCGGCGATTTCAAAGCCGTTATTGGTCTTATGCATCATATTGAGTCGCTCGCGGGTTTCATCCTGTCGATTATCAGAAACAAGGATGCAGGTGGATTTCTCCTTGCCGCGTCCCACGCGTCCGCGTAGCTGATGGAGCTGACTGAGACCGAAGTGTTCTGCGTTCTCGATGAGCATGATGACAGCATTGGGCACATCCACACCGACTTCGATGACAGTTGTTGATACCAGCACCTGAATCTCGCCATTTTTGAACTGCTCCATGACCTTGTCTTTATCCTTTGGTTTCATTTTGCCGTGGAGCAGACCGACTTTGTAGTCGGCAAAGGCCTCGGCAGCCAAATCAGCGGCATGGTCACTGGCGTTAATGAGCCCCATATCCACTTCACCGGTCTCCACCAGCGGGCAGACGATATAAGCTTGCAGACCACGGTCGAGGTGCTGACGGATGAAGTTATAAGCGTTATCCCTCTTTTTGGACGTGATAACAAAGGTATCGATAGGCTGACGACCCGGCGGCAGTTCATCCAGAACAGAAACATCAAGATCACCGTAGACCATGAGGGCCAAAGTTCGTGGAATCGGCGTTGCCGACATGACGAGTGTGTGGGGGTTCTGCGATTTGCTGCTCAGTTTAGCGCGCTGAGCGACACCAAAGCGATGTTGTTCATCTGTTACGACCAAAGCAAGGTCAGCGAATCGAACATCGTCGGAAATCAGTGCATGCGTACCAATGATAACATTGGCTTCTCCGGAAGCAATGCGTTCCTTTGCGGCATTCTTCTCTTTCGCGCTCATGGAGCCGGTCAACAGCTGCAGAGACAGTCCCAGAGGCTGTAGGAACTTCGATAAACTTTCATAGTGCTGACGAGCGAGAATCTCCGTCGGCGCCATCATAGCCGCCTGGAAGCCGTTCTGGCAGACGGCATAAATGCCGGCAGCGGCTACCAGTGTTTTACCGGAGCCAACATCACCCTGGATCAGGCGGTTCATTGGGATATCAGCGTTCATGTCGCGGCATAAGTCCTCGATGGCACGCTTCTGGGCACCGGTCGGAGTAAAAGGCAGGGACTGATACAGAGGTTCTATGTCGATGGTATCACAGCGATAGGAAGTGGAGGCATGGTGTTTGCTGCGAACCGAAGCCAAAGATAAAGCCAGAGTGAAGAATTCTTCGAAGATCAAGCGGCGTTTGGCGATCTCCAGAGCATTCGAGTCGCAAGGTACGTGAACATTGCAGAGTGCATAATGGAGGTGACAGAGGGAATACTTCTGACGAAGGCTCTGCGGAATAGGGTCAGGAAGCTTCTCATCGATCATGGATAAAGCCTGCTGTACCGAGGAAGAGACCATTTTAGAGCTGAGCCCTGCGGTCAAAGGATAAATCGGAATGACTCGTGTCGGACCGTCAACGGGGAAGATCATAGGCGCAGTAAGACCACCGGAGACCATTTTTCCGTAGAATAAGTATTCTTCGCCGACTGTCAGAGCATCAACGGTGAATTTGGCATTGAAGAAGGTGACGTTCATCGGTCCGCTGTCGTCTGCAATTTTTACTTTGAACACGGATAAACCTTTGCGGATCCGTTGCTCGCGACCTTTCGCAGTGACAACGGCGCGGACAGCACAGGTCTCACCGACTTTGCAGTCAGAAATCTCCACAGTCTGACTTAAATCCAAATAACCACGGGGAAAATAATACAGAAGCTGACCGATGTTTTCGATCCCCAACTTTTTGTACAGTTGGGCGCGTTTTTCGCCAACGCCTTTGAGAAACTGAATGTCCGTGCTGAAGGACAGCATGCTCTCACCTCCTTGAAATCATATGTTTTTATTGTACCTTTTTTCGAAGAAAAAGTCACTCAAAAAAATACGAAAAAAATTTGAAAAAAGTGTTGACAGATAGAAAATGTCGTGTTATAATAACAAACGTTGTGAGGAACACAACACAAAAACAGATGACTTACTAGCTCAGCTGGCAGAGCACCTGACTTTTAATCAGGGTGTCCGGAGTTCGAATCTCCGGTAGGTCACCAACGAAAATCCCGGATACGTAAGTGTCCGGGATTTTTACTTATATCAAGCAAATGAGGTGAAATGATGCAGCCGGTAGTATTTATCACAGGTGCATCCCGTGGGATCGGTCGTGCGACCGCAAAAAAGTTTGCACAGGAAGGCTGGCAGGTTGCCATCCATTATCATAAAGCAGAGCAGCAGGCAAGAGATCTGATGGCAGAGTTACAGGCTCAGGGCTGCAATGCTCATATTTTTCAGGCGGATGTGGCAAATGGAACGCAGATCCGTGAGGCGATCCGACAGGCAGAGGAGGAATTGGGTCCGATTTCTGCACTGATCAATAATGCTGGCATCGCACAGCAGAAGCTTTTTACCGATGTGAGTGAAGAAGAGTGGGACAAAATGTTTGATGTGACGATCAAAAGTTGTTTCCATACCTGTCAGGCAGTTCTGCCGGGAATGATTTGCCGTCAGAGCGGAAGCATCGTCAATCTGTCGTCCATTTGGGGCATTTCCGGTGCAAGCTGCGAGGTGCATTACTCCGCGGCCAAAGCCGCTGTGATCGGCTTTACCAAGGCGCTGGCACAGGAAGTGGGACCATCTCATATCCGCGTGAACTGCGTGGCTCCGGGCGTTGTACGCACGGAAATGAACAACAATCTGAGCGAGGATGACCTGCAGGTTCTGCAAGAGGAAACTCCATTGGAGATGATCGGCGAGCCGGAAGATATTGCCGAGGCAATTTTCTTCCTCGCAAGCGAACAGTCCCGCTTCACAACGGGGCAGACATTGAGCCCGAATGGTGGCTTTGTGATTTAGCCGAGTAATTACAAATTGATAACACCCGACCCGCCGAAAGGCGGGTCTTTTTTTGTTTTGCGGCGGATTCTAGTACGAATCAGAGAAATAGTGAATATCCAGAAACAGTTAATTTTCCTCCCCAAAAACGTGAATAAAATTATTAAATTTATCTATCAATTTAGGAGGAAAAAAGACTATGAAAAAAGTTCTTTCCGTACTGCTTGCAGCTGCTATGGTAATGGGCATGTCCGTTTCCGCTTTTGCTGCTGATGAAGATGCAGGTTACAAAGTTTACGGTTCCGGTTCTGGTACCAACACTGCTAAAGTAGACACCGATATCACTTTCAGCAACTACATCCATGTAGTAGATGAAAACAATAATTATGTGGATACCTTCCATAAAGATGATGCTATTGACGGTATTGATGAAGGCGATAAACTGTATAT
>JAFSIC010000023.1 GCA_017439985.1 Oscillospiraceae bacterium
CAGCGCCGCTTCTGGGAATTTATACTGCGCTTGGAATGTTGGCAGCTGTTTTCCCTAATTTGGGATTGCAGGGCCTTGTGGACGGTCTGAGGCGGCTGCTGTGCTGGGGTGTTGGCATCATTACAACATTGTTTGTAGCATTTCTTTCCTTGCAGACCTTTGTCACAGCCAATGTGGATATTGTGACACAAAAAGCCAGTCGCTTTCTGATGGGCAGTTTTATCCCAATCGTGGGAACGATTTTATCCGAAGCGTTCGGAGCGGCGCAAGGTTGTTTTTCACTGCTGAAAAGCACCGTTGGAACCTTTGGCATCATTGCGGCACTGTGCATGATCCTGCCTGTTTTGCTCCATACCATTCTATGGTACGCAGTTACATGGCTGGGGGTTCAGCTTAGTGCTCTGCTGCAAGTCAATGAGCTGAGTTCCCTGTTGAAAAACGCAAATAACTGCTTTTCAATTCTGCTGGCCTTGCTGCTTTGTATGCTGCTTTTATCGGTCGTCGCGGTGACGCTTGTTATATTCATCGGAACAGGAGGACATTGATGGAGGAACTGAAACAATGGTCGCTGATGTGCTGTGCGGCAATTCTTGCAGGGGGCATTGCGACACTTCTGTTGCCTCCCGGCAGCAGCGCAAAAGCAGGAAAAACAGCGGTATCTTTTTTTCTTCTCAGCTGTCTCATTCTGCCGCTTCGTGAGCTGCAAGGAGATTTCAGTCTGCAGCTGGAGCGTTCAGAGGCATTATCACAGCAGTGGCAGGAGACATTGACGCAGGATACGGAAGAACTGTCATATTCTCTGGCGAAGGGCCATATACTTGAATTGATTCGGGCAAGACTGGAGCAGTTGGGTCTGACCGCTCAGAAGCTGGATGTTGAATTCACAGAAAATGATGTGCATCTTACGCTCGTTTTGCCGGAGGAAGAAAAAAATCGGGAAGGAGAACTGCGTTCTTTGCTGCTGCGGGAGTATGGTCTGCAAGATGCAGAAATTATCTGGCAGGAGGTCGAATAGGAGATGGAAGAGGGAAAGTGGAAAACACTCTCAGCGGTATGGATAAGGAAACTGAGCGATGAGAAAATCAGAAATCGTCTATTGATTTCTGTGGGACTTCTGGGTTTATTATTGATTTTCCTTTCAGAGCTGGGAGGATCCGAAAATCCGAAAGTGGCATCCATGAGTCAAACGGTGGAAAATGAAGCCTACATTCAGTCGATGGAAGATAAACTGGGCAAACTGGTAGAGCAGGTCAGCGGTGCGGGAAACTGCCACGTCATGGTGACTTTGGAGCAAGGAACACAGTATGTGTTTGCCAGTGAGAGCAAAAAAGTCATCGACGAGACCCAGAGTCGTGACGGCGATGAAAACAGTAAAGTCCAACAGAAAGACAACAGCGAAAGCAGGATCGTGGTTCTGGAGGAAAACGGTGTCAGCCGCCCCTTAGTGGAAACAAGCAAAGAACCACAGGTCAAAGGTGTTGTGGTCGTCTGTGAAGGCGGCAGCAGTTCCATTGTTCGGGAGCGGGTCACGGAGGTGCTGACAACGGTATTGGGAATAGGCAGTCATCAGGTCTGTGTGGTTCCAAGCAAATAAACGATAAGAAATGAAGGAGGTTCTTCAATGAATATGATCATTGGTAAAAAACAAATCGTACTGGCTTCGCTGGTGGCGGCGTTAGGCGCAGCTGTGTATCTGAATTATCAGTTTGCAGCGGTAGAAGGGGAGTATGTTGCCAGTTCCGGTGATAATACCGTCACAACGCAGGAAGAGAATTATGGGGATGCTACCTTTGTCGATACCAAAACAGCCATTGAGAATCAGCTGACGACCGTGAGCGACACGATTGCTTTAGACAGCAGTGAATATTTCTCCGAAGCGAAGCTGACTCGCTCCAAGAGCCGCGACGAAGCGGTGGAAGCACTGAAAACGATGCTTTCCGATGGACAGCTGACCTTGGAACAGAAATCAGCGTTGACTCAGCAAGCTACTGATTTTGCACAGTCTATCGAGGTAGAGGGCAAAATTGAAAATCTGCTGAAAGCCAAAGGTTTCACTGACTGCATGGTTTATTACGATGAAAATAAAGTTGATGTGATTCTGAAAGCCGATGATTTATTGGAAGAACAGGTCACACAGATTCGCGATGTGATTTTGGAAGAAACCGATGTATCGGTGCAGGATATCTCCATTGTACCGATCCAGCAGTAAGAGAGGCACAGAGAGAACCGAAGAGTGTTTGGTTTTCTCTGTGTCTTTTGCTGTTTTAACGTGCTGCTGATTTATGCCGAAAAAGTGCCAACAAAACACACAAAAATAATTTGTTGAAAGTAACGAAAATGCCAAAAACATTCAGTTAAAGCATAAATATACTAAAATACGTGAAAATAGAGCAATAAAATACATGAAATACGGCACAAGGTTTTGGAAACCAGAAAAAATATACAAAATTTATTTTCACTAAAATCTTGCAATCGAGGAATATTAGTGATACATTTGTATTGTATGATGTTCTAACTATGACATCATAGTTCCTATCGAATACGGAGCAGGCGTACTGTTGTTCCGTTCGGCACTGTTTTTGGCGGGTTTCGGTCCTGATTCTTCGCGAAAAACAAGCATTGGAAAACAACATAAAGCAACCGGGAGGGAAACACAATGAGAGAGATTAACGCGCAGGACATTACCGCTGCGGTAAAACGTCTTTGCATGGAAGCGAACTCTTATCTTCCAAGCGACATCAAGGAGAGAATTTGTAACTGCCACCAGAACGAATCTTGGGATCTGGCTAAGAACATTCTGGGCATTATCAAAGAGAACTACGAGATCGCGGAAGAAAAATATGTACCAATCTGCCAGGATACCGGCGTAGCATGCGTATTCCTGGAAATCGGACAGGATGTACATATCAACGGCAACCTGGAAGAAGCAATCCACCAGGGCGTACGTGAAGGTTATATCGAAGGCTGTCTGCGTAAATCTGTCGTAAGAGACCCACTGGATCGTGTTAACACTACCGATAACACCCCAGCTATGATCTACTACGATATCGTACCAGGCGACGGCCTGAAACTGACTGTTGCTCCTAAAGGCTTCGGCAGTGAAAACATGAGCCAGGTTAAAATGCTTAAACCAGCTGACGGTCTGGAAGGCGTAAAAGCATTCATCATGAAAGTTGTTGAAGATGCAGGTCCAAACCCATGCCCACCAATCGTTGTTGGTGTTGGTATCGGCGGTACCTTCGACAAAGCTGCTTATCTGGCTAAAAAAGCGCTGATGAGAAATACCAACGTTCGCAACGCAGATCCATTCTATGCTGATCTGGAAAACGAAATGCTGGAAAAAATCAACGCACTGGGCATCGGCCCTCAGGGTGTTGGCGGTAAAACCACCGCACTTGCTGTTAACATCGAAAAAATGGCTACCCATATCGCTGGTCTGCCAATCGCAGTTAACATCAACTGCCATGTAACCCGTCATAAATCCATTGAACTGTAAGGAGGAGCAAAGTTATGGAAAAACGTGTAACCACTCCACTTACTCTGGAGCAGGTCAAAGATCTGAAATCCGGTGACAGCGTTCTCATTTCCGGTGTTATCTACACCGCTCGTGATGCTGCACATAAACGTCTCTGCGAACTGGCTGCAGAAGGCAAGGAACTGCCATTCGATGTAAAAGACTCTGTGATCTACTTCGTTGGTCCAGCACCAGCAAAAGGTGATCAGGTTATCGGTTCCGCAGGTCCTACCACCAGCTATCGTATGGACCCATACTCTCCAACCATGATCGCTCTCGGCCAGAGAGGTATGATCGGTAAAGGTAAGAGAAGCCCAGAAGTAGTTGCTGCTATGAAAGAACATGGCGCAGTTTACTTCGGCGCAATCGGTGGTGCAGGTGCATACCTGTCCCGCTGCATCAAAAAAGCAGAAATCGTTGCTTATGAGGATCTGGGTGCTGAAGCTCTCCGCCGTCTGGAAGTAGAGGATCTGCCAGCGTTCGTTATTATCGACAGCGAAGGCAAAAACCTGTACGAGACCGGCAGACAGGAATACCTGGACTCTCTGAAATAGTCCCGACAAAAATTATTTTTTAGAGGTGCAAGAACATGGAAAAGAAAAAATTGGTCATTGGCGTTATCGGCGCTGATGTACACGCAGTAGGTAATACCATTCTGAACCGCGCATTCCTGGATGCAGGCTTCGATGTAACCAACCTGGGCGTTCTGGTTCCACAGGACGAATTCATTCAGGCTGCAGTTGAAGTTGGCGCAGACGCTATCGTAGTATCTTCTCTGTATGGTCAGGGCGAAATCGACTGCACCGGCATGAGAGAAAAATGCGACGAAGCTGGTCTGAAAGGTATCCTCCTGTACGCAGGCGGCAACCTGGTTGTAGGTAAAGTTCCAGTAGAAGAAATCGTTCGTCGTTACAAAGCTATGGGCTTTGACAGAGCTTTCGGTCCTGGTACTGACCCACAGGTTACCATCGATTGCCTGAGAGAAGACCTGGGCATCAACGGCTAATCCGTAAACTCTTATTAAAAGAAGGTGTTACCGGTGAAAGCCGTATTACTGATTGACTTCGGCAGTACCATGACTAAAGTTACTGCTGTTGACGTTGAAACAGAAGAAATTCTGGGTACTTCTCAGAGCTACACCACCATTGAAACAGACATTATCAATGGTCTGAACAATGCCGTAGCACTTTTGAAAGAAAAAATCGGTGATGTTACTTTTGTTGAGCAGTATGCCTGCTCCAGTGCTGCCGGCGGCCTTCGTATGGTTGCTATCGGCCTGGTACCTGAGTTGACTGCAAAAGCAGCAAGACAGGCTTCTTTGGGCGCTGGTGCAAAAGTAATCAAAACCTATTCCTATGAACTGACAGAAAGCGACCTGGCTGAGATCGATGAGATCAATCCGGACATCTGCCTTCTGACCGGCGGCACAGACGGCGGCAATAAGGAAAACATCGTGTTCAATGCAAATATGCTGGCACGTTCCACAAGGAATTTCCCAATTATTATTGCAGGCAACCGCAACTGTGCTGATACCTGTAAAGAGATTCTGAAGGATAAACAGACCCACGTGTGCGAAAATGTAATGCCTCGTCTGGATATTCCAAACGTAGGCCCTGTACAGGCTAAGATTCGCGAAATTTTCCTGGAACAGATCGTGAAGGCGAAGGGCCTTTCCAATGCAGAAGCATTGGTAGGCGATATCCTGATGCCAACCCCTTCCGCAATGCTGACTGCTATGAAGCTTCTGGCAAAAGGCACAAAAACAGAAGAGGGTATCGGCGATCTGGTCGGCGTGGACCTGGGTGGTGCGACCACTGATATTTATTCTATGTCCTTCGGCCTGCCAACCACCGGTATGTGCTCTCTGAAAGGTCTCCGTGAAGAATACGCAAAACGTACTGTAGAAGGCGATATCGGTATGCGTTACAGCATCCATGGTATCGTTGATGCAGCCGGTATCGACCGCGTTTCCGAGCTGTCCGGTCTTGATGAAGACCGCTGCCGCGAACTGGTTGATTACCTGTCCGTTCATACAGATGTTGTTCCTGGCGAAGACGATGAACTGGAAAAACTGGACTACGCTCTGGCTTCTCTGGCAATCGAAACTGCCGTGACCCGTCACGCAGGCCGTCTGGAACAGTTCTACTCTCCAATGGGCATCAGCTATATGCAGACCGGTAAGGATCTGACTGCTGTTAAAGTTGTTATCGTAACTGGCGGCGCACTGATCCATACCAAACGCACCGGCGCAATCGCTGCCCATGCACAGTTCTCTCCATTGGATGCCATGTCCCTGAAACCAAAGGAAGCTGAGGTTCTTGTGGACAGAAAGTACATCCTTGCAGCAATGGGTCTGCTGAGCACAGTATACCCAGACACCGCATTAAGAATCATGAAAAGGGAGTTAATTAAAGATGGAACTCGAAATTAGAAATAAGAAATGGTCTGACGACGAATTCTATAAAGTTCGTAACGAAATCCTGGGCACCTGGGAAACCGGCGCAGAAGTAAACCTGGAAGAAGCAATCGCTTACCAGAAATCTCTGCCAGCACACAAAAACTTCTCCGCAAAACTGAACGATGCTAAAGCTACCGGCAAAACCCTGGTACAGCCTCGTGCAGGCGTAGGTCTTATCGAAAACCACATCGAACTGTTGAAACATCTGCAGGACGAAGGTGAAGCTGATCTGCTGCCTTCCACCATCGACTCTTACACCCGTCAGAACCAGTACGAAAACTGCGCTGAAGGTATCCGCCGTGAAAAAGAAGGTATGGCTAACGGTAACTACCGTCCATTCCTGAACGGCTTCCCAGCAGTTAACCATGGCGTAAAAGGCTGCCGTCAGGTAGTTGAAGCCCTGAACACCCCACTTCAGGTTCGTCATGGTACTCCAGATGCTCGTCTGCTGACTGAAATCACCTACGCAGGTGGCTTCACTTCTTACGAAGGCGGCGGTATCTCCTACAACATTCCATACGCTAAATCCATTCCGATTGAACAGACCATGAGAGACTGGCAGTACGTTGACCGTCTGACCGGTATCTATGAAGAAGCTGGCGTACAGATCAACCGTGAACCATACGGCCCTCTGACCGGTACTCTGGTTCCACCATGTATCTCTCACGCTGTTGCAATCATCGAAGCTCTGGCTGCTGCAGAACAGGGCGTTAAAAACATCACCGTTGGTTACGGCCAGCTGGGCAACCTGATTCAGGACGTTGCAGCTATCCGTACCCTGGAAGAGCTGACCGAAGAATACCTGATCAAATACGGCTACAACGACGTTAACGTTACCACCGTATTCCATCAGTGGATGGGCGGCTTCCCAGCTGACGAAGCAAAAGCATTCGGCGTAATTTCCTGGGGTGCTGCTACCGCAGCTCTGGGTAAAGCTACCAAAGTTATCGTTAAGACCCCACACGAAGCTGCTGGTGTTCCTACCAAAGAAGCTAATGCACAGGGTCTGAAAGCAACCAAACAGGTAGTTAACATGCTGTTCGACCAGACCGTTCTGGGTTCCCGTCTGGAAGCTGAAAAAGCTATCATCAAAGACGAAACCAGAATGATCGTTGACCGTTGCTTCGTTCTCGGCGACGGCGACATCATCAAAGGTGCTATCGCTGGTATCAACGCAGGTATCATCGATATCCCATTCGGCCCAGCTAAATGCAATGCAGGCCTGATGCTGCCAGCACGTGACAACTCCGGTGCTGTTCGTATCCTGAACGTTGGTAACCTGCCATTCACCAACGATCTGAAGAAATTCCACGCAGAAAAACTGGCTGAACGTGCAGCAGTTGAAAAACGTGACGTTTCCTTCCAGATGGTTATTGACGACGTTTACGCAATCGGTAAAGGCCGTCTCGTAGGCAGACCAAAAGAATAATCCTTATAAGGATTCAAGCAGGTAACTGCTGATCATATATAAAAATGCCTTAGTTACCGAGGGGCTCTGCGGGGCCCTTCGGAACAGTAAGAAAGGGAGTTTTTAAAATGAAAATTACAAACGTAGTATGTGCACCTGGCCGTACCGGTTTCTATTTCGACGACCAGAAAGCTATCAAATCCGGCGCTGTTTCCGATGGTAACGCTTACCTCGGCGAGCCTGTAACTCCTGGCTTCACCTCCATCCGTATGCCTGGTGAATCCATCTCCGTTCTCATCGTTCTGGAAGATGGTCAGGTTGCATGGGGCGACTGTGCAGCTGTACAGTACTCCGGTGCAGGCGGTCGTGACCCTCTGTTCCTGGCTAAAGACTTCATTCCAGTAATCGACCAGTACATCAAACCAGCTCTGGTTGGTAAAGAAGCTGACTCCTTCCGCGACCTCACCAAAATGATGGAAGCTATCGAAGTTGAAGGCAAAAAACTGCACACCGCTATCCGTTACGGTGTTTCCCAGGCTATTCTGGATGCAGTAGCTAAATCCAAACACAAAATGATGGCAGAAGTTGTTGCTGAAGAATACGGCTGCACCGTATCCGACGAACCAATTCCTGTATTCACCCAGTCCGGTGACGACAGATACAACAACGCTGACAAAATGATCCTGAAAGGTGCTCCAATCCTGCCACACGCTCTGATCAACAACGTTGATACCAAACTGGGCAGAGACGGTTCCATCCTGAAAGAATACGTTTGCTGGCTGCGTGACCGCATCCTGAAACTGCGCACCTCCGAAGACTACATGCCAATCTTCCATATCGACGTATATGGTACCATTGGTCAGGCATTCGGCGATGACAACTTCGTAGCTCAGGCTGACTACCTGGCTGAGCTGGAAGAAGCAGCTAAACCATTCCACCTGAGAATCGAAGGTCCTATGGACGCAGGCGACAGAGAAAAACAGATGCTCTGCCTGAAAGGTCTCCGTGAAGAAGTTGACAAACGCGGCATCAACGTTGAGCTGGTTGCTGACGAATGGTGCAACACTCTGGAAGACGTTATCTACTTCTGCGACAACAAAGCAGGCCACATGGCTCAGATCAAAACTCCTGACCTCGGCGGCGTAAACAACACCATCGAAGCAGTTCTGTACTGCAAAGAACGTGGTTTCGGCGCTTACCAGGGCGGTACCTGCAACGAAACCGACCGTTCCTGCCAGGTATGCGTAAACTGCGCTATGGCTACCAAACCTGACCAGATTCTGGCTAAACCAGGTATGGGCGTAGACGAAGGCTTCATGATCGTTTACAACGAAATGAACAGAATCATCGCTCTGAAAAACGCTAAATAATTAGCTTTTTCTTAGGCACACATACAGTATAACTGAACCAATCGGGATTCTTCGGAGTCCCGATTGGATTATTTTGAATACAGCAAAAAACAGCAGAAAGGATGTATTAAATGACAAATAACGGCCATTTATACAGCGTTTTCTTAGCTCCTCGTGGCGGCGGCCGTATGGCAGAGCTGGGAAACCAGATCGCACAACAGTATCTGAGCCCAAGGGACAAGCTGATCGGTATCATTGGTGATGCCGGATCCGGCAAAAGCATGCTGATCAAAGGTATGTTCCCGGGTCTTGAATTGACAAATGATGACGAAGGCGTGAACGTACGCCCACTTCCTCTGCTGGATATGCTGGACGATCCGCTGGGCGGACTGCTTGGTAAGAGCGGTATGGGCCTCTTTGCCACTCCGCATACTTACCATCTGGATGTTCGTTTTGAACAGGGCTTTACACAGACCCGCACTCTCGCTGATGCTATTATGGCTGCAGTCAGAAAGGGAAAACGTGTTATTGTAGAGCATTTTGAATTGGTTTATCCGTTCCTTTTCGAAGAAGGCAGCGATCTACCAATCAATGCAGATATTATCATCGGTGTCGGTGAAGAAGTGATCGTAACCAGACCGAATCTCTTCGGTCCGATTCCAAGCGACATTGCGGGCATCGTTTACGATTCCATCGGCTACCGCAAAATGGTTCATTCTGCGGAAGATATTACCGGTTATTTCCTGGAGCAGGAATACCATGATGTCTACGAACATGCTGATGTTCGACATGGTTTTGTTCTGTGCTTCCATGAAAAACCAAATATCGATCTGGAAGAATTAGAGAAGAAAGTAAAAGATCTGATCGCACAGGATGTAAAAATCTCTCATATCGATGATACTCATGTTAAAATCGGTGATTTTACTTATTACTGTACCTCTCCGCGCAATCATGTGAAAAGCGCCGGCAAAATCACCGGTTTCACATTGATGAAGGAAATGCCGTTTGATTCCAAACTTCAGCGTTATCTGCTGGTTGGTTTGGTTGCCCACAAGGGTCAGGCAAAACTCGGTGAGGATATCGATAAGATCGAGCGTATCTATTAACTTAGCATACAAACGCATTCTGCGTTTTATATAAAATTCCAACATAAAGAAGGGAAGAGCACCATGGAAAAAGGTTGCATTCAGCTCTACTACGGCGACGGCAAGGGCAAAACCACCGCCGCAATGGGACAAATCGTTCGCTGCGTCGGTCATGGCTTCAAGGTTCTGGTTTATCAGTTCCTGAAAGAGCCAACCAGTGGTGAAGTCAGCGTGATCAAGGCGCTTCCTGGCGTGGAATACATCGCCAACGAAGGCCAGATCCCGTTCCTCTTCAATCTCACCCCGGAACAGCAGGAATACTATCGTGAGATTTTCCTCAAGAAATTCTACGAAGTCAAAGAAAAATATTTCACCGGCGAATATGATCTTGTTGTTTTGGATGAAGTCATCGATGCATATCAGCTGGGCACTCTGCCAAAAGAAGAATTGCATGAGATGATGGACAAAAAGCCGGAGCATACAGAGCTTGTCATTACCGGTCATCAGTATGGCATGAGCATTGACGACCTGATCGAACGTGCTGATTACGTGACAAAATTCGTCAAAGAAAAGCATCCATTTGATTTGGGTATGCCATGCAGAACCGGTATTGAAGAATAGAATTGGGAGGATGATGCAAAATGAAAATCACATCTACCGCAGTTGCAGGAACTCTGGAATCCAGCGACGTATACGTAAAAGTTGAACCTTGTGACGCTCTGGAAATCAGCATCGAATCTGTTGTTTACAACCAGTTCGCTGAAGAGATCGAAGCAAGCGTAAAAAACGTTCTGAATGAGATGGGCGTTGAGTCCGGTAAAATCTCCATCAACGACAAAGGCGCGATCGACTGTGTCATTCAGGCACGCGTAGAGACCGCAATCAAACGTGCAGGAGGTAACAAATAGTCATGAGAAGATCTATGTTATTTATCCCTGGTAATACACCAAACCTTCTGATGAACGGTGATGTACTGGGTGCTGACGCTATCATTCTGGACCTGGAAGATGCAGTTTCTCCTGCAGAAAAAGACTCTGCCCGTATTCTGGTTCGCAACGCTCTGAAACATCTGAACTACAAAGGCTGCGAAATCATCATTCGTATCAACCCGGTTGATACCGATTACTGGCAGCTCGACCTGAACGAAGTTGTTCCACTGAAACCAAACCTCATCATGCCTCCAAAAGTAAGCTGTGCAGAAGACGTGAAAATCGTTTCCAACTACATTGCTGAACTGGAAGAAAAATACGGCATGGAGAAAAATACCGTAAAACTGATCCCACTGATCGAAACCGCACTGGGTGTTGAAAATGCATACCAGATCGCAAGCGCTGATGAACGCGTTGCTGCGATCTTCCTCGGTGGTGAAGACCTGACTGCAGACCTGCGCTGCAAACGTACCAAAGAAGGCAATGAGATCTTCTACTCTCGCTCCAGAATGGTTGTAGCTGCTCGTGCAGCCGGTGTTGACGTATACGACACTCCATTCACCGATGTTGACGATATCGATGGTCTGTATGCTGATGCTGCCTTCGCTAAGAGCCTTGGCTTTACCGGTAAAGCATCCATTTCTCCAAGACACGTGGAAGGCATCAACGAAGTATTCAGCCCAACTCAGGCTGAGATCGACTATGCTCACGAAGTTATGGAAACCATCCGCATTGCAAAAGAACAGGGTAAAGGCGTTGTTTCCCTGCGCGGCAAGATGATCGACGCTCCAATCGTAGAGCGCGCACGTCAGGTAATCGAGATGGAAAAAGCTATGTTTGGTGAGGTGGAAGACGATGAGTAAATTAGTAGAATCTATTAAAAAAGCAGTAGAGCTGGTTGAGCTGAAAGACGGCATGACCATCTCCTTCCATCATCACATGAGAAACGGTGACTTCGTTCTCAACATGGTTATGGAAGCAATCGCAGAACTGGGCATCAAAGACCTGACTGTGAATGCCAGCTCCGTATTCGATGTGCATGAACCAATCATCGGTCACATCAAAAACGGCGTTGTAACCGGCATCGAATGCAACTACATGGGTGCTAAAGTCGGCAAAGCAATTTGTGAAGGCATTATGGAAAAACCTGTTGTATTCCGTACCCACGGTGGTCGTCCTTCCGACATGGAAAAAGGCACTTCCGTCATTGACGTTGCTTTCATCGCAGCTCCAACCGCTGACGATATGGGTAACTGCACCGGTAAAGTAGGTAAATCTGCTTGCGGTTCCATGGGTTATGCTTTCGCTGACGCAATGAATGCGAAAAAAGTTGTTGTAATTACCGATAACCTGGTTCAGTATCCACTGAACGACTTCTCCATCTCTGAAGTATATGTTGACTACGTTGTAGCAGTTGACCAGATCGGCGATCCAAAAGGTATCGTTTCCGGTACTACCAAGATCACCCGCGACCCTGTTGGTCTGAAAATGGCAAGCTACGCTGCAAAAGTAATCGACGCTTCCGGTTTGCTGAAAGACGGCTTCTCCTTCCAGACCGGTGCAGGCGGTGCTACTCTGGCTACCGCTAAATACGTTCAGGATATGATGCTGGAACGCGGCATCAAAGGCAGCTACGGTATGGGTGGTATCACCAAATACATGGTAGAAATGCTGAACAACGGCTGCTTCCAGGCTCTGTTGGACGTACAGTGCTTCGACCTGGATGCTGTTGAATCCATCCGCAGCAACCCACGCCACATGGAAGTTTCCGCTACCCATTATGCCGGTGTCAGCGGTAAATCTGCAGGTGTTGACAATCTGGACGTTGTTCTGCTGGGTGCAACTCAGGTTGACGTTGACTTCAATGTAAACGTACATACCGACTCCAACGGCTACATCATGGGTGGTTCCGGTGGTCATAGCGATACTGCAGCTGGTTCCAAACTGGCTATCATCATTGCTCCGCTGAGCCGTGCAAGACTGCCACTGGTTGTTGACCGTTGTCTCTGCACCACCACTCCGGGTTCCACTATCGACGTAGTTGTTACCCAGAGAGGTATTGCTGTTAATACCAAATACGGCAAAAACAAAGAACTGAAAGAAAAACTGATCGCTGCTAAACTGCCGGTTTGCGAGATCGAAGATCTGAAAGCAATGGCAGAAGAACTCTGCGGTGTTCCAAAAGCAGTAAAACTGACCGACAAGGTAGTTGCTAACATCCTCTACCGTGACGGTACCCTGCTTGACACCATCAAAGCAGTAAAATAAGCTGATTCTGATGAAAAGAGGAGGGCCAAAAGCCCTTCTCTTTTTTGATACGAACGGAGGATATCATGGATTTTAACGGCTTCTATGAAGAATTTGGTGAGCCATTTATCGGCAGAAAACGTAAAAAACTCAAGGAATTTCTGCAGAAATCAGAGCTTGATTACGATGAACAGATCGAGTATACGGTCAATCTGGCGGATGGTGACGGAAACATTGTTGCTACCGGTTCCATTCATCAGAATGTGCTGAAATGCATTGCTGTTTCTGATCAGCATCAAGGCTTGGGTCTGTCCGCTCGCATTGTTACTCTGCTGATGAATTACGCCATGGAGCGAGGCAGAGAACACCTGTTTCTGTTTACCAAGCCAAAGAACCTGCTGATGTTCTCGGATCTTGGTTTTTATAAAATTATTCAGACCGGTGACATTCTGCTGATGGAAAATACTCGAGACGGTATTAAAAATTACATCAGCAAGCTCTCTCGTCCGGAGAATCCGGGTACAGTGGGCGCGATTATTGCTAACTGCAACCCATTCACACTTGGTCACCGCTATCTGATCGAACAGGCGGCCGCTCAGTGTGATACACTGCATCTTTTCATTCTCTCTGAGGATAAGAGTGCCTTCTCCGCAAAAGTGCGCTACGAGCTGGTGCAGGCGGGCGTGAAGGATCTTCCGAACGTGTATCTCCACCACAGCTCTGACTATTTGATTTCTTCCGCAGTTTTCCCTACCTATTTTATCAAAGACAAATCCAAGGCAGCAGATGCCAACTGTGAACTGGATATTCGCATTTTCTGCGAATTCTTTGCAAAAGAACTGGGCATCAGTAAGCGCTTTGTCGGTTCTGAGCCATTCTGCGAAGTGACCGGAGCTTACAATTCCGCTATGAGAAAGCTTCTGCCGGACTATGGTATTGAATTCATTGAGCTGCCACGAAAAGAAAGCGGAGATCTGCCGATCAGTGCTTCCTTTGTCCGCAAATGTATGGCACAGGGCGACTATGAAAGCATCAAACAAATCGTTCCGCAGTCCACCTACGATTATATCTGCAGTGCAGAAGGACGAGAATTGGCGGAAAAACTGGCTGCACAGGAGTGCGGAAATGAACGCTAAAGTTTATTTGCAGTATCTGAAGGAGCATGGAAAGCAGGCATCCCTCAGCACGATCCTTGACGCCAAAGAGGAGCGTGTTCGACGTCAGCAGGAGTATTTGCGTCAAGGCGAAACATTGCTTTGTTTTACTCTGAATGTTCCCGGAGCCTGCAAACGCTGTGAGTTGTTTGATAAAGGCTTCCAGCGAGGCTGTGAGCTGATTTTACAGCAGCTTTCCTGGCATCGTGTTGCAATCAAAAAACAGGAGATCGTCTGTTCAGAGGCGGGCTGTGAGCTGTATGTGCTTTGTGATACTGACTCTTTGCGAATCAAACGTCTGATGCTGCAAATCGAAGAAAACAATGACTTCGGTCGCTTATTGGATATCGATGTTCTGCGAAACGATGGAAGCAAAATCTCCCGCAGTGATGTGGGAATGGAACCGCGCCGCTGTCTGCTTTGCGAAGAAGCTGCAGCTGTCTGCGGACGCAGCGGAGCGCACAGCTACGAAGACCTGCTTCTGAAACTGATCGATGTTTTGCAGGAATATTTTGCAGATGAGTTTCTGGATCGTGTGGCTTCCAATGCAGCGAGAGCGTTGCTTTACGAAGTAGCTGCCAGTCCAAAACCGGGCTTGGTGGATCGCTGCAACAGCGGCTCGCATCGGGATATGGATTTCTTCACCTTTATTGACAGTGCTGCTGTTTTAGCGCCTTACTTCCGTGGATTTGCACAGCAGGGCAGGGAACTGGCTGAGCAGCCTGTTGAATATGTCCTCCCTCAGCTGCGCTATCCCGGTCGCTTGGCAGAAGAACAAATGAAAAAAATCACCCATGGAGTCAACTGCCATAAAGGCATTATTTTCTCGCTGGGTGTAATTTGCTGTGCACTTGGTATGCGCTACGAGCAGGGAAAACCTTTCAATGTCCACGAAACGCTTCGGCTATCGAAAGAAATTTGTGCCGCATTGCTGGATGATTTCAAGAGTGTCACCGAACCTCACAGCTATGGTGAGCGTCTCTATATCCAATACGGGATCAAGGGCATTCGTGGTGAAGCGGCAGAGGGCTATCCTTCTGTGGAAAATGTTGCTTTGCCTGCGCTGAGGAATTATTTGAAGCAGGGATTCTCCCTGAATGATGCCGGAGCCTGGACTCTTCTGGAACTTCTTGTTGTAACGGAAGACAGCAACATTCTTGCCCGCTCCGATATAGAAACCTTGAGAATGGTACAGAAGCAGGCACAGGACTTGTTAAATGCTCCTGAGCGCAGCATGGATTTGCTGAATGACCTGGATCGCCGTTTTATTCAGCAAAATCTCAGCCCCGGGGGTTGTGCAGACCTCTTGGCGCTGACTTATTTTCTGCACTTTATGGATGAGTAATGAAGAAAGAGTAAGGAGAGGGTATTATGACCATTCGCCTTTGCACAAAAGATGAACTGCCTTTGATCGCGGCAATGAGCGAAGATTTTGCAGCGGAAGGCTGCTGCAACGGTATCAATCCGGAGACTGTAAGTGATTGCCGTGTCCAAAGATTATAAGAAACTGCTCCATCTCTATATTGAGGAGTTGGGTCTTGAATTCTTCAATGCACACCTGATGAAAAAGCTGTAACGGAAAGGATGTACCATGGAACGTATCATCAAAACAATGGATGATAAGCATCGCGCAAAGGCACTTGATTTTGTGGAAAAGGTGTTCACAGAGTATCAGGATGCTAATGAAGGCAAAACTGTGCGCGCATTGGTGGAGGAGATCCGCAGCAAGCGCTATTATCTGCCGGAATTGGAGTTGCTGATGTGCGATGCAGAGGATGAGATCATCGGTTATGCTATGTTTTCCCGCTTCCACTTGGAAGGAAAGTATGAGAATGAACTGTTACTGCTTTCTCCCGTAGTGGTTAAAACGGAGCTGCAGCGCCAGCATATTTCCAAGGAATTGCTGGAATTTGGCTTGAACAAAGCGCGTGAGTTGGGTTATCAGGCGGTACTTGTGGAAGGAAACCCACGAAACTACCGTTCCCGAGGTTTCCGGACTGCCGCTGATTTTGGTATCGTTCCCTGTGAAAAAATCAAATTACCGTTTATTGAATGTCTGATGGTAATGGAGCTGCAGCCAAATGCTCTTCAGCATATCTCCGGCGTGGTTGATTACAGTTTCTATGAAACATTAAGTGAATAGCAAAAGAAAAAGCGTATCGCAGCTGCGATACGCTTTTTTGTACGAATTATTTGCTTGCTTCGCGGATAAAATCTTTGAAGAGAGGTTCGTATTCTTTATGTACATCAACCATGCACTCAGGATGCCACTGTACACCCATGATGTATTTTTCTTTGTGTTCGATCGCCTCGATCAAACCGTCGTTTGCTCTGCCGCAAACCTGGAAACCTTCGGCAACATCTTTGACAGCCTGATGGTGGTAGGTATTAACAGCCAGCTTGTCCAGGCCGAAGATCTCAGCCATGCGAGTACCTTTTTCCAGGTTAACATAATGGAAAGCTTCGTAGCGAGGACCGCTCTGACGATGGCAGATGTTTGTTTCGTACTGGCTTGGGATGTCCTGCCAGAGAGTACCGCCGAATGCGGTATTGATGACCTGTACACCGCGGCAGATACCGAGGATCGGCTTATTCAGTTTTGCCATAGCATGGATCATTGCAAATTCAAAGGTATCGTCAGCACTGCGGGCCATGGTAACCTGTGGAACAGCTTCTTCACCGTACAGCAGAGGGTTTACGTCGGCACCGCCCGGGATGAGCAGACCATCCAATTTTTCTGCCAGTGCAGCATAGTCTTCGTCTGCACCGTTGGAAGGCAGGAGAACAGGGATACCGCCTGCATTCAAAATTGCATGTACATAAGTCTGATTGCATCTGTAAACTTTACCGCAGTCCTCATTGGCCATAGCGGTCATACCAATTACTGGTTTCATAAAATCACCGTCTTTTCTCAGTGTTCTGCAACAGCATACTGTGCAGTTTTGTCAAGTCAATTATAGCATACTTTTGCTGTTTTCCAAGCAAAGTTTATAAAAATAATCGACAAAAAAGCCCGGGCAACTTTGACAAGTTTGACCGGGCTTTTGTTAATGCATACGGATGTAATCAATCAAGGAATCGCTGATCAGACAGGTTGTTTTATAGATTTCCACCGGATCGGTCATTCTTTCGTAGTCGAACGGATTGGTCAGAACACCTGGACAGATCATTACAGCGCGTGCCAGGGGAACCTTGATGACCGACAGATCGTTACTGGACAAATCATTGTTTTTGAGCTTCAGCTGCGAAGTGAGCTGTCGATACAACAGTCGTCCCAAATCGTAGGACATTTCATTGTCATAGTAAACGCTGAGACCGCTGACAGCCTGACCGTTTACGTTGCTTTCTGTTGCAGTACAGTGGAAGGAGAGATAGAGATCGGCGTCTTTGTAAGCGCTGTACAAAATGCGATCCTCTTCATCCATTGTGGAATCATCGGAGCGGGTCAGGGAAACCTCAGCACCCAGACTCTCCAATCTGCGGCGCAGACTTTGTGCATAAGCTAACGTAATGTCTTTTTCCATTGGTCCCTGTGTGCCCCAAACGCTCATAGCGCCCTGATCGGAACCGCCATGTCCTGCATCCAATACCACAGAAATGCCCTGCAATGGTTTGGAGGAGTTGCTGCTGATGGTCGGAGGGGTTTTGCATTTAAGATAGAGGTTACCTTCGCTGTATTCGACTTGATAGCCCCAAAGTTCCTGACCTTCTGCCAAATGCAAACGAATGGTACAGCTGCCTTTTTCCTCATCATTATTCACCTGAATGGAATCGAACATTTTACTTGCCAGATGAGAAAGGCTGGATGGAATATCAACCAAATTGCTCAGCTGGAACGTGAGGATGTCGGAGTTTTCATTGAAGCTGATGTAATATGGAAGTCCTTCGCCGCCAACAAAAATGAAATTCTCGCCACGATCATGGCTTTGAATACCGACAGCTTCGATGGATTTCTGGATATCGACAAAACCTTCAAGGATGGAAACGTCTTTTTTATGAATGTAACCGCCGGAGTAAAGACGATAGTAGTCGGAATCTTCTACAGCTGCGGCATAGTCACAGGCGCCGCTTGGCAGGTTGCAGATCAAGGCGTCCTCCTCGATATTCTGATAAACACGCCCCATGGAGTCAGTCACTTCAACAGCCAGACGGCTGCCGCTGCCCACCATATAGAGCTGTCCTTCCGAACGATATTTGGAACTGAAGTCTTTATAAGTTAAAATGTAGCTGACTTTGCCCAAATTGACTGTCTGTGTCGAGTCAATATACTCCGGATAAATATCGAGGGAGTATTCCACTGCTTTTCCGATATCCTCTTCGCTGCAGTCTTCCTGTGGCAGAAGATGATAGGTTTGATTCTGCAGGAAAGCCATAACAGAACCGCCGTAAGGGGCAATACAGGACAGATGAAGCATCTCACCTTCATAGAGTGCTTCGTTTGCCTGTGGATACACAGAAGCTGCCTGGATATCTTCGAGCATCGTTGTTTGGTATGGAGTTCGGATGGAGGAGTACACATTGACACGCACAGATTCTGCTTCCTGACGCACCACAAAATGATTGCTGCCGCGTTCCAAATCCACGGAAACACCCCAGAAGCCATTTGGACTGATCAGCTGAGGGTCAACAGGCTCATTGTTGATATAGAGCGGCTTGGTCGGGTCACAGCGGCCGGAAAGGTAGTATTCTCGATAAGAGGTGTACTGCATTGACTCATCGACAGCTAACGATAAAGCAGGTTGTTTATCATAGTCCAGTTTATAATCTGCGCTGTTGGCGCTGTCAGGAACCAGATTCAGTTCCTCAGCATAGATACTGCGAAGATCCTTCAGATCACGATAAGAGTGAACGATGTAGCCGCTGGCGCCTTCCACTGCATTGGCGTACAGTTGATATGTCAGCTCTCTTTCATCGCCAAAGCATTCAGCGCCTACTAAAGGCTGTCGCAGCATGCTGGCAAAGTTCATGGTGTACAGACGCACACCGCTGTTGCGCAGGAAGCTTGTCCACAGATCCAGATAGTAGCTGTAATCTTTGTCGGCTTCCAAAGAAACGGACATTTCCGGAATCACAAAGTTGATATAATCAGCTTTGCCGCTAATGTAAAAACGCCACAATTCCTGATCGGCAGCAGCAAAGGAAACGGAAACACCACAGGACATATTGGGTTCGATGCGGTGGATCGCATCAATGCAGCGATCGGCAAGTTCTTGCGTTGATTCGACAAAATCGATTTCTTTAAAACAATCCAAATCGGACAAAACAATACCGTCAACATTATAGTTTTCCACAAGCTCAGTCAGTACACTGATCCAGAATTCCTGAACTTCTTCTTTTCTTGGGTCAAAGTAAAGACTGCTTCCACGGGTAATGAACCAATCCGGATGCAGGATGACCGGACTTTCCGCAGAGAATGTGTCGCCGACTTCGCCCGCATACAGCAGAGACAGAGAAACAACAACATTCAGATTTTCCATGTCTGCGGTTTCCAAAAGAACATCCAAAGGATCTGTCAGAACGAAACCGCCCTCCTCAGAGGTAATATAGCGGCTGCTTGGCAGATAGTTGGAGCGATAAGCTGCATCGGCACGGGGACTGATCTCGTAAAACAGGGTATTGAACTGATGTTGTTTTGCGAAGCTGACAATCTCATCAGCATTGCCGCCAAGAACAGCAGCGGTGCTCTCAGGCTGTTCCGGATAGTCACGGTTATCATTGCAGTCTAAGAGCAAGCCACGAACCTGTGCATCACTGGTTCCGAAAAATGCAGCCTGATCCGGAGCATCTGCTTCGGTTTCGCTTGCAAAAGCCGGAAGCAGCAAAGCTGCAGAACAGCAGACAGCCAAAGAAGCCGCACACAAGCGATGTTTTATTTTCATTGAAGTCGCCTCCAATCGTTTAAGCTGAAAGTAAACCGGAGATCAGAGACTGAAATCTTCCGGAGAAAACTGCGGCAGCTGGTGAGCGCGTTTTGGAACACGCTTCAGGGGGCAGTAACTGAATTTGCGGCAGGAAAAATACGGAGCAACAATGCCCTTGCTGCGACAGAGGATCATCTGTCCGTCACTGGAGGGCTCTCCGAGTTTACAATATTCACAGGCAGGCTCAATGCGACTGCCAAATAATTTACTACGAAACATATGCACGTCTCCTTGCGTTGATTGACATATATATTTATTTTACCAAAAACAGAAACAAAATGCTACCTTTTTTCAGCGGAATCACCTGTTAATTTTATTCTTTTGCTGCGACTTTTCTTTGGGAGCCATTCAGGAGAATGCAAATCATTCCAATCAAACAAAGACTCAGGAGCGGAGTCGATGCGTTTGAAAGAGGGAGGGGTGAAGCATCTGCTGAAAAGACCGCTGCTGTCTGAGGAAAGGCAGAAAGCAACAGTTCTGTAAAAACCGCAGAGCAAAGCCCATGGGCGATTCTTCCGAGAAATAAACGAAGAAAAGAGCAAGGACAATTTCCAAGAATACTTTTTAATTGAAATTGTACAGACAATCCTCCGAAAGAAAGGAAAAAGGATAATACGCTCAGCCGGTGCGGAATAGACAACACAGCAAGTTTTCCACAAGCTCCGCTGATCTCCAAAGCAGCAGAAGATATAGTGAGTACTTCTGTGGGAAGCGGGAATTGGGCCAATAAGGAGCTAAGCACAGCAAAGAAAACGATATATCCGCACATTCCAAGCAAAGTACGGGAAGAAAACAGAACCGCCTCGACAAGGGCATGATCATAGGGTAAGCACTCACCCTGAAAAAGAGTGCGGGATAGCTTCTGTTTGCTTTGTACAGAAGCAGGAACAGAACTGACCAAGGCAAGAAACAGTACAGAAAGAACCTGCGCGCCGTAGAGCAAACATCCAAGCATCTGATTACAAAGAAAATAACAGCCAACTGTGACAATGACAAAAGAAGGAGCAGGGCAAATCGCAAATAAAAGCATTCTCTGTAATGTTTTGTCGTCGATCTCTCTGCGCTGCCATGCGTCAGACAGTGCTTTCACTCCTGCTGGATAGCCACCCAGAAAGCACAGGATCAATGCTGCTCCGCAGTTGACAGGAAGGCACAGTAAGCGGCAGAGCGGAAGCATGGGCAGTGACAGCCATTTTCCCAAGCTGCTGTTTGACAGAAAAGAAGTCAGGACCATAAAACAGAAAAGAGACGGAATGATCGTTTCTACGCAAAGCTTCAGAGAATCTGCCATGGAACGGCTGATGACAGGGCTGTTGAAAAGTAATTGCTCCGCGAATAATCCGCAGAGACATAAGAATAAAAAATCGACGAGATGAATTTTCCTGAGCAAATTAGTACCCACCTTATTTCGTTTTTGTCAGTTTATGGTGCTGCAGTTGGCTTTAGAAGCGGATAACGAGAGAGCTGCGCTCATATAATTCAAAGATACTGAAAAGGAGGTATGAATATGGCAGCCAAGCAGAGTCATCCCATGGAACAGGCTTTTCAGCAGTTATTGAAGCAGCAGGTTCATCTGGAGTTTAACGGAAACCGGGAGGTCATTATTGAGGATTGTGGTGGAATCCTGGAATACACAGATAAACAGGTGAGGGTCAACGCTTCAGACTGTATTCTCCGCTTTCAAGGCAGAGCTTTGCAGATTTGTGCGATGACGCAGGACAGTATTGTTTTGAGCGGAAACATCGAGCATTTGGATTTTTTGTTTTAGTGAGGTGATATCTTGCTGATTGAATTATTGCGCTTTGTGCGCGGAACATTGGAATTCCGAGTGGAAGGAAAATATCTGGAACGCTTTTTGAATCTGTCGGCAAGAGCACGGATCCCCATTTGGGACGGACAGAGAGAAGAACATTCTTTTTGCGGAAAAACACTGCAGTCGAACGAAGAGGCATTGAAGCGAATCGCAGAAAAGGTCCAGCTCCAATGGTACAACAACCAGTTAAGCGGGGCTCCGAAGCTAAGAAGAAAATATCAAAAGCGTCTGGGTATCGGAGCGGGATCCTTATTTTTATGTGCCTTACTGCTTCTGTCACAGCAGTTTGTATGGCGCCTCGAAGTGATAGGAAATCAGACGGTCTCAACTGCAGATGTCATCGAGGTTGTGGAAAAACAGGGGCTGAAACCCGGGGTATGGAAAGGCAGTCTGGATGTGATCAAACTTGCTGATACAATCACTCTCAAGCTGGAGGAAGTTTCCTGGGCGGCAGTTAATTTATTAGGAACAGTGGCGGAGATCGAAATCGTAGAGCGGGTGGAGCCTCCGTTTCTCATCGATGAAGAAACGCCCTGCAATGTAATTTCAACAAAAGCAGGCCGTATCGTGGAGCTGGAAGTTTACGACGGTCAGCGTTTGGTTAAGGTTGGGGATACGATCAAAGAGGGGGGCTTGATTTCCGCAGGAATACTGCAGGACAGACATGGCAGGACCATTTATCGCCATGCGCGAGCCAAGGCAGTTGTAGAATATACCAAAGATGAGCGTATCGAAATTCCAATGAAATCGAAAGAATTGCTTCCGCTGGGCGGTGTGGAAAATACATACTCTTTGCTATTTGGAGGAACAGAGATCCCGCTTAGCTTAGAGGCTCTTTCTCGAAGCGGTGACTTTTCCACAGAGAATGGCTTGGTCGAAAGCGGGGTCTACCAAAGCGGGGATGAACAGTATTTTTATTCGGTGCGCAACAAACCGATTCGCTTATTTGCTGTTGAACTTCCACTGAAGATTCGTGTCAAGCAATACATTCCCGCAGTTCCCGTTGAATTAAACTGTGACGCGCAGCGTGCGAAAGATTTGGCTTTGCTGAAACTAAGCGAGTTAAAGCGACATCTGGAGCGGCAGGAAATTACTGTGATAGATGAAGAACTGAAAGGTCATGTGCAGGGAAGTAAGTTTATTCTAAGTGCAAAACTGCTCTGCCGTGAAGATACGGCCGAGGAAATCCCCATTCAAATGGAGACAAAAGACACAGAAAATTAACACTTTTCTTAGTGAAGAATAGCAGTAAACTTTGCTTTTACAAAGAAAATGTGATATAATATATTTCAAGTATGCAGTTGTGCAGTAAATCACAAATCCTTTATGAGGTGAGAAACATCGAACAGGTACTGAATATTGAAAAAGCAGAGCACATCCTGATGCTCTTTGGCAATTACGATAAGAATATCCGCATCTTGGAAGAACAGTTTAACGTGAAAATTGTTTGCCGAGGTACGGAAATCAAAATTTCCGGCGAAGCGGAATCTGTGGAAAAAGCAAACCGTGCCATCAACGCACTGCTAGACATGATCCGCCGAGGCGATTCTTTGTCGGAACAAAATATTTTCTATGTGGTTTCCATGGTCAACCAAGGAACCGAAGGCAGCCTGAATCAGATCAACCATAACTGCATTCTCGTTACCGTAAAAGGTAAGCCGGTCAAGGCAAAAACTCTTGGTCAGCAAGCTTATCTGGACGCAATCAATAAAAACACATTGACCTTCGGTATCGGTCCTGCCGGTACCGGTAAGACCTATCTGGCAGTAGCTATGGCTGTGAGAGCTTTCCGTGATGAGCAGATCAGCCGCATCATCCTGACCCGACCTGCAGTAGAAGCCGGTGAAAAGCTAGGCTTCCTGCCTGGTGACCTCCAGGATAAGGTCGATCCATATCTGCGTCCTCTTTACGATGCGCTCTTCGAAATGATGGGCCCGGAAACTTTCCAGCGAAACCTCGAGAAAGGCGCCATTGAAGTTGCTCCTCTGGCGTATATGCGAGGCCGTACACTGGATGATTCCTTCATCATTCTGGACGAAGCACAGAACACCACTCCGGAACAGATGAAAATGTTCCTGACTCGTCTGGGCTTCAATTCCAAAGCCATCATCACCGGTGACGTGACTCAGATCGACCTGCCGGACTCCAGACGCTCCGGCTTGATCGAAGCGGTCAAAGTACTGAAAAAAGTCGATGATATTGCCATCTGCCGTCTGACAGAGCGTGACGTTGTCCGCCACAGACTGGTACAGGATATCATCAAAGCATATGAACGATACAATAACAAGGAGGCTTCCCGCTAAATGGAACGTGTGAAAGTATATATTTCCAATCAGCAGAATGCTGTCAAAATTCCAACCGGCATCCGTCTTCTGGTTCGCCGCTGCTGCAGTGCAGTGCTGCTGATGGAGGAATTCTTCGACCCTGCAGAAGTCAGCGTTACTTTCGTTGACAACGAACAGATCCGCGAACTGAATGCGGAATACAGAAACAAAGATTCCGCTACCGATGTGCTTTCTTTCCCTCTGGGTGAAAACGGCGAATATGATGTGAATATGGAGACCGGTGCTCTGTTACTGGGCGATATCATCATTTCTGTACCAAGAGCGATTGAGCAGGCTGAAATGTACGGCCATTCTCTGCGTCGAGAGATCGGTTTCCTGACTGTACACTCCATGCTGCATCTGCTGGGCTACGACCACGAAAACGAAGGTATTGAAGCAGTCCGCATGCGCGAAAAAGAGGAACAGGTTCTCAATAAGCTGGGTCTGAAACGCGACGGCAGCTATGTAATGGATGAGGAATAAATCATGATGAATGAAATGTACGAAGCAATGAATACCAAATCTGCCTTTGTTGCAATCATTGGTAAGCCGAACGCTGGCAAATCTTCTCTGATGAACCTGCTGATCGGCGAGAAAATCGCTATCACTTCCGATAAACCGCAGACTACCCGTACCCGCATCACCGGTGTTCTCACTGAGGAAGAAACTCAGCTGGTGTTCATCGATACTCCGGGTCTGCATAAAGCAAAGAACAAACTGGGCGAATACATGGTAAAACAGGTCGGCGATTCCATCGGCGATGTGGACTGTGCTGTTTTGGTTACCGAAGCTTTTGGCGAGATTTACCACGCTGAAAAAGAGCTGATCGAAACTCTGAAAACCATGCATATTCCGGCAATTCTTGCAATGAATAAAATTGACCTGCTGGAAGATAAGTCTGTCATGCTGCCAAAACTGCTGGAATTCCAGAAGCTTTATGATTTTGAAGAGATCATTCCGATCAGCGTACAGGAAAACGACGGCATTGATATCTTGATGAAAGCAATCAAAGCGCAGGCTGTGGAAGGTCCTCATTTCTTTGACGAAGATACTCTGACCGACCAGCCTGAAAAAGTGATTGCTGGCGAGATCATCCGCGAAAAAGTTCTGAAAAATATGCGCGATGAGATCCCTCATGGTACTGCCGTTATCATTGAACGCATGAGAGAGCGCGAAGGAAAAAATATCATCGACATCGACGCGACCATCCTCTGTGAAAAATCCAGTCACAAAGGCATGATCATCGGCAAACAGGGTTCCATGCTGAAGAAGATCGGCAGTGAAGCCCGTGTCGAAATCGAAAGCTTCATGGACTGCAAAATCAATCTGAAGCTGTGGGTCAAGATCCGTGAAGACTGGAGAAACAGTTCTTCTGCCATGAGAGATCTGGGCTTTAACTAAATTTGACAGCCATACTTCCCAGCGTTCAAGGGTAAACTTCTACTGTAAGGAGGTTTGGCCATGAACAAGCGGGAATTGGCGTGGAAACGCTTTGAAGAAACAGGCAGTATCTCAGACTACTTGCAGTACTGCCGCCTGACTGATTATACAGGAACAGAAGGTGAACTGCCGTATGCTGATTTCGACCGACGGGATCGTTCTGAAAGTAAAAAATCTTGGAAATGACGATTGTGTCTATACGATTCTGACGAGGGAAAAAGGTGTCATCACTGCATTTTCCCGCAATAGACAGCGGATCTCCAAAGGCATGGGCTCTGCGCTGGAGCTGTTCACTTACTCAAACTTCGTGCTGTTCCAGTCAAAGGAACGCTACTCCATCAACACAGCCAGCAGCAATAAAGTTTTCTTTGGGATCCGCAGTGATATCGAGAAAGTCTCTCTGGCTTCCTACTTGTCGGAGCTGCTCATTGAGCTTGCTCCGGAGGAAGGGGAGGATCCCAACGAATATGTGCGGCTGTTCCTCAACTGTCTTGCCATGCTGGAAAACGGGAAGCGTACGGTGCAGTTTATCAAGCCTCTCTTTGAGCTGCGGCTGATGGCCCTGTCCGGCTATATGCCGGATCTGTTGGGCTGTGCAGGCTGCGGAGAATCAGAGGGAAAAAGCCTCTGCTTCCTTCCGAAAGAAGGTTCCATCGTCTGTAATGACTGCATCGGCCAAATCCATGGACAGCTTACCGTTCAGCTGACTCCGGGAGAATTGGCTGCGATGCGTCATATCATTTATGCACCGATGGAAAAGCTGTTTTCCTTTGCTCTGCCGGAGCAGGCTCTCAAGCGTCTTTCTGCCATTACTGAGCAATATATTTTCTGCCAGCTGGAAAAAACATTTTCCACGCTGGATTTCTATCATACACTGTTATAAACTCCTTCTGTTTGAACGAAAGGAGGATTGAACGTGCTTCATTCCGAAAAATACTACCGTACACTGGAGCTGGACAAGGTATTGCAGCGCTTGGCGGATCAATGCAGCTGTGAGGACAGCCGCAAGCTGGCTTTGAATCTTCGTCCGGTGACGGATTTCTATCAAGCACAGGCTCTGATGAAGAAAACATCGGATGCTCATGCTTTGTCCGCACGCTATGCGGCGCCAACCATACATAGACTGAAAAATGTTTGTGATGCGCTGGTTCGTGCGGAAAAAGGTTCCAACCTTTCCCTGGGTGAGTTAATGGCTGTTGCCTCTGTGCTGGCCAACATCCGCTCCGTGAAGGACTGGAGAAACCGCTGTGACGTTTCCAGAACCTCTCTGGACGAACTGTTTGAATATCTGTATCCGAACAAGGGACTGGAAAACGCAATTCGCAATGCCATTGTTTCTGAAGAGGAAGTATCCGATACTGCCAGCAAAGAACTGGGGGATATTCGCCGCAAGATCAATGCGGCACAGCTCCGTATTCGCGATAAACTGGACAAAATGATCCATTCTCCGTCCCAGAACAAATTCCTGCAGGAGACTATCATCACCCAGCGCGACGGACGTTTTGTTGTCCCAGTTAAAGCAGAGTACCGCTCCGAAGTGAAAGGTCTTGTTCACGATACCTCTGCCAGTGGTGCAACCATTTTTGTAGAGCCTATGGCTGTTGTAGAAGCCAACAATGAGATCAAAGTTCTGCAAGCAAAAGAGAAGCGTGAAATCGAGCGCATTATTGCGGAGCTTTCCGCGGAAGTCGGCGTATATTCTCAGTCTATCATTTCCAGCTATGAGCTGCTGGTTGAGATCGATCTGTATTTTGCAAAAGCAACCCTTGCTTACAAGATGAAGGCTTCTGTGCCGAACCTTGTGGAAAACGGCGAGATCGACTTGAAAAAAGCCCGTCATCCGTTGATCGACCCTGCAGTGGTCGTTCCAACCGATGTGACTTTGGGCAAAACATTCGATACCCTCGTAATCACCGGCCCAAATACGGGTGGTAAAACAGTTACCTTGAAAACCATCGGTCTGCTGACCCTGATGGCAATGTGTGGTCTGATGATTCCAGCTAACGAGAACAGCACCGTTTCTGTGTTCAAGAAGGTTCTTGTTGACATCGGTGACGAGCAGAGCATCGAACAGAGTTTGTCTACGTTCTCTGCCCATATGACCAACACTGTTTCCATCATCGAAGAAGCCGATGATGAAAGCCTGGTTCTTCTGGATGAGCTTGGTTCCGGTACCGACCCGATCGAAGGTGCGGCGCTGGCAATTTCCATTCTGGAACGTCTCCGTGCATACGGTGCGAAAATCGCAGCAACCACCCACTATGCGGAGATGAAAGTATTTGCGCTGCAGACTCCAGGCGTACAGAACGCATCCTGCGAATTTGATGTAGAAACCCTCAAGCCAACCTACCGTCTGCTGATCGGTATCCCGGGTAAATCCAATGCGTTTGCCATCAGCCAGCGCCTCGGTCTGGACGAAAGCATCATTGAAGCTGCCCGTCAGAATATTTCCACCGACAACAGCCGCTTTGAAGATGTTATTGCACAGCTGGATGCTGCCCGTCAAGAACTGGAGAAAGAAAAAGAAACCGTTTCTGAGCTCCGTCGTCAGCAGGAAAAGGACAAGCAGGATTGGGAAGAATACAAAATCCGCGTTAACCGCGATATGGAAAAAGAACTGCAGGCTGCGCAGGATAAAGCTAATCGTATTGTTTCTTCTGTTCGTGCAGAATCCGAGAAACTGCTGGAGGAACTGGATGATATCCGTCGCCAGAAGGAGAGCGAGGAGTTTTCCAAACTGGTGCAGGGCGCAAAAGCCGGTTATCGTTCTGCGATGAACAAAATCACCGATACTGCAAATCCTGTTATCCGTACTCTGCAGGAAGAATACGTTCTGCCTCGTCCGCTGAAAAAAGGCGACACCGTTCTCATTGTCAAACTGCAGCAGGAAGGCACTGTTCTTTCTGAAGTGGATAGTTCCAACCGTGTTATGGTTCAGGCAGGCATTATGAAAACCAAAGTTGCTGTTGATGAGCTTCGCCTTGTAGAGAAAAAAGGTGGCGTTACCCTTAACGGCAAACCGCATAAACAGCACAAACAGCAGACCGGCTCTGTTTCCAAATCCATTACCAGCCGCAGCGAACGCAGCGCAAGCAGCGAAGTGGATCTCCGCGGAATGAATGTGGAGGAAGGTCTCATGACCATGGATCAGTACATTGATAACTGTGTGCTCTCCGGCGTGAAAAATGTGACGATCATCCACGGTAAAGGAACCGGTGTTCTGAGACCCGCGGTTCACAGTCATCTGAAAAAACACAAAATGGTGCGCACCTTCCGCCTCGGCGTCTATGGCGAAGGCGAGTCAGGCGTTACGATTGTAGAACTGAAATAATGCAAAGGCCTACCTTGAGCAAACATCAGGGTAGGTCTTTTTATATGAAAAATTATCAACTTTTCGTCTTTTTCGACAAAAAATGTACAAAGGTCTATCATTTTCATGGCAAGTGGTCTATAATAAAAATACTAATGTAGGGAGGTAATTTTCATTATGGTTAATGTAGCAAATTATAAAGACTATCTCTTTGATGTCACTAAAAAAATCATGTCCATCGACAGCCCTTCTGGTTACTACTGGAATGTAACGGAAGAAGTTCGCAGAATCGTGGAAGAAATGGGCTATCCATTCGAACGCATCGAAAAAGGCTGCGGCATCATCACTGTTGAAGGCGAAGATACCAGCCGTTGCACTGCTTTTGCAGCTCACGTTGATACCCTGGGTCTGATGGTTCGCTCCATTCTGCCAAACGGCGATCTGCGCTTCACCACCGTTGGCGGTCCTATCCTCAACACTCTGGATGGCGAATACTGTAACATCATCACCCGTACCGGTAAAGTTTACACCGGTACCATCCTGTGCAAAGAAGCTGCTGTTCACGTTCATCCGGGCGCTGCTTCCTCTCCAAGAAACGATGAAACCATGATCGTTCGCATCGACGAACAGGTTCACTGCAAAGCTGACGTAGAAGCTCTGGGCATCTGCTCCGGCGACTACATTGCATACGATCCTAAAACTGTTGTTACCGAAAGCGGCTTCCTGAAATCCCGCTTCATCGACGACAAAGGCTCTGTTGCTTGTCTGCTGACCCTTCTGAAAATCATGAAAGAAGAAGGTCTGAAACCAAAGAACAACATCAAGATCATCATCTCCGTATTCGAAGAAGTTGGTCACGGTTCTTCCTACCTGCCAGCAGATGTAAACGAAATGATCGCTGTTGATATGGGCTGCATCGGTCTGGATCTGAACTGCACCGAATACGACGTATCCATCTGTGCAAAAGACTCCGGTGGTCCATACGACTACGAACTGACTACTCAGCTGATCAACCTGGCAAAAGAAAACAACCTGAAATACGCAGTTGATATCTACCCAAGATACGGCTCTGACGTTGGCGCAGCTCTCAAAGGCGGCAATAACATCAAAGGCGGTCTGATCGGTCCTGGCGTACATGCTTCCCACGGTATGGAACGTACCCACTATTCCGCTCTGGAAAACACCATCAAACTGTTGCTGCTCTACATCGGCTGCTAATCCTTAACACAAGAAAAATCCACCGTATTTTATACGGTGGATTTTTTATATCTTGATTTTGAATTTTCCATGGCTCCAAAGCCACATAGGTGTATGGATATCAATGGGAACAAGTTCGGTTCCTTGCAGCAGATCGGACCATTTTTGTGCAAGAAGAAGCTGTACGTTGGAAGCTTGTGCTTCTGTTTCTGAGATAAGCCCCAATTTCTGACTGGCTTGGATGACATGAGTATCGGGAGCAACTGTGATATTTTCTCTGTCAGTAAATACCACATCAGTGTATTGTTCCATCACATGGAGCCAGTAGTTGCAGATTTTATTACCGCCGAGATAAGGAAAATCCTTTTTATTTTGCTGTATGTAAGTCTTGATTTTTCTGACGGAGAAATCATTCCACACAAACAGATTTCGAATATCACCATCCAGCTTATGTTCAATGGTTTCACAGAGTTTTTTCCAGATGAGCGGCTGTTTATTGGGCTGCAAGGCAACTTTATACCGAACGAGGTGCTCACGCAGCTGTTCCTCAGACATGGAACAAACTTCTCTGCTGTTAAAAACGGCACGCGCTTCTGTGTCATTATACATACGATGAGCACATTCCCATAAAACATAGGAATTGCGCTGATAATTCAAAGCCATCGGCAGAGTGAAGTACATATAATTTTCACAGGAATCCTTTGGCAAGTGCGGATTCTCATCTTCCGGCATTTTCTCACCGCCGAGAAGTCCGTTTTTATAGGCAGAGAGAAGTCGATATACCTTCTCCAGAATTTCATCGTTTTTATCCATGAAATCACCTCGATCATTTCTATTATAGCATGCTGCTGTTCGGAATTCTACCACATAAGCTCAAAGCTTTCCGCATACATTCCAGTAGATGAACAGGAAGGGGAGAGTTTGATGCAGATCATTGGAGGCCATCCGTCACTTCGGCAGTTATTCTGCGCCGCATTGAGTTGTATTCTCGTATTGTTTTCGGTTTGTTCTGTCATCCGTTTTCATGCAGAAGCAAAGCCCGCGTATGTACAGTATCAACAGCGCCCACAGATCATTTTAGATGCGGGGCACGGAGGCATGGACGGTGGTGCAGTCGGAATCAATGGCATTGTGGAAAAGCATATCAACTTATCAATTACGCTGAAACTCCAGGAATTATTGCAGCTCAATGGTTTCGATGTGATCTTGACCCGTGACAGTGATGATTCGATCCACGACCCGCAAGAAACAAGCATTGCAGGACAGAAACGCTCCGATATGTACAATCGAATGAACATCATCGAGCAACACCCAACAGCGCTGTTTATAAGCATTCATCAAAATATGTACACAGACGCATCCTGTCGTGGTGCACAGATTTTTTTCAGTCCGAATCATGTAAGTTCTCAGGTACTGGCGCAGAATATACAAAATTCTTTTCAGAAGCACATCCAGCTGGACAATACGCGACAAATCAAAGAAGCAGGAGATAATCTGTTTCTGCTGTACAATGCAAAAATTCCTGCTGTTTTGGTAGAGTGTGGTTTTTTATCCAACCCGGACGAATCGGCATTGCTCAGTGATGAGACCTACCAAAAGAAAGTTGCCCATGTTCTGTATCTCGCATTGCTGGACTTTTATTCTGAATCCTAATCTGCTATAATAAGCACAGTAAGAAGTGAAGGAGTGCTGATTTATGGCAAAAGCAAAGACCTATTATGTTTGCACCGAGTGCGGAAGTATGCAGCCTCGTTGGATGGGAAAATGCCCTGATTGCGGTAGTTGGAACACTTTGGAGGAGACCGTGCAGGATACAACCCCTGTGGGAAAAGGCAAAAGTTCCGCCCCGGTCACGGCGACCGTTATCAGCACCCTGAAACAAATTGATTCTTCGGAAGAAAACCGCTATACCACCTCCATGAGTGAACTGAACCGCGTGCTTGGCGGCGGTATTGTTCCGGGATCGGTCATTCTGTTGTCCGGTGACCCCGGCATCGGTAAATCTACCTTGCTTTTGCAAATCTGCCAGAGCATCTCCGATGGAGCAAAAACGCTCTATATCTCCGGCGAGGAAAGCCTGCGCCAAATCAAACTGCGTGCAGCACGCCTTGGTGTGGAAACAGACAATCTGCTTCTGGGTTCTACCACAAACATCGAGTCCGTCATTGAAGCGATACATCAGCATAAACCCGATGTTGTGATGATCGACTCCATCCAGACGATGAATCTCTCCGGATTGAATTCCATGACAGGCAGTGTCTCTCAGGTCCGCGAGTGTACGCAGCTCCTGATCAACACTGCAAAAACACTGGAAATTCCGACCTTCATTGTCGGCCATGTCAATAAAGACGGCAACATTGCCGGTCCAAAAGTCATGGAGCACATGGTCGATGCGGTACTGTACTTTGAAGGCGAACGAAATCTCAGCTATCGAATCCTGCGAGCTATCAAAAACCGATATGGCTCCACCAATGAGATCGGTGTTTTCGAAATGCAGGAAAGTGGTCTTGTCGAGGTGCCGAACCCGTCTCTGGCGCTTCTGGAAGGTCGTCCACAGAATGTTTCCGGTACCTGTGTCGCATGTGTCATGGAAGGCTCCAGACCGATTCTGGCGGAGGTGCAGGCTCTTGTGAGCAAGACAAACTTCGGACAGCCCAGAAGAACTTCTGCAGGTTTTGATTACAACCGTGCGGCTCTCATTACTGCAGTTCTGGAAAAACGCTGTGGCTATTTCTTTGGCAATCTTGACAGTTATATCAATGTGATCGGTGGTTTGCGTCTGGACGAACCGGCAGCAGACCTGGCTGTTGCTCTTGCTTTAGCATCCAACCTGTTGGATCGACCACTTTCCGACGATATGGTTGCCTTCGGTGAAATCGGTTTGGCGGGTGAAATTCGCACCGTCAACCGTGCGGCTGCTCGCGTACGAGAGGCGGAGCGTCTCGGTTTTGCACGTTGTATTCTTCCAAAGCAATGCATCGCTAATTTAGGATTTGAACCCAAAATCCAGCTGCTGGGTGTTTCCAGTTTGGCTCAAGCGATCCAGCTGCTGCTTCATTAAGGGAAGCGAATCGCGGCAGTCATCAAAATAAGGGCAGTCTCCAAAGGCTTGACGAATGGGTTGTGTTCCTTCCATGGTGCAGTAGCCGTCTTTTTGATGACGGCAGGGTTTTCCACATGGGAGTAAATTCATCAAATCAATCCTTTCCGAACTAATATCGCTATTTTATGACAATGTTGATGTATTATTCAGGTGATTTCCTATGAACAAAGAGCAGTTTCTTCCAATTCCATACTACCCAAGCGGAGAGGTTACTTTGTGTGCCGTCGGCGCTCGATATGGTAAAATCTGTGAAGCTCTTGATCGATATGGCATTGAAGTTTTGCGGGTTCCCGAACATGGTAAGCTGTCTCAGCCTGTGAAGGCTCATGCAGATTTACAGCTTGCAGTTTTGAAGGGGAGCAACTACTGATTGCAAAAGGGGAGAGCGACCTTCGGGAGCTACTGGAAGCTTATGGATTTCAGGTCAAAGAAGCAGAAACGGAATTAAGCAACTCCTATCCGCAAGAAGCTTTGCTGGATTTCGTGTCAACGAGCAGTCAAATTATTGGAAACCGGGAGATTATAGGAAAAATAGGATTGTTAAATAATTCACAAATAATCCATGTAAAACAAGGCTACACCAAATGTAATTTAGCTTTAATCAATCAGAATGCTATGATTACTTCTGATCCATCAATTACAACCGCTTGTTGTAAAGCAGGTTTTGATGTTTTACAGATTCAGCCCGGATTTATCGAATTGCCCGGATATTCGCATGGATTTATTGGTGGCTGCTGTGGATTGATTTCTGCTGATCGCTTAGCTGTCTGTGGCGAACTGAATACACATCCTGACCATGATAGGATCCAACGTTTCTTAACACAACACAATGTATCTGTTATTGAATTATGTAAAGGCCCGCTGCAAGATATCGGTGGAATCATACCATTAAAACAAAAAGCGCAATGAAAAGACTCTGTTTAACGCAGAGTCTTTTTCTGTACAATGCAACTGTCGAAACATACTGTATTTGTGGTAAATTTGTGATATAATGAAATAGATCAATAGTTACCGTAAATATATAAAAAGTCCTACCCTTAATTTCGCTAAATTTTTATTTAGCGAAATTACATCAATGAAAATGAGGGTAGCTCCCCATATCAAACATTCTGCAATGATTTGAGGTTTCTTATGTCAAATAATCAATTTCTCGATGATTGTCCTGATTTGCTTCGGGATTTCATCTTTTATATGAAAACGGTTCGCGGACGTTCCGCACGAACTGCCGATGGCTATTACATCGATTTACGAACCTTTTTCCGTTACATCAAAGCGACCAAGCTTCTTGGTATCACACCGCATAATGACGATACCTTCAAAGCAATCAAAATTGCTGATCTCAGTGCAAAAGATATTTGTGCTGTTACCCTTTCCGATGTCTATGCGTATATCAATTTCTGTATGGATCAGCTCGGCAACCATGCGGCAGCTCAGGCACGAAAAGTCAGCAGCATTCGTTCCTTTTACAATTATCTGATCAAAGCCGGACATATCAATGAGAGTCCTGTGAAAAATCTGGACCTGCCTGCGCTGAAACGTGCTTTGCCGAAATATTTGACCTTAGATGAGTCTATGCAGCTTCTGGAGTCCGTAAAATCCAAGTTCACACAGCGAGACTACTGCATGATTACTTTAATGCTGAACTGTGGTATGCGCGTTTCTGAGCTGGTTGGAATTGACCTCCCGGATATTCGTGATGACACACTGAAACTCCTTGGTAAAGGCAATAAAGAGCGCATTGTATATCTCAATGATGCCTGCAAAATGGCTCTGGAAGAATATCTGAAAGTTCGCAAAGTTCCCGAAAACTGCTCCCGCGAGGATCGAAATGCACTGTTCCTTTCAAATCGCGGAAAACGTTTGACAACACGCCGTGTCGAACAAATTGTCGAAACATCTTTGCAGCAGGCCGGTTTAGATGGCAAAGGGATCTCCCCTCATAAACTGCGTCATACGGCGGCCACTATTATGTTCCAGCATGGCGGCGTGGATATTCGCGTTTTGCAGGAAATTTTGGGGCACGAGAACCTTGGAACTACTGAAATTTACACACACATTTCCAATCGACAGCTTCAGGATGCGGCTGTCAGCTCCCCATTATCCAAAATCAAACCAAAAAAAGTACAGACGATTCCCCCTGTTGATGAAACAGAAGATAAATAGAAATGAGGTTATTTCATGGAACTGAAAGATAAGGCCTTGCTTGCCGTAGAAGCTCTTGAAAAACAGTATCCTGATGCGATTTGTTCCTTGGTATACGAGCGCCCTTATGAGCTGCTGATTTCTACCCGCTTGGCTGCTCAGTGCACTGACGCCCGTGTTAATATCGTTACTGAGGTGCTGTTTGATAAATATCGCTCTCTGGAGGACTTTGCAAACGCAGAACTTGCTGATGTAGAGAATATCGTGAAAAGCTGTGGTCTTTACAAAACCAAGGCGAAGGATATCATCGCCATGTGTAAAATGCTGATCAGCGACTTTGACAGCACACTGCCGGATACGGTAGAAGAATTGATCAAATTACCGGGCATCGGCAGAAAAACAGCAAATCTGGTGGTTGGCGACATTTATCATAAACCTGCTGTTGTGTGCGATACTCACTGTATTCGTATCACCAATCTGTTGGGCCTTACGAAGGGCAAAGACGCTTATAAAGTGGAAATGCAGCTGCGTCAGATTCTGCCAATGGACAGAGCCAACGATTTCTGCCATCGACTCGTACTTCATGGCCGTGATACCTGTGTTGCAAACCGTCCAAAATGTGCCTCCTGCTGTATGAAGGACTTCTGTGATCACGCAGCAGAATTGGAGACAAAAGAATAAGCCCTGTGCTGGGCACAAGGCTTATAACAGATTGTTATCCTAACCAGTTTTGATAAAAGGCTATAGCCCCTAAAACGGCTCCGCCTCCCATACCAATGATGGTTGTTACAACTACTTTTGGATTCTCACGAAATAAATTATAAAATTCTTTTATTGCAGACATTGTTACACTTCCCTAAGTTTTACGAATCAGTTCGGTTTTGCATTTCGGACAGGAAATTTTAATCTTCCCCTTCCCTTTCGGCACTCTCAGCGTCTGCTGACAGGTGGGGCAAGTAAAGTAACGGTGCGTTTTGCGGTCTCTCCATTTTGGCTGCAGCTGCTGGAACCAATGTTTGATTTTAAGGAAAAATCTGCTGATTTTTCGCCAGTATGGCATGAATTTCTGATTCTCCTGATAACGTGCTGTGGTGTTTCGTGAATACATACGGAAAATGCTGTATACCAGTAAAACAGTAGCAAGCACAGACAGGATGCCCAAACCCAACAGCGATGCAAGCAGGCTGCAGATCAGTGCGGTAACGGTTAAGAAAATCCCCAGCTGATCAACGCCGTAACGCCCTATCATAAATTGTTGTAATTTTTGCCGAAACATAAATCAAGCTCCTTTGACTTGTAAAATTTTCATCTGTTAACAGTATAACACAGCCGAACGAATAAAAACAGCGTAAAACTTGGATTGTTTGTAAACAAAATTAAAATTGAAAGGAGTTTTCCACATGAAAGAAATGGACAAATATTCCTATCAGTGCGGCGTCATGGATGCATTTAATGAAGTTGTTCGCGCCGGCGTAAAGCGACTTGCTCTTGCTCATCCTTGTGATACCAGAGAAGAACGAGATTCTTATTTGGATTATGCTCAGCAGCTTTGCGAAAAATACGGAAATCATATGTATGTTGAAAACGATTCCCTGCTGACGGATCTCTTCCCTATTTCTATGAACAAGGACAAGTTCAACATTGTATTTGCCCGTGACCCTAAAGATTTGGATCTCTATGTTGAGCTGCATGTTCGCAAACAAAAGCTGATCGAGCAAGGAAAATACTACGGTGCAGCAAGAAAAGAAATTGCGGTAGAGTTCGGACATCTCCTCTCCTATACCGATGAAGCCATTGAGCGCCTGATCGCAGCGAATACAGAATTGGAATAAGAGACAGAAAGTTCTTGATTTTTCTGCTGATTTGTTTTATAATATTCAAGTCAGCATTGATGCTTGTGTAGCACAGTCGGTAGTGCAGCTCATTCGTAATGAGCAGGTCGCCCGTTCGAGCCGGGTCACAAGCTCCAAGAAAACTCCTGAAACAGGCTCGTCCTTTTCAGGAGTTTTTCACTATACACAGATTAAAGGAGACTGAAACAATGGACAACAGTGTTTATGCTTTCCCATCATCTCGCGAAGAAGCTCTTGCCATGCTTTGGTTAGAGCATCAGGATTTAAGCGGTAAAACTCCGACCGAACTGCATGATATGTATTGGGCCGCAGTCAAAGAGATTCGCGCTGACTATGCCGCAAAACGAAAAAACGGCTTTGTATTCCGCTAATGTTGTACCATGCAAAGAATGCCGTTCTTGATCTTAACGGCAATAAAATGAATTATCTCAGCTTTGGCAGCGGCAATAGAAATCTTATCATTTTACCGGGCTTGGGCGATGGTTTGAAAACAGTGAAAGGGATGGCGCTCCCCTTCGCCTTTTTGTATCGAAGCTTAGCGAAAGATTTTAAGGTCTATGCATTCAGCCGTAAGGAAGCTCTGGAAGATACAGCCGGAACAAAAGAAATGGCGCAGGATGTAAAGCGCGCCATGGATCAACTGGGAATCGAGAGAGCATCGGTTCTCGGCGTTTCTATGGGCGGCATGATCGCACAGCATCTGGCTGCTCTGTACCCGGAGCGAATTGAGAAGCTGATTCTGACAGTAACGATCCCCAAAAGCAATGAAATGCTGGACGAAATCATTCTTCGTTGGCTGGAACTGTCTGAACAGCGCAATATGAAACAGCTGCTCATCGATACCTCAGAACGCACCTACACCGGCAAACAGCTGGAGCAGTATCGCCTCTGCTATCCTCTTTTAGCGCTCTATCCCAAGCCAAAAAGTTTCCGTCGCTTTCAAATCATGGCGCGTGCATGTATGACGCATGATGCCACTGATTTATTGAAACAAATCAGTGCGGAAACCCTGGTCATTGGTGCAGCAAAAGAACAAATCGTTGGCGTAGAAGGCTCTATCGAGCTTGCGGAGGCAATTCTGAATGCCCACTGCCACATTTATGAACAGTATGGACATGGTGTCTACGACGAAAGCAACGACTTCCAGAAACGGGTACTTGATTTCTTAAAATAGCAAATTGCCCTTGCAAAGCATGATGGATTGTGTTATGATGAAGATACAATAATATCCCGAAAAGGTATACTTTCCGACAGATTGGAGTGTTGAGTATGTCAAATGTTTTGGATTTGGTAACCGTTAAAAATGGCGAACTGTCTCAGGAAGAAATTCTGGCTTATGTAGCTCACGTGGAAAAAGAAAACCCAAACCGTTCCATTGAAGCTCTTACCATCGAACTGGATGGCGAATTCGTGAATCTCTCCTATACATTAAAACCAGTTCCGTTTGAGCGTATCCGTCGTATTACCGGTTATTTGGTTGGCACGATGGACCACTGGAATGACGCAAAACGCGCGGAAGAACGTGACCGAGTGAAACATTCCCTGTAAATCAAAAGAGCCTTCTGAGAACTCTCAGAGGGCTCTTTTTCTATGCAGTTTCTTCCGGGAACCAACCCATCTCCAAGCGAACTTCTTTGCGTTCCAGGTCTTTATTGTTGTAGCAGCAAGCATCAAAGCCGATGAGCGTCAATCCTTTGTGCAAATAAAAATCCACCGCATTGACATTGCAGGACTGTGTTTCGAGCATCAGGGTGCGGTATTTTTTCTTTCTCACATAGTCCTTTGCAAAGTCCATGAGTTTTCCACCAAGTCCCTGCTTCTGATAATCAGGATGGACCCAAAGTTCTGTCATACGCAGACGATTGGACCAGCTTTCGGGACAAAGCTCCATGGCCGCGATCAGCTTGCCTTCGTGAAGGATGCCGTAGGCTTCGGCGTCCACCCAATGGTCCTGATACAAACTGTCCGGAAAATCATACGTTTCCGAACGGATGACCAATGGCTCAAGAAATTCGCGAAGCTGGATATTCACAGAAAATCCTTGTTTTTGACGCTGGACCTCCACATCATAATAGGTCGAAGTTACATAGTCCATCAGCAAGATGGTTCCCTTCCATTGTTCTTTCGGCAGAAATCCGATATCAAAACTCATGTTAATATCTCCAGTCACACTGCTCCTCCAGATGAGCGCAGATCAGTTCCATATATTTTTGTTCGGTTTCATGGAAACGATCAAAGTCGGCGCTGTCAATATCTAAAACAGCGATTACTGTTCCATTGTGGTGGATCGGAACAACGATTTCGGAGCTGGATGCACTGTCGCACGCAATATGCCCCGGAAACTCATGTACATTTGGAACCAGCTGAGTTTTATCTTCAGCCACAGCGGTACCGCACACTCCTTTGCCAACAGCAATTCTGCGGCAAGCAGATTTGCCCTGGAAAGGACCGAGAACCAGTTCTCCGTCACGCATGAGATAGAAGCCGCACCAGCTGATATTGCTCAAATACTGCCACAGCAGAGCTGCTGTATTGGACAGATTGCAGACGGTGTCACTTTCACCGAGAGTCAGCGCTTTCACACGTGCCAAAGCCAGTTTGCACTGTTCTTCGTCATTGGCATGATCCAATCCCCAACCACTGAAACCGGTTGGAACTTTTGTTGTTTTTTCTTCCATTATTTCTCCCCCTTATTTCTGATCTCTGCGAATCAGAAGTCCCTTCATGTACGGCGATTCGTTATGAGTCTGATACACCAGCTGTTTTTCTTCCTCGGTACAGCCGATAAGAATCTTGATTTCGGAGTCCTTTTTCATACGGTCGACAATACACATAACAGCATCGATTTGTTTTCGATCATCACTGCCTATCCAAACATCGATTCCCGCACCATCCATGGATCTCGTATCTTTCAGATAGCCGTAATCTACAGGATAGATAAAACTTGAAAAGCGTGGATGGGCCGTCCCCTTCGGTCGGTCGATGATAATTTCAGAACCTGCTACAAGTTCCTCTAAGGCACTCCAAAATTCAGCATTCATAACTTTCATCACTTTCTTAGTAAAAGAGCCTCTGAGGGATTCAGAGGCTCTTACAATCACTATTTGTTCAGCATTTTCTTTGCTTCTTCAACGATATTAGCTGCGCGCAGACCAAATTCAGTGATCAGGTCGCCGCCAGGACCGGAATGGCCGAATACGTCCTGAACACCCATTTTAACAACAGGTACAGGGCATTTTGCACTTACAACATCACAAACAGCAGAGCCCAGACCGCCAATTACGGAATGTTCTTCGATGGTGATGATCTTGCCGGTTTCTTCAGCAGCTTTTACGATCAGCTCTTCATCCAGAGGTTTGATGGTGTGGATGTTGATGATGCGAGCATCGATGCCTTCAGCAGCCAGTTTTTCGCCGGCTTCTACAGCTTCAGCAACCATCAGACCGGTAGCTACGATAGTAATGTCTTTACCGTCGCGCAGAACGATACCTTTGCCCAGCTCGAATTTGTAATCTGGGTGATCATTGATTACAGGAACAGCCATACGACCGAAACGCAGGTAAACAGGACCAACGTGTTCGATTGCAGCTTTTACAGCAGCCTTTGCTTCTACGTCATCAGCTGGGTTGATAACAACCATACCAGGGATGGTTCTCATCAGAGCGATGTCTTCGTTGCACTGATGGGTTGCACCGTCTTCACCTACAGAGATACCTGCATGAGTAGCGCCGATTTTTACGTTAGCATGTGGGTAACCAACAGAGTTACGGATCTGTTCGAATGCACGACCTGCTGCGAACATTGCGAAAGAGCTTGCAAATGGGATCATACCGCAGGAAGCAAGACCTGCTGCGATACCAACCATGTTTGCTTCTGCGATACCGCAGTCGATGTGACGTTCTGGGCAAGCTTTTTTGAAGGTTGCGGTTTTGGTCGCACCTGCAAGGTCAGCATCCAGAACAACCAGATTTGGATATTCATTTGCCAGAGCAGCCAGAGCATTACCATAGCTGTCTCTTGTTGCGATTTTTTTAATGTCTGCCATGATTATGCCTCCAGTTCTGCCAGAATTTTATTCAGATCAGCCATTGCGATTTCGTACTGTTCGTCGTTAGGAGCAGTGCCGTGCCAGGAAGCCAGATTTTCCATGAAGGAAACGCCTTTGCCTTTTACGGTTTTTGCTACGATTGCAGTTGGCATACCTTTTACGGTTTTTGCTTCTTCAAAAGCAGCAGCGATCTCATCCAGATTATGACCATCGATGTTGATCACATGGAAGTTGAACGCTTTGAATTTTTCGTCGATTGGGTATGGAGAGCATACGTCAGCGATGTTGCCGTCGATCTGCAGACCGTTGTTGTCAACGATAACAACCAGATTGTCCAGTTTGTTATGACCTGCAAACATAGCAGCTTCCCAAACCTGACCTTCCTGAATTTCACCGTCACCCAGCAGAGTGTACACACGGAAATCTTTATTCATCAGTTTTGCAGCTTTTGCCATACCGCAAGCGGTAGAGATACCCTGACCGAGAGAACCGGTGGTCATATCAACGCCAGGGATTTTTTTCATATCAGGATGACCCTGCAGGCGGGAACCGATTTTTCTCAGGGTTTTCAGTTCTTCTACTGGGAAGAAACCACGGTGTGCCAAAGTAGAGTAAAGACCTGGAGCGATATGGCCTTTAGAAAGAACAAAACGGTCGCGGTCGTCTTTCTTTGGATCCTGTGGGTCAACGTTCATTTCCTGGAAGTACAGGTAAGTCAAGATGTCTGCAGCAGACAGAGAACCGCCTGGATGACCGGATTTTGCAGAATGTACGGCAGTAACAGCGCCCATACGGATTTTGCAAGCAGTCATAGACAGCTCTTTTTTCAGTGTCTGGTTCATGGTACGTCCTCCTTATGTTTTGTATTGGAAGCAAGAACACAAAAACTCACTTCCATTTTCATAGACATATTTAGTATAGCACTTTCTGATGATAGATTCAAGTTTTTATCACACAAAATTGTATGATGTGCAAAAAAGGTCTGCAGACAAATTGTTCTGCAGACCCTTTCGATGTTTTATTCTTCGATTGGCTGAAGGCTTTTCAGATAACGACTGAAATATGCCGGAAGTTCACTTTCAAAGAACAGGTGTTCTCCTGTGATCGGATGAACAAAACCCAGCGCTCTCGCATGGAGGCACTGACCTTCCAGTTGAGTGATGACTTTCTTTGGGCCATAAACGGGGTCACCGGCTACGGGATGGTTCAGCGATGCCATGTGAACACGAATCTGATGTGTGCGTCCGGTTTCCAGCTTCAGACGAATGTGTGTGAACCCTTTGTAACGGTGAAGCACAGACCAGTGAGTCACCGCTTCTCTTGCATTGGGATCAGTGGCTTTCAGTACGGCCTGTCTTTTTCTGTCAACGGGATGACGTCCCAAGGGAGCGCTGATGGTTCCTGTCTCTTCTTTAAAGCCGCCATAAACCACAGCTTCATAGTAGCGGTCCATGGAATGAGCTCTCACCTGTTCCGCCAACCCTTCATAGGCAGCATCGGTTTTGGCAACGACCAGCAGACCACTGGTGTCCTTGTCAATTCGATGAACAATGCCCTGACGGAATTCACCGTTCACGGAGGTCAGCGGGCCACAGTGATGGATCAACGCATTGACCAGTGTTCCGCTGGGATTTCCATCAGCCGGATGAACGACCATATGTTTCGGTTTGTTAACGACCAATAAGTGTTCATCCTCGTAAACAATATCCAACGGAATATCTTCCGCTATGATTTCATTGCTCTGTTCCATCATGTCAGGAACTTCGATGGAATCTCCCATTTTGACTTTGTAATTCTTAGCGCAGGAAGCTCCATTGACCAAAACGGAGCCGTTTTCCATTATCTTCTGTGCTGCAGATCGGCTGTAACCTTCTATTTGTTCTGCAATCCACTTATCCAAACGAATACCGGACTGTTCCGCAGTAACCGTTTTAATCATCGTTCTCGCTTCCTTCTTTCACCGTTGTTTTACTCTCTTTCCCTTCGATGAAAATCATATAGAACAACAGTAAAGCAACACCACAAACCACACAAATATCGGCGAAATTGAAAATAGCAAAGTTGATCAGACGGAAGTCAATGTAATCCACAACAAAACTCCCCTCTCGAATGAGACGATCGATCATATTTCCGATACCACCGGACACGATCAGTGTTGTAGAGAAAACAGCCAGCGGATGAGTCAGTTTTTTACTCAGCAGAATGTACAGCAACACAACAATAAGAATTGTGTTAACAATCATCAGCAGTTCCGTTTTACCATAAAGAATACTGAACGCGGCGCCGCGATTTTCACTGTAAGTCAGATGCAGTACATCCTGAATCAGCGGAATCGTTCCGATTGCCTGCAAATCAGTAAACGCCCAGGCTTTGATCAGCTGATCTGCAATGATCAAAATGACAGACAAAATAAGACATCCAAGATACATCTGATGTCTCCTTTCTTTTCACAAAAGAAGCGGTGCAGCGTAACTGCACCGCTTAAACATACAGATTATTTTACGATTTTGCTGCAGCGAGCGCAGAGGGTTGGGTGTTCTGCATCGGAACCAACAGTATCACTGTAAGCCCAGCAGCGTTCACATTTCTGACCTTCTGCTTTGGAGATCTCAACAAAGAGACCTTCTACTTCGCCGAATTTTTCAGCCGGTGCAGCGTTGTTCAGAGCAACCTGAGAAACGATGAATACGTTAGCCAGAATTTCTTCGTTTGCTTTCAGGAAGTCATACAGTTCGCCGTCGCAAGTCAGGGTTACTTTTGCTTCCAGAGATTTACCGATTGCTTTTGCAGCACGAGCATCTTCCAGAGCTTTGTTGACGTCGTCACGAACCTTACGGATGCGATCCCATTTTGCCATGAATTCAGCAGATTCGCTGTATTCGCCGCCTTTTGGCATTTCGTTCAGAATTACTGCCTCAGCATTGAGAGAAGAAGCTTTTGGCAGGTGCTGCCAAATCTCATCGCAGGTGAATGCAAGGATAGGAGCAAATACCAGAGTCAGGTCTCTCAGGATACGGTAGATAGCAGTCTGAGCTGCACGGCGGGATACGGAATTTGGAGCTTCTACATACAGTCTGTCTTTCAGAATGTCGAGGTAGAAGTTGGACATATCTGCAATGCAGAAGTTACGAACTGCATTAAATACAGCATGGAAGTCGAATTCTTCGTATGCTTTATTGCATTCTTTGGCCAGATTATCCATAGTAGCCAGTGCCCAACGATCCAGATCCAGCAGCTGGTCATCTGCTACGCAGTCAGTATCCGGATTGAAGTCATAGAGGTTACCGAGAATGTAACGAGCAGTATTTCTTACTTTTCTGTATACCTCAGACAGCTGTTTGAGAATGTCATTGGAAATACGGATATCAGCATGGTAGTCAGAGGATGCTACCCACAGACGCAGGATATCTGCACCAAAGTCTTTGATAACTTCTTCCGGTGCAATACCGTTGCCGGCAGATTTATGCATGGTTTTACCCTGGCCGTCTACTACCCAACCGTGAGTGCAGACATTCTTGTAAGGAGCAACGCCTTTCCAAGCAACAGAGGTCAGCAGAGAGGACTGGAACCAGCCACGGTACTGGTCAGCGCCTTCCAGGTACAGATCGCATGGCCAAGCCAGATCGTCACGGGTGGACAGAACAGCAGCATGGGATGTACCGGAGTCGAACCAAACGTCCATAATATCGGATTCTTTACGGAATTTTTCGCCGCCGCATTTTTTACATTTGGTGCCTGCTGGCAAAATTTCGGATGCTTCACGGATCCACCAGGAGTCAGAGCCTTCTTTTGCAAAGAGTTCAGATACAGCTTTGATGGATTCTTCGTCGATATGAGCCTCACCGCATTCTTCACAGTAGAAGATCGGAATTGGAACACCCCAAGTTCTCTGACGGGAAATACACCAGTCAGAACGAGTGCTTACCATATTTTTGATTCGACCTTCACCCCAACCAGGAATCCAGTTGATGCCTTCGATTGCTTTCAGAGCTTCCTCTTTGAAGTCATCGACAGAGCAGAACCACTGTTCGGTTGCACGGTAAATGATAGGATGTTTACATCTCCAGCAGTGTGGATACTGGTGCACGATTTTTTCAACAGCAAACATATGACCGGATTCAGTCAGATCAGCAGCGATTGCTTTGTTTGCTTCATCGGTGGACAGACCTACGAATTTGCCTGCTGCTTCGGTCATATGACCTTTTGCGTCAACAGGAACAACGATACCGATTTCTGGGTAGCCGTTTACGCAAACTTCGAAGTCTTCGGTACCATGACCTGGAGCGGTATGAACACAGCCGGTACCGCTGTCGAGGGTTACATGATCGCCAACGATAACCAGAGAATCACGATCCATAAATGGATGTTTGCAAACCATGTATTCCAGTTCTTTACCCTGAATGGAACCGATGATTTCGTATTCAGCGATATCAGCAGCTTTCATGGTAGCTTCGATCAGTTCGCGAGCCATAACGTAGTATTCGCCGTTTGCTTTCACTACACAGTATTCGTATTCAGGACCTACGCAGATTGCCATGTTACCTGGCAGAGTCCAGGTAGTGGTGGTCCAGATCACGAAGTAAGTCTTGGACAGATCAGCGCCCAGAGCAGCCAGTTTGCCTTTATCGTCTTTTACATCGAATTTAACGTAAATGGAGAAGCATGGATCTTCTTCATATTCGATTTCAGCTTCTGCCAGAGCAGTCTGACATTCCGGACACCAGTAAACAGGTTTCAGACCTTTATAGATGTAGCCGTTGGTAGCCATTTTACCGAATACTTCGATCTGTTTTGCCTCGAACTCCGGTTTCAGAGTCAGATAAGGATCATCGAAGTCACCCAGTACGCCCAGGCGCTCAAACTGCTGACGCTGAGTCTGAACGTAGTGCAGAGCATATTCTGCGCAGATTTTTCTCAGTTCAACAGCAGAGATATTGCTGGAAACACCTGCTTTTTTGCGGGCTTTCAGCTCGATTGGCAGACCATGAGTATCCCAGCCCGGAACGTATGGAGCTTTGAAGCCGCTCATGTTTTTCTGACGAACGATGAAGTCTTTCAGAATTTTATTCAGAGCGGTACCCAGATGGATATCACCGTTTGCATATGGAGGGCCGTCATGCAGAACATACAGAGGTTTGCCCTCGTTATTTTTGATCATTTTGTGATAGAGGTCGTCTTCCTGCCATTTTGCAACCATACCAGGTTCACGCTGAGGCAGAGCGGCTCTCATATTAAAATCAGTCTGAACAAGGTTCAGAGTCTTATTGTAATCCTGAGCCATTTCTATTCTCTCCTAACTATTTGAGTTCTTATATTTTAGCGATGTTTTTTGCGATTGAACATGCCGCCCTTTTTACCTTCGTCACGTTCAACGTCAAAACCTTCGCCGAATTTCAACTGTCCGAATTTGGAATTATTTTCGGAAGATGGAGTTGGGATCTCAGAGAAAGTCATAGTCTGCTGAGAAACAGGTTCTGCTTTCTCCTCTTCTTCCATGCCGGAGAAGTCCAGTACAACTTCCTCTTCTGCAGCTGCAACCGGTTCTTCCACAACAGGAACAGAAACCTCTTCCGCTTCCTGAGCATTTTCCAGAGCTGCATTTTCGTTTGCGATCAGCTCGTCTGCATATTCAGGCAGAGTAGCGATCAGATCCAGATGCTGACGATACATGGTCAACATACGGTTTTTGAACTTGGTGACCTCTTTTTTCATGGTCACGAGAGCAGTCTGCTCAATTTCAACGTTTCTCTGAGCAGTTTCTACGATCTTTGCAGCTTCCACTTTTGCATCCAGCAGAATGGTCTCTGCTTTGGATTTGGATTCGCGGATCACGCTGTCGCCCAGTTTCTGCGCGCCGATCAGTGCAGAGCGCAGGCTGTCTTCATCTTCGCGGTACTCTTCAATTTTATTGGCAAGCACTTCAACTTTTCTCTCCAGGTCGTCTTTTTCAGCCTGCAGAGCACGGAATTCATTGGCGATCTGCTCCAGGAAAGCATCCACTTCATCCTGGCGGTAGCCGCCCATCGCTTTGTCAAAGCGTTTGTTAGCAATAGAATCAGGAGTCATCATGTTAAATTCCCCCATTTTATATTGTAATTAAAATTATCTACATGTATTGATGTCCAAGCAAATGCAGACGACCTTTCTGTGAAAGACCACCGACATTGCTCAGTACAAAACGTCCATAGCCACGGATGGAGAAAATATCTCCTTCTGCAACAGGATGTGAGATCTCATCCACTTCAAAGAAGTTGAGACTGACCTGTCCGCTTCGTATCAGCTGGGAAGCCTTTTCCCTGCTGAGGTTGGTGAAAAAAGCCACCAAACAATCCAAACGAAGGGAACTGACTGTTCCGCTGATTGGCTTCAAACTGTACGGCTTCGGCAGTTCGGCAGGCGCTCCGCTTTCACAGCGCACACCCACTCTGCCTATCTTTTGCAGCTCGCTGAGGACCAGACTATGAGCCGGTTCCAGCAGGAAGATGACGGCATACTCATCTCCAATGAGGATGTCGCCAATCAGCTCACGCTTGATATTCAGTCCCATTAAGGAACCGAGAATATCCTGATGACGAGGCTTGTCCACAGAGCGATAGCGGAGCGTCACAGCCTGCAGCGGGAAATCCGAGCCAGTGGGCTCCATATACTCAGGAAATAAACCAAGCAACTTACGCCCTGCCTGTTCAAAGCCCCCATAAAACATGAAATCATGGAAGCCGGAATACTGCAGGAAACGCTTTGCCAGCGCCTGCTGACGCTCATCCAAGAAGAACGTAAACCGTGCCGTCCAATCCCGCCGCACACCTTTTACAAGGTCTTCCAAGCGGTCATTGAACAGCTTTTCTTCCCGTTCATTCATATTAGAAGATCACGCCGCTGTTTTCCAGTTCGTCCAGCAAATCACCCATAATATCAACATTGTATGGAGTGATGATGTAAGTATTGTTTGCAACACGTTTCATTTTGCCGTGGTTTGCGTATGCAGCACCGCAGAGGAAGTCGATCATGCGGCGGGATACTTCTTTATTTGCAGATTCCAGGTTGAGAACAACGGTTTTTTTCTCGTTCAGGTGGTCAGCGATTGCGGAAGCATCTTCGAAGTTTTCCGGTTTTACCAGCACAACAGCCAGCTGAGTGGTAGCATGTACATTGACAACTTTATCTTTTTTCTGGTTATTTACAGCAGAAATCATTGGAGAATCAACAAAGTCATCGTTGGTTTCATTGATGTCTTCATTATCGTTGTAATATTCGTCGGAAGGAATACCGATCAGATTCTTGAAGGCGTCTTTGATTGCCATGGTTCATATCCCCTTTTTTATTTTCTCGCGCCAAACAAAGCAGTTCCGATACGAACAATATTGGAACCGTATTGAATCGCAATTTTATAATCATTCGACATACCCATTGACAGGATACTCATATTAATATTATCCATGTTTTTTTGTTTCATGTCAATAAAGACTTTCTGCATTTTCGCAAAATAATGGGCATTTTCTTCCTCATTTTTGCTTGCGGGAGGAATACACATCAATCCTTTGACAGAAATTTGCGGTAATTTTGCAATTTCGGAAAGAAGTTCTTCCAATTCCGACACAGAGACACCGGACTTGCTTTCCTCATCACCGATGTTTACTTCCACAAGAATGTCCATGATTTTATTGTGTTTTTCAGCCTGGCGATTGATCTCCCGTGCCAAATGCAGGCTGTCCACAGAATGAATCATGCTGACCTTATCAACGATCTGACGAACCTTATTGGTCTGGAGGTGACCGATAAAATGGATGTCAACCTGCTCCTTATCGTAAGAATCATATTTTTCCAGCAGCTCCTGTGCTCGGTTTTCACCGAGAAGATGGATCCCATTTGCAATGGCTTCGTTGACCAGCTCCGGAGCGACGGTCTTGGTCACTGCCATCAGGGTCACTTCACTTGGGTCTCTGCCGCAGTCGATGGCAGCTTGTCTGACGGATTCCAGAAGCTCTTTCGTATTAGCAGTGACATGGCTATTTGATCTTTTGTCCATCTTCCAGATTACCTCCATTCAGAATCACTTCATCGAAACGCTTGAGACAGTTGTTATCTTCACCGATGCCTTCGCAGAGAACATAGCTGCCCTGATTGCGGATAATACTGATTGGCTTGAATCGAACAATGGCGTCTCTCTCCAAAACATAAACACCGATAATACTCTGCTCGTAGCAAAGCGCTTCCCTGCTGACTTTCAGACCGGAATAAGTGCGGAATGTAATATCCACCGACTGACGACGCAGTCTCAGCAGATCTTCATCAATGTCTTTGCAGCGGAAAATCACGATGCTGCGGTCCTCTTCGTCAAAGAACAACGTTTTATGGATCTGAGCATCGATTGTTTCACCGGTAGCAAAACCAAAATCCAAAGTGGCATAAGTATTGGTCTGGAAGGGTTCCATGTTCTTGTTGTCGATAGCAACAACAAAATACCAGTTCTGGTTTTTCACGATTTTACCGACATAGTCACCCTGTCTGCTGGCTTCCATACCGAAAAGCGTATCGAAATCCTGCAGAGTGATACCATCCAAACCTTCCACAGTGTAAAGATTCTCATAACCGTCCACCACTTTACTGAAATAGCCTTCCGCTGGAGTGGTCAAGATGCGGGTCGGTTCGCCGGCACTTTCTTCCAGATAAGCCAGCTGGTTTTCCAGATAAGTCATTCGTTTCTCAAAGCTATCGCCTTCTCGAAGCGCTACTTGCTTTTTATTGAACAAAAAAGTGAGATCTTCTTTGATGGAACTCAAACCTTCGGTCACTCGGCTGTCCGTTAAATCGATCAATGAATTGGCTTTCTCATTGATTTGGTTGGAAAGAAGCTCCAGATTGGAACTGCCACCGCCTTGCATGTCCTGAATGGTCATCAGATTTTCCAGTTCAATGCTCATTTCATCCATACGCTGTTTGTTTTGTGCAGCTTCTTCCGAGTCATATTCATAAACCAGTTCCGATTTGATGCCGACTTTGTCACCGCTGTCATAGTTATAAACCAAAACACCGTCACCCATCAGCGGAATCGTCAATTCATCACGCACGGCAAAACCCTCTGTACGAATCGTTTCCGAAACGCTGTCATATTCGGCGGTCTGGGTTTCAAAGGTTTTATTATTGATACGCAGAACCTGGTAAGCAACATAGGACAGAAGCAGGATTCCCGCTCCGACCACTGCCAGATTTCTGCGGATAGAGTCTTTTTTCATGGTCAGTTGTCACCAGCCTTTCACAAATCAGTATATCACAGTTTCCTCCACTTGGACACTGTTTCGCAAAGACTTGCCAAAAAGTCTGTTTTTTCTTCAAAATCATCGGGATACAGCCATTGAACTTCCTCATTTCTACGGAACCAAGTCAACTGACGTTTCGCATAGCGGCGGCTTCCCTGCTGGATTTTCTCGATCGCTTGCTCAAGTGTTTCTTCCCCGTTGAGATAGCCGAACATCTCCTTGTATCCGATGGCCTGTGCTGCCGTCGGGGCATAACCGTGCTCCAACAACCAGCGTGCTTCGTTTTCCAGTCCCTGCTCCAGCATAATATTAACACGCAGATTGATGCGGTCATAAAGAGTCTGTCGGTCACGGTAATTCAAAGCCAGATAAAGCACATCGTATGGGGATGGTTCACGGCGGGATTCCTCCAGCTGCTGAGTTTTGGTTTTTCCGGTCAGTTCAATCATCTCAATGGCCCTCACCACACGGCCTACATTGTTAGGGTGAACATTATCTGCAGCTTCCGGATCTTTTTCCTTGAGAATATTCCACAGAGCTTCGTTTCCATGCTCGGCGGCATATTGCTGCAGCTCCTCGCGAAGCTTGGGATCGCTGTCCGATTCACTGAACTGGATGTTATAAATCAGAGAGTCGATGTACAATCCTGTACCGCCTACCACGACCGGAAGTTTCCCACGACGATGAATATCAGCAATGGCTTCTTTGGCCAGTTGAACATACTCCGCTACGGAAAAAGGCTGACTGGGTTCCAAAAAGTCCATCAAATGATGAGGAATGCCGGATTTTTCTTCTTCATCCGGCTTCGCCGTACCGACGGAAAGGTACTTATAAATCTGCATGGAGTCGGCAGAAACGACCTCTCCATTAAAGTGCTGACAAATATGAATGGCAGCAGCTGTTTTGCCGGAGGCAGTCGGACCTGCCACCACAACAAGCGGGATTTTCTTTGCAGCTTCCATGAGGCTGCCTCCTTTCAAAATCATTATTCTTTATCAATCTTGTAATTATGGAATCCGACCAGACAAACAACAAGTCCTACAATAAATAGTCCCCATGCCGGCAGCTCTCCCCAGGAAGTATCAGCAACACCGAGTACAAATAAGCTGCTTAGAATCAGTGTGATTCCCTTTAGGATGGTTATAACGTTATCCATCTTTCTATTTCCTCCTTACTGCTCAATCTCACTATCGTAGCCAACCCAGACAAAACGCAGACCTGCTCCCAGTAAGAATGATGCCAACGCGAGGAGAAACACAAAGAGGAAAATATTGCTTTCGGCAAAAAGAATTGTAAGACCAACGACTAAAACAGCACAAAGAATCAAACTGATTCCCAAAAGCATTGTGCGGATAGATTCCATACAGTAGCCTCCTTTACTGAATTCGTCCGAACATTTTTTCGATTTCTCTGCGGGAAAGCAGTCGTGCGATCGGACGACCATGCGGGCAGTATTTTACATCTTCGTTATTACGAAGCATGGTAATGATCTGCTGCAGCTCCATGCCGCTGTTTTTATCGTGAGCTTTGACAGCGCTGCGGCAGGCAATATTATGGAGTAAATCATCGATGATTTCCGGAGTCAGGTCATTGCGGTTCTGCAGCAATTTATGTGCTGTCTCCTCTACGATACTGCGGATGTCACTGTCAGGTAACGCCAACGGCACCTCACGCACCAACAAGTCGCCGCCGTCGAAGTTCTCCACTTCAAAACCGATCTGCTGGAAAGCATCCATGCGATCTGCAACTGCGGCATAGTCCTCGCGGCTCAGATGTACCAAAACCGGAGCAAGCAAAATCTGGCGGTCCTTGGTCAAATCCAGTTTTTTCAACTGTTCAAAGAGCAAGCGCTCATGAGCAGCATGCTTGTCCACAAGGATCAGCTGATCATTGTTTTCCAAAAGAATGTAGGTTCCGAAAAGCTCACCAATGATGCGAGCGCTTTCATATGGGTCCTTTTCCTCATCAGCATAGCGCAGCACCTGAGTTTTTTCTGTTTCTTTCGTCTGTTTCACTTCGGGAGCAGCAACTCCGTTCATGCAGTCCGGAAGCTCCTCATCCCATACGGAAGCGCACTGCTCCAAATCTGTAATTGGAGTTTTTTTGTTAGAAGCTGTGATTTTTGGCTCAGAAACATAAGGAACCCCATCATCATGCAGGGTCAGTGTTGTGGATGGGCGAGCACTCACTTTTGAATTGGAAACAGTTTTGTTCATATTCAACAAAATCTGGTCCAAAGTAGATTTTTGAGCTTTTGTATATGAATGTATATTTTCTGTATATTGCTTTTTAGGACTGTCCGTCACTGACGGAATTTCCTTTTGTACCGCGCTTTTTTCAGCTTTCTGTTCTTTCGCAATCAGATTACGATATTCTTCTGCGCTTACCCTCAGCGGTGCTTTCTTGTTCAAATCAGGGCTTTTACCGATGACCATCGGAGCTGGTTTCTCCTCTTCTTTATTGAGATTCAAGGAGTAGTCATACTGGCTTAACGCAGATTTTACACCGTAATAAATCACATCAAAAACAGATTTTTCATTGGCAAAACGCACTTCGATTTTAGCAGGATGCACGTTGACATCCGTATCTCCAAACGGAGCCTGCAAATCGAGAACACAGCTTGGGAACTTACCCACCATGATGGAATGGCGGTATGCCTCTTCCAGCGCTGCCATCATGGTTTTGCTGCGAACAAATCGTCCGTTGATGAAAAAGTTCTGCATCGTTCGGTTGCTGCGGCTGTCCACAGGCTTGCAGGTGTAGCCGCTGACTTTCATGCCGAATGCCTCGTAATTTACAGGAATCATCGATGCTGCTGCTTCTCTGCCCAATACTGCGTGAATAGCAGACAGCAGTTTTCCATCGCCCGGAGTATGCAGCTTCACTTGACCGTCACGGATGAACTTGAACGACACTTCCGGATGAGACAGTGCTGCTTTTTCCACAACAACTGCAACGGAATTGGCTTCAGATACATCTTTTTTCAGGAATTTCATACGAGCCGGTGTGTTGTAGAACAAATCTCTGGCAATCAGAGTCGTACCCACCGGACAACCAACAGGGTATTGTTCCTGCTCTTCCCCGCCATGAATAACATACATGGTACCTTCTTCGGAGTCTACGGTACGAGTCAGCATTTCCACTCTGCTGACAGCAGCAATAGAAGCCATGGCCTCTCCGCGGAAACCGAGGGTTGCAATGGCATTCAAGTCCTCCTCGCTGCGAATCTTACTGGTAGCATGACGTTTGAATACCAGAGGGACGTCCTCAGCTGCAATACCGCAGCCGTTATCGCTAACGCGAATATATGTAATACCACCATGCTGAATTTCAACGGTAATCAGGTTTGCGCCGGCGTCCAGAGAGTTTTCTACCAGTTCTTTGATGACAGAGGACGGTCGCTCCACCACCTCGCCTGCTGCGATCAGCTCTGCGATCTGTTTATCCAAAACATGAATTTTTCCCAAGAAACCGCCCTCCTTTGTTCTAAATCAATTCTTTTAACTCCGATAACAGAACCATCGCCTGAATCGGACTCATTGTATTCAAATCAACTTCCCTCAGTCTGCGCACGATCTCGCTGTCGTCAGACTGCACCAGCATCAGCTGATTCTCCTCAACTTCTGCCTTACGTTTTTTGCTTTCCTTGATTCCTGCCGCAACAGGATTTCCGTTTTCCATTTCCGCAAGAATTTCTTCTGCACGCTTGATAATGTCGTTGGAGATACCGGCCAGTTTGGAAACATAAATACCATAGCTGTCATCGGTTCCGCCTCGTACGATGCGGCGCAGGAAAATAATATCGCTGCCCTTTTTCTTAACGGCAATGTTATAGTTTTTCATATTGCTGAACTGATCTTCCAGTTCAGTCAACTCATGATAGTGAGTCGCAAACAGCGTTTTCGCGCCCAGTTTGCGTTTATTGGCAATAAATTCGAGAATCGCGCGGGCAATACTCATACCGTCAAAGGTGGATGTGCCTCGACCAATCTCATCGAGAATCAGCAAACTTTTGCTGGTGGCATTTTTCAGAATATGAGCCACCTCGCTCATTTCCACCATGAAGGTGGACTGGCCGGAACTCAGGTCATCCGATGCACCGACACGGGTGAAAATGCCATCGACAATGCCGATCGTCGCACTTTTCGCAGGAACAAAACAACCGATCTGCGCCATCAGGACAATCAGTGCCGTCTGACGCATATAGGTGGATTTACCCGCCATGTTCGGACCGGTAATGATCGCAATCTGATTTTCGCCATTATCCAGATGAGTATCATTGGAAACAAACATTCTGTCACCCATCATGCACTCAACAACGGGATGGCGTCCCTCTTGAATATCAATGGAGCTGGACAGATCCACCTGTGGATGGCAGTAATTGTTGCGGATGGATACTTCCGCAAAGGATGCGTAAACATCCAGTTTCGCAACTGCAGTTGCAGTCATCTGCACACGTTCCACCTGAGCGGCGATCTTCATGCGCACTTCGTCGTACAGAGCTGTTTCCAAGCGAGTGATATTATCCTTTGCACTTAAAATCGTCTGTTCCAGTTCCTTGAGTTCCTGAGTAATATAGCGCTCACTGTTGGTCAGGGTCTGTTTGCGAATATAGTGATCCGGAACGAGAGGCAGATTGGATTTGCTGACCTCCAGATAGTAGCCGAACACATTGTTAAAGCCAATTTTCAGATTCTTGATGCCGGTTTTCTCTTTTTCTTCTGCTTCGATGTGTGCAAGGATCGCCTTTGTATTGTGAACAATCTGATTGTACTCATCCAGCTGAGCATGGTAACCCTCCTTGATCATACCGCCATCACGAACAAGAGCCGGCGGATCATCAATGATGGCATTTTGAATCAACTCGCAAAGATCTTCCAGACCGTCGATCTCACGATAAATTTCTTTCAAATAAACCGCTGAACAGTCTACAAGCAGTTGTTTCAATGCAGGGAGCTTTTCAGCGGTAAACTGCAAAGATTTCAGCTCTCGCGGAGTCACATTTCCATAAACAATGCGGGTGATCAGACGCTCCAAATCAAAGATTCCGGAAAGGCTGTCTCTGATGTCAGACAGCAAAATACTGTTATTTACAAGCTCTGCAACCGCATTTAGACGTTTGTTGATGGCTGTTGCATCAATCAATGGTTTCTCAATGGTTGCACGCATTCTTCGTTTACCCATGGAAGTCTTGGTTTTATCCAGCACCCAAAGCAGTGTTCCTTTTTTCTCACCGCTGCGCAGAGTCTGTGTCAGTTCCAGGTTACGGCGTGCGATCAGATCCAGTGTCATATACTGGCTGTCTTCGTAAATATCAAGAGTTTTGATGCCATCCATGCCATGGCGCTGCGTTAAAGAAAGATAGTGCAGCAGACCACCCAATGCACGCACCAACAGCTGACGGGAAGCCAAACCAAGCTCCGTCAGACTCTTGTCAAACTGCTTCTGCAGTGCGTTTTTACTGATGACCTCATCATAACACTCATCGCCCAACAAGTCGATGGAGCTGTTCAGGCGGTCTCTCATAAAGGCACAGAGTTCTTTCTGATCCAGAAAATCCGGATTGAAAATCACTTCTGCCGGAGAGAACTTCGCCAGCTCATTTTTCAGCTTAGTATCGCAGTCTTTTTTCAGTTCGGTACCGTGAATCTCACCGGTGGATACATCGCAAAAAGCGACACCGTAGGCCCCTTCTTCCATGAAAATGGAACAGATGTAGTTATTGGATCCCTCGTCCAGCATATTGGTTTCCAGCACGGTACCCGGTGTGATCACGCGAGTCACTTCCCGCTTCACAATGCCGTTTGCTGCGGACGGGTCTTCCATCTGGTCACAGACTGCCACCTTATAGCCTTTTTTGATCAGGCGAGCCACGTAGTTTTCGTAGCTGTGATACGGAACGCCGCACATCGGCGCACGCTCCTCCTGACCGCAAGCTCTGCCGGTCAGGGTCAGCTCAAGCTCCTTGGATACGAGAATCGCATCATCAAAAAACATCTCATAAAAGTCTCCCAGTCGGAAGAGCAGAATATGGTCTTTATGCTGCTGCTTGATATCCATATACTGCTGCATCATTGGAGATAATTCAGCCATAAGTACCGCCTTTCTGTGTTACACTGTGAAATCCGCATATAAAAAGCAGGAAGGAGCCCGTTTCCGGTACCCCTTCCTGAAAGTTACTGATTAGTGGCAGCCGCCGCAGGAAGCGCAGTTGCCGCCGCAGCCTACCTGTTTCTCGATGAGCGCTGGGTCTTCGCCGTTTACGCTGCCCATGAGGATCTGGTTTACGAAGGATACTGCGTCATCCAGTTCCTGTTTTGCTGCATTGAATTCGATCATATGATCGTTGGTCATAACATCCTGATACAGGTCTTTCAGTTCTTTATCCAGCTGGGTCAGTTTATCAACATCGCGTTCTTCGCTGTTGATTGCCTGGCTCAGTTCAACACGTTTCAGGTTGAATTTTTCGATCAGTTCCTGCAGGTTCTGATCAGCGTCGTTTGCTTCTCTTGCAGCAACCAGACGCAGGTAACGAGCATCTTTCTGGATTTCTTTACCCAGTTCTCTTGCCATTTCGATGATATCCATTGTAATAGCCTCCAATGTTAAAATATATCCGTTCCGGAACTCCGGAGCATTTGCATGATAGGACTTGTCAGTCCATTTGATATTATACCTATTTTCTCGCTATTCGTCAACTATTATTCCATAGTCGAACACTTTATTCTCCGTCATAATAATCCACATCATCGTCCACATGATAGATTCGGTTGACGTCCTTGCCCCAGATACCGATTTTGCCAGAATCGGGGTAAACAGCCACATCTAAATCGTGAACAACATCCACATCCAGATAGACCAGTTTTTCCGTATCGGAGGAATTGGTCAGCTTGTGTGCCCCTTTTTCGTTTGCCGGGAAAAAGAGCAAGTCCCCTGCTTTGACAGGACGTTCTCCCTCCGGTGTTTTCAATACACCTGTACCGCTGATGATGTAGAACAGTTCCTCATTTTTATGATGATAGTGGTACGGGTATGCGGACTGTTTTGGCGGAATTTCATAAAGGCTTGCACCCATCTTTTCCGCTTCTCCCCAGCGAATGAAGTCACGGCGGATATGTTCATAGCCCTCATGTTTCTTTTTCTCTTTGCTTGGGAGATCTTCCACGTTACTGTGCTTAAAATCAAACATGGCACAGTCTCCTATTGATTACCAAGCAGAGCCGCACCGATGATACCGGCATCGTTGCCCAGTTCAGCAGTTACGACCTTCGTTCTGCGATCTGCAAAACGAGCAAAAGCGTAGGTATTGATAAATTCATTGATTGGGTCAGTCAGCAGAGCACCTTCTTTGGACACGCCGCCGCCGATGCAGATGATTTCCGGCTGCAGGGCATTGACGATGCTGCAAATGCCTTCAGAAAGCGCCAGAACATATTCATCAACAACAGCTTTGCCTTCCGCATCTCCGGCTTTCATGGCTTGGAATGCAGTTCGTCCGCCGACGTTATTGATGTCCCCCTCACATAATTCCCACATCAGAGAATCTTTGTTGGCTTCCATGTGTTCTCTTGTTGTGCGTTTCAGGCCCGTTGCGGAGCCATAGGTTTCAAAGCAGCCTTTTCTGCCGCAGGTGCACTGTCTGCCGCCGGCTTTATACAGAGTATGACCGATCTCACCGGCTGCATAGCCGTAACCGGTATGGATCTTGCCGTCAATGATGATACCGGAACCAACACCGGTACCCAATGTGATGGCTACCATAGAAGTAGATCCTTTACCCGCACCGGCAACATATTCACCATAGGCTGCAGCATCTGCATCATTGGCAAGAAAAACGGGACGATTCAGTTTATCCTGAATGTAATCAGCGAGAGGGCAATGATCAAACGGCAGATTGCCTGCGAAAACGATCATTCTGCGCTCTGTGTCAACCATACCCGGAGAACCGATACCAACACTGTCAATATCATTCCAATCGAGCCCGTACTGTTCCACTGCATCCTGACAGCATTTTACCATATCGTCCGCGATTTCCTGCCAGCTGCGTTCCATCGCATTGGTCTTGCACTTTGCAGTATGTACGATTTTCTGTTCCTCTTTATTTACGATACCGGCTACAATATTTGTGCCGCCAAGATCAATACCGATACAATATGCCATAACAATACATCCTTTCTCAAAGGCAAATCAGGCTTCCTCGATATTATTAAGGGAATTCTGCACGGATTCCTTTACTTTCTGACGAAAGTCCTGCCATTGTTTGTTCCTGCTGTTATCGAAAAAAGTTTTTCTTCTGATTGTTCACTGCAGAAGCCTGTTCCAGAATCGCTTTCAGCGGATGCTCCGCTTTGATTTCTTCCACAGATTCTGCTGTAGGAGCTGCTTCCGTTTTAGGTTCCTCTGCAGGAGTCAGGCTTGCTTCTACCTGTCCAAACTGATCATTGAGCAGAGCGACGGAGCTGTTCATCTGCTCACGAATGGAGAAGAACTGCGCTTTCATGCTGTTCATTTGCTTCTGCAAACCGCTGAGATTGCTTTCTGCGTTGGCTACGATCTGGTCTGCTTCTTTCTGTGCATTGGCAGTGATGCTGTCTGCTTTTGCCTGAGCTTCTGCGATGATTTTCTCCGCATCCTGACGGGCAGACAGAATCACGGTTCCGATAGAAGCAGCCGCTTCATCGTATTTCTTGCTCTTTGCTTCAATGCTTTCAGCCTGTTCGCGAATCAGACGGTTCTGCTCTCTCTGCATGATCAGTTCATGCTCCTGCTCCTCATTTTTCTGAGCCAAAGTCTTCATCTCTGTTTTCAGATTCTCAATCAGCTCTTCCCTTGCCTGCAGCTGTTCAAGCAAAAGAGCCTGTTCGCTTTCTACCTTTTTCTGCAGTTCTGTCAAAGCTTGTTTCAATTCTGTGAGCTGATCGCTGAGCTCGTATTTTTCATTTTCCAGTTCTTCAGCCTGCTGCTGATACTCTTTTACGCTTGCAGCATATTTGCTGTTCATTTCATCAATATATTTCAAAACGGCGCTTTTTTCAAAGCCGTTCAGTGCGCTTTTGAAGATTACCTGTTTCTCCATCCATGTTCCTTCTTTCTCATTTTTTGTGGAAAACTCGATGGTTTTCCACTTATTTTTCATTATACCATTCCAGCGCTTAAAAGGCAAACAAAAAGACGGGACAAAGCCCGTCTTTTCTTAAGAATTTTATTGCTTAGAATCGCAGTCTTGCAATATCCGTGTCGGTCAGGAAAGTGCTGAAGTTGTACATCACAAAGATGTCATCAAACTCGTTTTCCGCGAGGATCTGACTCATATTCATTGGTGTGGAACGCAGGTCCATGATCCAAATCTCATCGTAGTTATAAGTGAGATACGGAACCATTGAATTTGCATACGAGTCTTTGATCAGCAGCAGACGGGTCGGCTCTTCTTTTGGATCATTATTATGACCGGTGACGATCTGAGTCAAACCATTGTTGCCCCATGTAAATGCTGCGTACTTATCACGAGTATCAAACTGGTCCAGCTGATACATTCCATCCACAGACAGCATCGGAATACCGTTCCACTCGGTAACCTCAGCCTGCTTCAGCATGTTTTCATCGTTGACATCGCCAGTGAATTGGAAGGTTTCCAAAGGTACATCGTACCAAGTGATAATATCGGAATCCTGCCCTGGTTTTTTGCACTTGTTGTAATAGGTGCCATAGAAATCTTGGACATCATTCGCCTGCAGTTCATCCAAAGAAATCGGTTCCAGACCTTTTTCGTTGCAATATTCCACATAAGCATAGTATGCACCCAGAGTAGTCCAATGGTGGTCTGTGCGGTAATAGATGTATTCATCCTGATGCTCTTTCAAGGTTGGCAAGAAGTTGATAAAGGTCAAGTAGTCATCTTCCGTGAAGCTGTTGTAGATCTCCGGGATCATGCTCTCCTGATCCGGCAAATCGGTGCCGAAGGGCAGTTTGTCCGTCATAACGGCATAAGAGTTCGGAGCGAGTGCAAAGGTCACCGGCAAATCGTACATCTGGAAGAACTCATTCATGAATCGCCAGTTTCGTTCGATTTGCTTCATGTTGGCCACATTGGAGCCTGCAGAAGCATTCGGTTCCGGAATAATCTGCAGCTTTTCAAAGAGATAATCATCCTCACCGTAGATGATGTTATTATTCTCCAGCTTTCCGAGACCGATCTCGGTAACAGCTTTTAATGTGATCCACTGATCGCGCAGCGGGAACTGCTCATTGATGTAGGTCTCATATTTTGTGCCGTAAGTCGAATCGAAGAATCCGGCAATGGTAAACTCCGGTTTCTGCTGGAGTTTTGTGTTCTCAAATTCAGAATACAGACGATCGGGCAAAATAAAATCCACGATCATAAATCCAAAGATCAGGAGTGCAAACAGCCAGATCAAAGGATATTTCAGTAATTCTTTTATTTTCAATGCTGTGCACCTCCTTTAGAAGTTAAAGTACAGGAATGGATTGTAAGTGGAGTCCACCAGATACGCCACAGAAAGCAGCATAACAACGGACAGGAACGCTGTTTTCAGCCAAGTAAGCTGTCCCCACTTTTCATATGCTTTTTTCAGGACCGGTGTGGAGAATACCGCTGCCATAATGAAGATCAGGGCGTAGTTCTGCAGGTAGTAGATCCAGTCGGTACCACCGTCAAAGGCAAAGAGACGACTGAACAAAGCACTCAGTTCTCCCATATCAGAAACCGCAAACATTGCCCAACTGATAACAACAACACTCAGCAGGTAAATATGGCTCCATACCTTGCTCTTTTCCAGTTTTTTCAGCAGGAAGCTTTTCTCGATCATCAGGAAGACCCAGAAGTACAGACCCCAGAGGATAAAGTTCCAGTTGGCACCATGCCAGAAGCCGGTCAGGAACCATACCATAAAGATGTTGAAAAAGTTCCTTGCCTTGCTGCAGCGATTGCCGCCGAGCGGGATATACACATATTCACGGAACCAACTGCCCAGAGTCATGTGCCAACGACGCCAGAATTCGGTAACGCTTTTAGAAACATACGGATAATTGAAGTTCTGTGGGAAGTGGAAGCCCAGCATTTTACCAAGACCGATAGCCATCAGAGAATAGCCGCTGAAGTCAAAGTAAAGCTGGAAAGAATAGGCCAAGACGCCAAGCCACACCAGCGGTGTGGAAACATTGGCGAAACCTAAAGTCTGGACTTCTGTCCAGAGGGCACCGATGTTGTTTGCAATCAGCACTTTGCTGCCAACGCCCATGATAAACAGTCGCAGACCATCGTCGATCATCGGCAGAGTAATCGTGCGATCTTTCAGTTCTTTCTGAACGTCGATATAGGTTACGATCGGGCCGGCAATCAGCTGTGGGAACAGAACGACAAAGGCACCGAAGTTGATAATGTTGTCCTCCGCCTCTACCTTACCGCGATACACATCAATGGTGTACGACATGGTCTGGAAGGTATAGAAGCTGATACCGAGGGGCAGCTTCGCTACGTAAATTCCCGACAATTCAATACCAAAGAGCGCATTCAGGTTGTTGACAAAGAAGTTTGTGTATTTGAAGAAGCCAAGCATGCCCAGGTTGCCGCACATAGACAAAATCAAGAACAGCCTCTTCATTTTGGGATTGTCCTTAAAACGCTTGATTCCCTGTCCGCATGTGTAGTCCAACACGATGGAAAACAGCATAATAGGGAAATATTTCGGTTCGCCCCAGGAGTAGAAGAATAAGCTCAAAATCATCAGAGCCAGATTCTTCAGCTTTTTCGGGCATAAGTAATAGATTAGAAAAGCAATTGGCATAAAGCGGAATAGGAATAACACGCTGCTGAATACCACTGCCGTCAGCCTCCTTTATGTAAGTTTTCGTTGAACAGACAGGCGTGCTCCGCACAAGCAGAGCACGTCCGACTGCATTGTTTATTCGAAGAATGAATCGATGATATCCTGTGCTTTGTTCGCCTCTTTATCGGCGTCATTTTGAACATCGCCGGCAATAACAAAGAACACATAGTTGCCCTTTTCCACAATGGTGGCATTACGGGCTTTCTCCAACTGTTCCAGAAGAGACTCTTCAAAGCCCTGAATAATGGCTTCTCTGCGGGCTTCCAGTGCCTTTTTTACATCTTCAACGTGACCTTCTTTGACCTTAAAAGCCAGCAGATGGTCAGCGGATGTGTTGGCTGCGGAATATTCACCATAATACTCTTCGATCCACTCCGGTTCAATGCCAAAGACATCTTTCAGCGTGGAATCGTCCACTTTGGTCGGCATGGAGATTCCAAGTGTTTCTCCCAGCTTCATGACGATATCTTCCAGCGTTGCATCCGCTTTCAACATCATTCCTGTCATGGCATCGGGAATGGATTCCGAATCATCTTTCTTATCGCTTTCGGTTGATTCCTTGTCAGTACTTGGCTCGTCCGGTGTACTTGGCGCAGATGGACTTGGTTCATCCGTCACCGGAGGAGTGGTTTCCTGCCGATCATCCGTTTTATTTCTGCCGCAGGCTGTCAGTAGGCTCATACACATGACAGCAGCCAGCAGAAATGCAAGGATCTGTTTCATTCAGCATTACCTCACTTCGTTTTATCCATTGTCCTGTTTTCATCAGGGCAATACTATTGTGTACCAAAACGAAATGATTATTGCATCAAAAGAAAATTTACTGTTCCAGAAGTTCCAGCAGCTCCGCCTCGCTGAGAATGGTGATTCCCAGCTCCTGTGCTTTTGTCAGTTTGGAACCGGCTTCTTCACCGGCAACAACGTAGGCCGTTTTCTTGGAAACAGAGCCGGATACTTTACCACCTTGTTTTTCAATCATCGCCTGTGCTTCGGAACGTTTTAGAGTCGGCAGCGTACCGGTCAGCACAAATGTTTTGCCCGCCTGCTTGTCCCCTGCTTTCTCCATCAGACAGTTCATGTTAAGACCGCAGGCCTTCAGACGTTCGATCTGCTGAACATTTGCTTCGCGACGGAAGAAGTTCTCCACGTTCCTTGCCATTACGATACCAAAGCCCTCGATGGAGCTGATTTCTTCTGCACTGGCAGACATGATGCGATCCATTGTCTCAAACTTCTGAGCCAAAAGAACTGCTGCTTTCTCGCCGACTTCATGAATACCCAAAGCAAAAATGAGCTTCGACAGATCATTTTGTTTGGATTTTTCAATGGCTTTGATCAGATTGTTGGCACTTTTTTTGCCCATACGATCCAAAGCGGCGATTTCGTCTGCTTTCAGTTCATACAAATCAGCCGGAGAATGGATCAGGTCTTGTTTCACCAGCTGTTCCACCATAGCTTTTCCCAAACCATCGATATCCATCGCAGAGCGGGAAGCAAAATGGATCAGGTTGCGGATCAGCTGAGCAGGACACTGAATGTTTGGGCAGCGAACTGCCACTTCTCCTTCTTCTTTCACAACTGCTGTACCGCAGGATGGGCATACTTCCGGCAGTTTCCATGTATTTTCACTATTGTGAGAAGCAACAGCTACAACCTCAGGAATGATCTCACCGGCTTTTCTGACAACGATGTCGTCACCGATGGCGATTCCCTTTTCATCAATAAAGTCCTGATTGTGGAGAACTGCACGACTTACAGTCGTACCCGCCAACTGAACCGGTTCAAAAATCGCAGTCGGAGTCAGCACACCGGTGCGTCCAACGGCCACTTCAATATCAAGAAGTTTTGTCACTTTTTCTTCCGGTGGATATTTGTACGCCACAGCCCATTTCGGGAATTTGCTGGTCGAACCCAAAAGTTCTCGCTGTGCAAAATCGTCGACTTTAACAACAGCACCGTCAATATCGAAACCAAACTGTCCACGACTGGATCCAATTCGGCGAATCTCTTCGATCGCCGCATCGATATCCGTTACGGCTTTATAGGAAGGAACGACCGTCAGACCAAGCTCTTTCATGTAGTCCAGAGACTCTTTGTGACCATTGGTAGTATGACCTTCCAACTGCTGGAGATTGAATACGAAAATATCCAATCCACGCTTTGCAGTGATTTTTGGATTTTTCTGGCGCAGAGAACCTGCTGCCGCATTTCTCGGGTTTTTGAATGGCTTTTCATCCGCCAATTCCTGCTGTTCTACAAGGCGTTCAAAACTGCTGACAGGCATATAAACTTCACCGCGTACCTCAATGAACGGAACATCGGTATTCAATTTCAGTGGAATATTACGAACGGTTTTCAGGTTCGCTGTAACATCCTCGCCGACAAAACCGTCGCCGCGGGTGGATCCACGCACCAACAAACCATCCCGATACTCCAGGGAAACGGAGAGACCGTCGATTTTAGGTTCGACAATATAAGTGGGATTCGTGATTTCCTCACGGACTTTGCGGTCGAAATCCCGCACTTCCTCTTCAGAAAACACATCCTGCAGCGAACCCATCTGCACCGTATGCACAACGGATTCGAAACTGTTTTCTGCCACGCCGCCCACGCGGTGAGTAATGGAATCGGCAGTCAACAACTCAGGATACTGCTCCTCCAATTCCATCAACTGATGCATCATTCGGTCAAACTCAAAGTCGGAAACTTCCGACTGGTTAAGAACATAATATTGATAGCTGTACTTCTCCAGTTTTTCTCGCAGAGAAGCAGCCAATTCTTTCGCTTCTTCAAAGGTCATTTTTTCACGTTCCTTTCGGTTTTTTACGTGATTTTTACGGCAAATTTACGCACTTTTTATCTTAAATGGATTTTGCCCAAATTCCATTTAATCATAACACATTACGCCTCTTTTGTCACTATTTTATTCTTCGTCGAGTGTCTCCCAAATGCGGATACTTTCCACGGATTCATGGCTGTTTGACGCCTCCGAATATCGATCCGGCACATTGCCTACGATCACTGTCTGTGCGATCAGATAATCGCTCTGTGCCGATGCATCCGCCGAATATCCGGGCAAAATAGCAGAAACTTCAACCTCCACGGATAGAACAACCTCATGAAGCACCTGGTTGATTCCTGCCTGACGCATATTGCTTTTTGTTTGAATGTTTGCCAAACCCATCGGTGACAGTGTGATTGGAATCAAAGGTCCTCGCCCGGAGAAGATTTCACTGCCCAGCAATGTGCCTAACGGCACTTCTACAATTTCAGTTTCTTCACTGCTCAATTCGATCAGGATTTGCTCCGTGATCCCTGTTTTGATTTGATTGATGCGAAGCATATCCAAAGTAACGGAAGTAATATTTGTCTTTTCGTTCTGGCTGATTTGTACCAGCTGAATCCCCTGCACTTTTGCAAGCTCCTGCTCCACTGCTTCATTCATCAGATTTGTCGCATAAATGCTCGCATGATAAGCCGCCGTCGCCCGAATCATCGGTCGGATCTGCCAATCAATGATAAGAAACAGTGCTGCGGCTGTCATTATCAAAAGAAGCAACGCGAATCTGCGTCGCATATTCCGAATCGTTCTCATAAACATCACCACTGCAATATATTCGCCTTTGCCGTAATTTATCGCAAAAGAAAAGGACTGTGCTTTCACACAGTCCTTGCTCATTCTGAATTTACAGAGTGATTACTTTGTCAGCTTTATGCATGCATTCGCTGATGTCGTACATATTGGAAACATTACCGGTCATCAGTTTATCTGCAATGCCATAGAATTTGAGGCAGGTGCCGCAAACCAGAACTTCAGCGCCTTTTTCCTGCAGAGTTTTCAGATGCTCAGCAATCTGTTCGTTTTCTGCAGGCAGTTTAACGCCTTCATTCATGAAGAGAATGTATCTTGGTGGGTCATTGGATTCGCAGAGAGTGTAGAAGAACATGGTGATCAGGGATGGGCCGAGGTCACCTTCATTGGTACCGATGGAGTCTTTGTTTACAAAGAGAGCCCAGTTATTTGGTTTTTTGGTGCTGTATTCTTCAACAGGAGCTGCAGAACCGTCGCCGGAGAAGGTTACATGGAAACCACCTTCCACTGCTTCGCAGGAAGTGGTATAGTTCTGAGTCTGTGCCAGTTTTTTCAGGTTTTCTACTGCGATTTCATTGTCAACCGCAACAACAAAATTACCGTTGCCGGCATCGATTTCTTTTTTAGCCAGAATAACAGGCTGTGGGCAAGCAAGGCCAAATGCATTTACCAGTGCCATATTGATCAAACTCCTTTTGTGTTATGGATTCGGGATTTAATTTCATTATACTCCATTGATTCTTTCATTTCAATTATATTGATTTTTTCTTCCAATACTTGAAATTCCATTGATTTTCTGTATACTATAAGTAGATGCAGTCGATTTGCTGAAATTTCTGATATAACACTGTGCAAATTGCAGTATATTCAAGCACATTTCCCTGTCTCTCTTAGTGCTTTCGCTATTTCTGAAATTTCTGCATTTTCTCTGCAATAAAACAATCATTTTAGGACACTGTTGATTTGAGCGCAGTAATTGCGCAGCTCAAATCTGTAAAATTTATTTCAAGAATGGAGTACGAACATAATGAAAAAAAGAATTTTAGCTCTCATGCTGGCTGCTATGATGTGTGCAGCTTCCTTCACCGCTTGCTCTAATGAATCTTCTTCTCAGGAAGGTTCCACTAACGCTCCTGTGGAAGAAAACGTACAGAAAGATGTTTCTCTGGACGAAATCGTTACCGCAGTAAAAGAAGCTTACGGCGATAACTACGGCGCAGGACAGGCTCTGGATGCTCAGATGATCTCTGATCTGATGGGTATCAACATGGATGATGTAGAAGAATCCTTCGCTGAAATCCCAATGATGAGCGCTCATATCGACACCTTCATCGTTCTGAAAGCAAAAGAAGGCAAAATCGATTCTGTTTATGAACAGCTGAACCTCTACCGTGAAAATCAGCTGAACGACACCATGTGCTACCCTTCCAACGCTCTGCGTATTCAGGGCAGCCAGATCATGAAAGTTGGCAACTACGCAATCTACATGATGCTGGGCGAACATGCTGCTGTTGATGCTGCTGAAGAAGATGCAGTTAAATTTGCACAGGAACAGGGCCAGATCGGCGTTGACGCTGTAAACGCACTGTTTGCATAATTTCCACAGAAAAAAGGACCTCTTGTAGACTGCCCCAGTTTGTACGGACAGCACAAAAAAGAGGACCCTTAGCAGGATAATTAAGTTTTAAGCGGAGTGACGCAGCGTCAGCGGCGCCACTCCAGTTTTATTCTGGATGCGCTCATGGTTGTAGAAGTGAATGTA
>JAFSIC010000024.1 GCA_017439985.1 Oscillospiraceae bacterium
CCAGGTCCAGAGTGCACAGAACGCCGGCTGCGTCGTCGGGGTCAACGTTGGAGATGAAGGCGGCCTTCATCTTCAGATTGCCGGTGACCTTTGCCCAGTTCTCCAGAGCCAGGTAGATGGCCCGGGGACCCAGGTCGGAGCCGCCGATGCCAATCTGGCAGACGGTGGTGAACTTCTCACCGGCAGCGTTGGTGATCTCACCGGCATGAACCTTGTTGGCGAACTCAGCGATCTTGTTCTGCTCGCCGACGTAGAACTCGCGCTTGTCAACGCCGTCAGCCTGGACAGCCTCGCCCAGCTGGCCGCGGCACATATGATGCAGGACACGGCGCTTCTCACCGGTGTTGACCACTTCACCGTTGTACAGGGCGGCGAACTTTTCGGTCAGCTGCTGCTCAGCAGCAAACTTCTTCAGGACAGCCAGGATGGCATCGTCCACGGGACGGGCACCATAGTTGAAGTTCAGGCCTGCGCCCATGGGGACGGTGTAGTTCTTAACGCGCTCTGCGCCGTTCTCACCGGACATAGCGGCGACCAGGTTGACCTTTTCGGCAGCCTGCAGCTCAGCGTAAGAAGCCAGGGTGTCCATATTTTTCCAAGTAATCATCGGAATCTCCTCCTCAATAATAATACCTGTCATTTTTGGGGGTATTTGCACTAATAAAAATTATACTACCTATTTCACAAAATTTCAAGTATATTGCGTGAAGTGTTGCGATATTTTTCACAAAGAACAGTTGCGCGAAAGCAGGCAGTATGATATATTTGGGTAAGAATGATGAAAAATCTGATTGGTTTGAACACACAGAAGCATATGCAGGAGGGAAACCATGGAGAATCTCGGGAACGCAGCAGAAGCAGCCGTGAAACGGTGGGGAAAGCTGGAAAAGTATGCCTGTCTTCTATTTCTGATCGTCATTGCGGGAATGCTGATCCGCAATATTGGTTTTTCGGAGGAGATCGACCAGCAAAGCAAAGCTGCTGTGCTTCTGGAAAACGGAGAGACGCTTACCTGTGATGTGCAGGTTCGTGGTGAGATGACACAGTATCCCCTGAAGAAGGACAAGGCGGCGCTTGTTGAGCAGCTCAGTATCTGGTGCGGGGATCGTCTGGTGGTAGAATTTCAGAATATTTCCGGAGCGCTTGCGTTTTCCACCAGCTATCGCTACACCGGAATCCTGAATCGGGAAGAAGGCTGGCTTCTGGCGGAACTGGACGGAAAAACGATCCTTCCGGAAAAGGCCGGTATGCGGTGCCTGATCTTGCTGCCTTCCGGAAATTGGGAAACCGCTGCCAAAGTGCTTGAGGGAATCGAAATGCCAGCAGAGTACGAAACTGCATTTTCATGGCTGCTGAGGGAAAGATGAAAAGGAAAAAGCTTCGCAGAATTTGCCGCCAAAGCGGCAAACCCATCTGAATCATTTTTGGCCGCGGCGTGTACGTGGACAAAAATACATCTCAGACTGCAAGTGTGCGAGTTGTGCGCCAGAGGCGCACAAGGAGTGCGCGCAGC
>JAFSIC010000025.1 GCA_017439985.1 Oscillospiraceae bacterium
ACGCAGAGCCAGGATTACAGGTTCAATATCTTTGATTTTCGTGTATTTTCTTTTTGACATAGCAATACCCCCTGTGTAGTTATTATCCTACACAGGGGGCCTTTTTGTCTATTGTCCGTTTTTACAGGGGCTGTCTACAAGCCGTCCTTTTTTCTTTAGTAAATGCGATAAACGCGTCCCTCTTTGCGTGGGATCACGTTTTTGTTCTCCACTTCCGGATAGCCCAGAATACAGTGGCCGATGCCCACATACTCCCCTTCGATGCCCAGAGAGTTCAGCAGAGCTTTGCCTTCCTCGTCCTCGAAGACTTCCTTCGCACGATGGATCCAGCAGCTGCCGATGTCCAGAGAATGAGCTGCCAGCATCATGTTGCCCAGCACAAGGCTGCCGTCGTGAACGGCGGTGCCCATTTCCTTTGGTGCGAGAACGGCAAGAACCACCGGTGCATTGTAGAATGGATCTTCCCTGTGCATCACATCGTATTTGGAGTTCAGGCGGCAAAGTTTGTCGCGGGTCTCCTTATCGGACACTGCAATAACGATCGGTGCCTGTTTGCCCATAGCGCTGGCTGCGAACAGACCGGCCTCCACAACCTGCTCGATCAGTTCCTGCGGAACCGGATCACTTTTGTACTTTTTACAGCTTCTGCGATGCTGGATCGCGTTCAGAATTTCATTCATGTTGATTCCCCCATTTCTTAAACAAAAAGCCACCTGCGCGGGCAGATGGCTTCGTCAACCTATTTCAGTTTCTCCTCGAAGAGCTGTTTGCCCTCCTGATAATCGCCCATCATGACCGCCAGCAGTGTTTTGTACAGGAGCAGCGGGTCCGCGTAAATGCGCTCGCGGATCTCCACGCACTCGTCCTCGCTCGGCACAAAGACACTGAGATCCATCAAATCGGAACCGATGTCCTTCAGTTTCATGGTGAGGATGTAGCCGTCATCGACCGCATGGTAACGAACCTCGGTCTCCTCCAGCTGCTTCTGCATCTGGATCAGTTCACGGGCGGATTCCACGGTTTTTTCGCGGACGGTCAAAGGCAGAGTGTGGTGGAAGGTCTGTGCCATGGCTTCGCCGATCTCGGACAGCTGAAAGACCTCCTGCCCGTTTTCATCGGTAGTCAGAAGGACGTGTTCTGTTTTCTGCAGCTCGCTGACAGCCTCGACAAACTCAAAGTAGTTGACGAAGCCTGTTTTCTGCAGAATTTCATTGACCTGATCGAAGGACAGCGGCTGCTCGATTTTTTTCAGCAGGAAGCAAATGAGGATCTTGACCTCAAAATCGTTGGTCAGACCACCCGGCTCAATGCCGCCGACAAATGCGTTAAAGTTCATGTACCGTCCACCTCTTCTCCTTGCGGATATACGAATCTAAGTTTATTTTACTATAAAACTTTCCACTTGAAAAGGGGGATTTGTTGATTTCTTCGTAAAAATAAACCCTCGTTTTGGAAACGAGGGTTTGGATGCGGAAGCTTCCCCTTTATTTCATGTGATCCATGATAAGGCTTGCCAGAATCTTCATGCCCAGTTTGGTGGATTCGATATCGATCCATTCCTCGCGGGTGTGAGCGCCTTTGCCCTTATAAACGCCGAAGCAAACCGCAGGGATACCCATGTTGTGTGGAATGTTGCAGTCGGTGGAGCCGGCATGAGCGGTCATTTCCACGCCGTGGAGCTTGCCGCAGGCTTCCATCTGTTCGCAGATTGGGCCCATATCCACGCCTTCTGCCATGCATGGACGGTCGCCGACCATGTTGACGGTCACGGTGATGCCCATGTTGCGGTACATTTCGATGACGGTGTCGAAGAATTTATCCATATATTCCATGCCGCGGATATCATCGGAGCGGTATTCGTAGAGCATCATGCATTTCTGCGCGATACTGTTGACGGTGGTGCCGCCTTCGATGACGCCGACATTGTAAGTGGTTTTACCGAAGTCCGGAACTTTCAGGCTGTAGAAGCTGTCGATCATTTTCGCCATGTAATGGATGGCGTTGCGATTGCCGAAAGCACCGTAGGAGTGACCGCCTTCGGTCTCGATGGTGATCTCATAGCGTTTGAACCAACGGCTTTGTTGATGTAGCTGTCCAGACCGCCGTCGATGGCAAACCATTTGGTGATGCGGCCGGCATAGTCTTTCATCAGCTGACGGGTGCCTTTCAGGTTGCCCAGACCTTCCTCGCAGGAGTTGAACACAAAGAGCATACCTTTCTCCGGCTGGAGATCCATTTCGATGGCCATTGCCGCCATCTGCAGCAGAGCGATCACGTTGGCAGTGTCGTCACCGATACCCGGTGCAAAGTATTTGCCGTCTGCTTCGTGGAATGGCAGCGGTTCCATGTCAGGGAATACAACGTCCAGATGAGCGTTGAACACAGTCAGATCATTGCAGCCTTCTGCGTGGAATGGGAAGATAACGTTTTTCGCTTCGTCGATCACAACGCCGGTAGCGCCGTGGCGTTCCAGCCATGCTTTGACCCATGCTGCACGCTGATCTTCATAGTGGGATGGTGCCGGGATCTGCGCCAGTTCACGCAGGTCGCTGAGATACTCGTCGCGATGTGCTTCCATCCAGGACAAAACAGCCTGATTCAGTTCTTTCATAAGAGAACACTCCTTTAGCCTTGATTTCTTCTTTCATCATAGCACGAATTTTGTTTTGTGACAAGACAAAAGCCCGACGATCACGCATCGTCGGGCTTTTCTTAGTCGCAATCCATGTCGTTGAGTCTGCTTGGGAAGAAGTCTGCCATCGGGAACTGGATCTTGCGGAACATCTCACAGGGGTCCCCTGTGGAGAATTCGCTTTCCTTGTCAGGGATGCAGAAATCATAAGCCGGGATCATCATGGCAACCGGACGCTGCAGCTGTACAATGGTGAACAGTCCGATGGTGATGTACAGCTCTTTGCTGGCAGAAACATCCTCAAAGTCACCGCAAAGTTCGCAGCAGCAGCCGCAATTTGGGATACAGAAACCGGGGCAGCAGCTCTTCTCCGGGCACTCGCAGAAACGGCTGGCCAGTACCACGGGGTCTACGGTCTGTACGATGGCCTCCGGTAAGGCGGCAGCATCCTCGCCCTTACTGCAGCCGTTGGCGCAGGTACGGGAGCTGAACTCCTTGCTGCTTGCCTCCGAACCGTAGAGGATGACTTTTTTGTTGAAGTAGGAGATTCCGCAAACGGTGACAGGAGCACCGCCGGGTGTCAGGGTTGCGGCAACTTCCACCAGGAAGTAGAAGGTCATATCCACGGAGTAGAAGCCCTTGTTAAAGGGCACCGACTCCACATCCACATTGACGCAGAGGATCTTGACCTTTCGTGTTTTGACGCTGACCGCTTTGTTGATGATGGGCTGAGTCTGGTCGCTGAAATAAACCTGCAGATCCTCCAGACAATCCTTATCCGAGCAGGAATCATAGATCCGACGGGCATTGATGCAGACGGCTTCTTTGAAACAGGTGAATTCCGACTGCCGATTCATGGTATTCTCTGCCATAGCTTCCTCCATTCTGCCGACGCTGCGGCGTAAATCGTTCCGTTTCCTTACCAGTTTATGACGGAATGGAGAAAATGTGCGGTCGCCGCGTAAAAAAGCCGCCGACCGAGTCGCTTGTCTGTTTCGCGTTATGGATTCAGCATAAACGCAGCGTTTCTGTCGCGATTTTGACAGCGCGGTCGCCGCACAAAAAAGCCGCCGACCGAGTCGGTTATCTGTTTCGCGTTATGGATTAAGCGTAAACGCAGCATTTCCGTCGCGGTTTTGACAGCGCGGTCGCCGCACAAAAAGCCGCCTCTTTCGAGGCGGCTTTCCTATTTACAGTTTGGTCAGCTTGGCAAACTTGAACATGATTTTCTTGGTGCCTACGGTGTCGAAGATGACTTCCAGCAGATGGTCGCCGCCCATCGGGGTCACTTTTGCGATCATGCCCTCACCGAAAACAGCGTGCTTCACGCGGTCGCCGGTCTTCAAATCACAGCCGGCTGCAGGAGCTGCTGCTTTCGCAACAGTCTTGCTTGCGGCAACAGAACCGATACCAATGTCGTTGTTGGCGCGGTTGCGGGCTCTTGCCAGAGCCGGACCGGTCTGAGATGGATCCACCACACGTTTCTGTGTGATGGTGGTGTCCTCGATCTTACACAGATGCTCCGGGATCTCTTTCACAAAGCGGGACGGACGGTTTCTTACGGTCTGACCAAAGATCATACGCTGGGCTGCGTTGGTGATGTAGAGTCTCTGCTTTGCACGAGTGATGCAAACGTAAGCCAGACGGCGTTCTTCCTCGATCTGCTCCGGATTGTAGATAGCCTGCATGCCCGGGAAGATGCCCTCCTCGGCGCCGCAGAAGAAGACATAAGGGAACTCCAGACCTTTGGCGGAGTGCATGGTCATCATCACCACATTGTCAGCGTTTTCGTCGTAGCCGTCAATGTCGGTGTAAAGGGTCACTTCCTCCAGGAAGCCGCTGAGGCCGTTCTCCGGAGATTCCTCGCCGTATTTGATCAGGTTGGATTTGAACTCGGTGACGTTCTCGATGCGGGTCAGACCCTCATCACCCTGTGCTTTCAGAGAGCGCAGATAGCCGCTGCGTTCCATCAGCTCATCAAAGAGCTCGTCCAGACCATGATCGTCCATGAAATCAGTCAGCTCATTGATCATGGAAGTAAATTCCTTGATGGTGGCTGCTTTTCTGGCGATTGGAGCGAATTCATCGGCGTGATCCAGCACATCAAAGAGGCTCATGCCCACGCTGTCGGCGATTTCCAGCGCTTTTTCCACGGTGGAGTCGCCGATGCCGCGCTTCGGCTCATTGATGATGCGCAGGAGACGAACGGTATCGCTGTGGTTGTTGATGACACTGAGATAGGACAGCACATCTTTGATTTCCTTGCGGTCATAGAAGCGCATGCCGCCCACTACTTTATAGCTGATGCCGGAACGGATCAGTGCATTTTCGATCATGTTGGACTGGGCGTTCATACGGTACAAAATCGCATGATCGCTGAATTTTGCGCCGTTCTTTACATTCTCCAGAATGGTTTCGGCGATGTAGCGAGCCTCGCCCATTTCCTCACGGGAGCGATGCACGGTGATCGGCTCGCCCTGACCATTCTTGGTCCAGAGGGTTTTGCCTTTACGCTGTGTGTTGTTGGCGATAACCTCGTTAGCCGCATCCAGAATGTTCTGGGTGCAGCGGTAGTTCTGCTCCAGGCGAATGACTTTGGCATTGCTGTACTGGTTCTCGAAGTTGAGGATGTTCTCGATGGTCGCGCCGCGGAATTTGTAGATACTCTGGTCGTCGTCGCCCACAACGCAGATGTTCTTGAACTGCTGAGAGAGCAGGCTCACCAGCAGGAACTGGCTGTTGTTGGTATCCTGATACTCGTCCACCATGATGTAGCGGAAACGGTTCTGGTATTTTTCCAGAATGTCCGGATTCTCCTGGAAGAGACGCACGGTCAGCACGATGATATCGTCAAAGTCCAGTGCGTTGGATTCTTTCAGACGTTTCTGGTAGTGGTCATAAACTTTTGCGATGATTTCCTGACGGAAGTCGCCCTGTGCGTCCTTCAGCATGGCTTTTGCATCAAGGAACTGGTCCTTTGCTGCGGAAATTCCGCTGAGCACGGAGCGTGGAGTCAGGTTCTTTTCGTTGACCTGCAGAGCCTTCAGACCCTCTTTGATCACGCGCAGAGAGTCATCGGTGTCATAAATGGTGAAGTTGCTTTCATAGCCCAGCGCTTTGATCTCGCGGCGCAGAATACGCACGCAGGCGGAATGGAAGGTGGATGCCTGAATATCCAACGCATCCTCGCCCAGAATCCCCTCCAGACGCTCTTTCAATTCACCGGCAGCTTTGTTGGTGAAGGTGATGGCAAGGATATTCCATGGTTTTACCGGGCGAACCGCCAGCAGCTCGCTGACTTTTTCCTTGTTGTCTTCCTTGCCGTCCAGATAGTCCTGCAGGAAGTCCAGATCGTATTCATCCACCTGCGGCGGGATGTACTCGCTGTTGTATGCGTTGCCGAAGCGGATCATGTTGGCAATGCGGTTGACCACAACGGTGGTCTTGCCGCTGCCTGCGCCTGCCAGAATCAGCACAGGGCCTTCGGTCTGGAAGACAGCCTGACGCTGCATCGGATTCATGCGGGAGAATTCCTTTTCCAGAATATCCGCGCGCAGAGCCAAATAACGCTCTTCAAAAGATGCCATTGTTACTCTCTCCTTCTCTCGTTTCTATTTATACATAGGCATGATCGACCAGCACCACGGTGAAGCAGTTCGGGTCGACCGCCTTCATTTTTCTCTGGATCTCGTCTTTGATCTCCTGATCGCTCAGTTTGGTATCCTGAGATACACAAATATCAAAAATCAGATTAGTCAGCTCGCCACCGATGACCATGCGGAAGTCATGGATGCTGAAAGTCGGGTCGATCTCTTTGACTTTCTCGGAAACCAGCTGACGCATAATATTGGTAGCCGCATCATCGGTTTCGATGGGGTCCATGTGGATGACCAGCTCAATGTTCAGAGCCGCACCCACCTCACGCTCTGCCGTGTCGATGATATCATGGGAGAGGAGCATATCTTTATGACATGGAACCTCCGCATGAACGGAAGCGAAGCGTCTGCCCGGTCCATAGTCGTGAACGATCAAATCGTGGATGCCGAGGATACCGTCGTACGCCAGCAGATGTTTTTCCAGATTTTCAACCAATTCCGGGTCTGCTTTCTGGCCCAGCAGCGGAGACAGCGTATCCTGCGCCGCACCCCAGCCGGCTTTCAGAATCAGCACAGCCACGATGAGACCGATGACGCCGTCCACCGGCAAGTCGGTAAATGCCGCGGCGATAACAGAAATCATGGTCGCTGCGGTGGAGACTGCGTCGCTGATGCTGTCCACAGCGGTGGCTTCCATGGCGGCAGAATTGATTTTTCTGCCCAGTTTGCGGTTGAATCCACCCATCCACAGCTTCACGGCAATGGACATCAGCAAACCGATGATGGCAACCACGCTGAATTCCACCGGTGTTGGGTGGAAAATCTTATCGATGGCGCCTTTGCCCACTTCCACACCCACCATCAGAATCAGGAAAGATACCAGCAGGCCACTGAGATATTCGATGCGTCCGTGACCGAAGGGATGGTCTGCATCCGCCGGTTTGGAAGCCAGTTTGAAGCCGATGTAGGTCACCATGCCGGAGCCTACGTCGGACAGGTTATTGAAGGCATCGGCCGCGATGGCGATACTGTTGGTCAGGGTTCCCAGCAGGAATTTACCCGCAAAAAGCAAAATATTGCAGAACGCACCCACCAAGCTGCTGAGCATACCGTAACGCTCTCGCACCTGTGGATCATCAATGCGCTCAGCGTCCTTTACAAAGGAACGCAGCAGAAATTCTGTCATACTATCTGCACCTCTCTGTCATTTTTCAGTCCTTATATCATAGCATAAGCGGGGCCTTTTTACAACCGAAAAAAGCATGATTTTTCGCCGCCTTCCGACCTTCTTCGCAGCAGATTTTGCAGGATTTTTCTTGCAGCTTGCACAAAGGTACCGATAGCTGCAATTTCTCTGATTATTTCGCAAAATCCACCGCTTCATCGCTTTATTTTTCTGAATTATTTGAAAATCCCTCTTGACAATCCTGCAAATTCAGTTTATAATCAAACACAAGTTCAACAACTTCACATGACAAAGACAATGAAGAGAAGAGTAGGTATTGAAGCCCTTCACAGAGAGTCCCGGCAGCTGAAAAGGGACAAGGTCGTTTCCTTACCGAACATGGTCTCGGAGTCGCACACCGACCCGGTTTTTCCGATAGGCTGTGACGGGTTCCGCCCGTTAAAGCGGCAGGGTATCGCGAATGTTCGCCGTACCTGCAGAGGTCACTTCCGTGAGGAAGTGGCGAACCTTGGTGGTAACACGAAAGCATTTTCCGCTCTCGTCCTTGGATTAGGACGAGGGCTTTTTTATTTCTCTGAAACGCAGGAGGAAAGCTATATGATACGAATCGAACATCTCTCCAAGATATATCAGACCAAAACACAGGTCGATGCACTGAAGGACATCAGCCTTCATGTGCAGCCCGGCGACATCTACGGCATCATCGGCATGAGCGGCGCCGGAAAATCCACCCTGCTGCGCTGCATCTCCTTTCTGGAACAGCCAACCTCCGGTTCTATCTTCCTGGACGGCACGGATATGAGCAGCGTCAGCCCACGACAGCTGCAGGAGATCCGCAAGGAAATGGGCGTCATCTTTCAGGGCTACAATCTGCTGATGCAGAAAACCATCCGTAAAAACATCGCCTTTCCGCTGGAACTGAACAAAACACCAAAGGCCGATATCGACAAACGAGTGGACGAACTGCTTCGTATCGTCGGTCTCAGCGACAAGGCCGACTTCTATCCCGCACAGCTTTCCGGCGGACAGCGACAGCGCGTTGCCATCGCAAGAGCCTTGGCTACCAACCCGAAGGTTCTCCTTTGCGATGAGCCAACCTCCGCATTGGATCCGCTGACCACACGCTCTATTCTGGAGCTGCTTCGGGACATCAACCGCAATCTCGGCGTCACCATCATCGTCATCACCCACGAGCTCGGCGTTGTACGCAGCCTCTGCCAAAAGGTCGCCGTCATCGATCAGGGCAGTATCGTGGAACAGGGCCTCACCGCTCAGGTGATGGACGCCCCACAGAATGACATCACCAAACTTTTGATTTCAACCGCAGGAGGTCGATAGAATGGGAGTACTGCAAGAAAATCTGTCCATGTTCCTGGAAGGAACCGTGGAAACCTTATATATGACCGGCATGTCCACCATCTTAGCGTATGTGTTTGGACTTCCGCTGGGAATCCTGGTCATCATCACCCGTCAGGACGGGCTCTCCCCTCATCCGAAACTCAACGCCGTTCTTGACTGGATCGTCAACATCGGCCGCTCCATTCCCTTCCTGATCCTGATGGTCGCACTGATGCCTTTCACCCGTTTGGTTGCCGGCAAAGCCATCGGCCCAAACGCCGCCATCGTTTCACTGGTCATCGGTGCCATTCCTTTTGTGGCGCGTATGGTGGAGGGCTCCCTGGAGGAGATTGACCACGGCGTCATTGAAGCCGCCCAGACCATGGGCGCTTCCAACCGGGAGATCATTACCAAAGTCTACCTGCCGGAATCCCTTCCGTCCCTTGTACGCGGATTATCCATCACCACCATCACCCTCATCGGCTACTCCGCCATGGGCGGCGCCGTTGGTGCCGGCGGCTTGGGCGATATCGCCATCCGCTACGGCTATCATCGTTACGAATACGACGTCATGATCGTCACAATCATCCTGCTGATTCTGATTGTACAAATCATTCAGAATATCTTCAACACCCTTGCAAAGAAAATCGACAAACGAATCATCAACCAATAGAAAAGAGGTACTATATATGAAAAATATCGTGAAAAAAGCTCTCTCCCTCGTTCTCGCATCCGCTCTGCTCGTATCCTTCACCGCTTGCTCCGATTCCGCTGATTCCAAAACCATCCGTGTCGGCGCTTCCCCTGCTCCACACGCAGAAATTCTGGAAAACTGCAAAGCCGCTCTCTCCGCAAAAGGCTACACACTGGAAATCGTGGAATTTACCGACTATGTTCAGCCGAATCTCTCCCTCGACAGCGGCGATCTGGAAGCAAACTTCTTCCAGCACACCCCGTACCTTGAGGAATTCTGCGCAAGCAACGGCACCGATTTAGTTTCTGCGGTGAAAGTTCACTTCGAGCCTCTGGGCGTTTACGCTGGCAAGAGCAACGACTTCTCCAACATTTCCGACGGCGCACAGATCGCTGTTCCTAACGACCCAACCAACGAAGCTCGCGCTCTGCAGCTGCTGGCTGACAACGGTCTCATTACCTTGACCGAGGGCGTTGGTCTCAATGCCACCGTAAAAGACATCATCGACAACCCGAAAAACATTGACATTCTGGAAATCGAAGCGGCTCAGCTGCCACGCACCCTGCCTGACGTAGATTTCGCAGTCATCAACGGCAACTATGCGCTGGACGCTGACATCATCGATTCTCTGCTTCTGACCGAAGACCCAGCCTCCGACGCAGCGCAGGAATTTGCCAACATTCTGGCGGTTCGCAGCGGCGACGAAGACAGCGAAGCGACCAAAGCGCTGGTTGAAGCCCTGACCTCCGCAGAAACCAAAGCCTTCATCGAGAAAACCTACGGTTCCACAGTGGTTGCAGTCTTCTAATCCCGACATCTTCTCTCCCCCGAGCGGGCACGGTGTTCCTGCCGTGTCCGCTCACTTGCGCGGCGACCGCGCTGTCTTGACCGCGTCATAATTTGCGTAAGTAATACACTTCATATCGCATAAGAAAACCTTTCATAAAACGAGAAAGCCCCGCTCATACGAGCGGGGCTTTCTTATGCCAGTGGATGCAATCCACTATTTGCCTTCGTTCTTTTTGTTTTCCATTGCGATGAGAGCGTCGCGGCGGGACAGGTTGATTCTGCCCTGGTTGTCGATCTCGGTTACTTTAACCAGGATCTCGTCGCCAACGTTTACAACGTCTTCTACTTTTTCAACGCGTTTGGTGTCCAGTTTGGAGATGTGTACCAGACCTTCTTTGCCCGGAGCGATCTCTACGAATGCGCCGAATGCCATCAGTTTGGTTACGCGGCCTTTGTAGAACGCGCCAACTTCCGGATCTTCAGCGATGGTGCGGATCACGCTGACTGCGCGTTTTACGTTTTCAGCATCGATGCCGGAAACGAATACTTTACCGTCATCTTCGATGTCGATCTTAACTTCGCATTCTGCGCAGATCTTCTGGATCACTTTACCGCCGGAACCGATTACTTCGCGGATCTTGTCCACTGGAATGGTCAGGCTGAACATCTTAGGAGCGTATTTGGAAACTTCTGCTCTTGGAGCTGGGATTGCTTTGAGCATGATTTCGTCCAGAATGTGCAGACGAGCAACTCTGGTTTTCTCGAATGCTTCAGCAATGATTTCCATGGTCAGACCATCGATCTTGATGTCCATCTGGATCGCGGTGATACCGTTGTGGGTACCGCCAACTTTGAAGTCCATATCGCCGTAGAAGTCTTCCAGACCCTGAATGTCTACCATAGTCATCCAGCGTTCGCCTTCGGTGATCAGACCGCAGGAGATGCCGGCTACAGGAGCTTTCAGAGGAACACCTGCGTCCATCAGAGACAGAGTGGATGCACAGATGGAACCCTGAGAAGTGGAGCCGTTGGAGGACAGAACTTCGGATACCAGACGGTATGCGTATGGGAATTCTTCCACAGAAGGAATAACAGGTTCCAGAGCGCGCTCTGCCAGTGCACCGTGACCGATCTCACGACGGCCAGGGCCGCGGGAAGGTTTGGTTTCACCTACAGAGTAGGATGGGAAGTTGTAGTGATGCATGTAGCGTTTGCTGTCTTCGCCATCGATGCCGTCCAGAATCTGAGCGTCAGATACAGGACCCAGGGTGGTGATGGTCAGAACCTGAGTCTGGCCACGGGTGAAGAGACCGGAACCATGTACTCTTGGAACAACGCCAACTTCAGCAGCCAGTGGGCGGATATCGTTGATGCCACGGCCGTCAACACGTTTGCCTTCGTCCAGCAGCCAGCGGCGTACAACGAATTTCTGCAGTTTGTAGATGCATTCGTCGATTTTGCCTTCCTGTTCTGGGTACTGTTCGTCAAACTGTGCATGGATCTCGTCCACGATTGGAGCAAGGCGAGCTTCGCGCTCTACTTTGTCATCGGTGTCGAGAGCATATTTGATTTTATCGATTGCAAAGTCTTTCACTGCTTCGAACATATCATGGTCGAGTTCCTGAGATTCGAAGGAGAATTTCTCTTTGCCGATTTCTTTCTGAACGCCTTCGATGAAAGCAGCCATTTTCTTGATTTCTTCATGAGAACGGCGGATTGCTTCCAGCATAACGTCTTCTTTTACCTGGTTTGCACCAGCTTCGATCATAACGATCTTCTCCTGAGTACCGGCAACGGTCAGCTGCAGGTCGGAGCGTTTGCGCTGTTCTTCGTCCGGACAGATCACGATCTCGCCATCTACCAGACCGGTCTGTACGCCTGCGATCGGGCCATTCCATGGAATATCGGAGATGGACAGAGCGAAGGAAGTACCCAGCATACCTGCGATTTCAGGGCTGCAGTCCTGATCAACGGACAGTACAGTCATAACAACTGCAACGTCGTTTCTCATATCTTTTGGGAACAGTGGGCGGATCGGACGGTCAACAACACGGGAAGACAGAATTGCTTTGGTGGTTGGACGGCCTTCGCGTTTCAGGAAGGAGCCTGGGATGCGGCCTACTGCGTAGAGTTTTTCTTCGAAGTCAACAGACAGAGGGAAGAAGTCGATGCCTTCGCGTGGTTTCTGAGAAGCGGTAACGTTTACCATAACGGTGGTTTCGCCGTAACGAACAACAACGCTGCCGTTGGACAGAGCACACCATTTGCCGGTTTCGAAGGAGATCTTCTTGCCAGCCAGTTCAGTTTCAAATACTCTGAAGTTTTCAAACATAATCTTTGGCCTCCATTTCTTGGGAAGGGACTGCGTCTGTACTGAGTCATTAGCAATAAATCCAAATGCTGAGCATTCAGCACTTCGATTCACTGCTAAAACCTTGTCCAGCACAACAGTCCTTCCACAGATTTTTTGTGAATAGTGCTTAAAAAGAATTGATGATAGGAAGAAAGGCAGAAGTGCATGGGCACTTCTGCCTCTGTTTACAGCAGAAAAATTATTTACGGATACCGAGTTTTTCGATGGTAGCTCTGTAACGGTTGATATCTTTCTTAGCCATGTAGTTCAGCATAGAACGACGACGACCGATCATTTTCATCAGGCCGCGACGGCTGTGATGGTCATTTTTGTGGATTTTCAGGTGCTCGGTCAGTTCGTTGATGCGTTTGGTCAGGATAGCAACCTGTACTTCTGCGGAACCGGTATCGGTGTCATGCAGTCTGTTGTTTTCGATGATCAGGGTTTTTTCTTCTTTTCTCATCATGGGAAATCACCTCATAAAAAAATTATTATTTTGCCGGTATCTGAGCCTGGGCCGGGGTGTAGACCCGAAGCTAAGGTACGGTCAACATCTTGATAAGTATAGCACAGCTTTGCCTCGCTGTAAAGCGATTTTCGGCAAAAATCCACGCCAAATCCGCAGGCTTTTCTTCGCCTTTTTTTGAAGAATGTGACGAAGAATCCTCTAAAGCAGGCTCCCCTGCTCCTTCATGCGTGTCACGAAGCTCGGTCCCATCATGTCGGCCTGCTTCGTATCTCTTTCGATCTGCTGACGCAGCTCCTCCAGAGAGTTGAATTTCATTTCCTGACGGATGAAGTGGCACAGGCTCACGCGGATCCTCGTACCGTACAGATTGCCTTTGAAACCGATGATGTAGGTCTCTGCCAGCGGTCGGTCACTGCCGACGGTAGGCTTCATCCCCACATTGGTCACAGACGGATACAGTTCCCCGTCCACTTCGGCGACAGAAACATAAACGCCAAAGCGAGGGATGGCAAAATGATCCGGGTAGATCTGATTGATGGTTGGGAAATTGAGCGTTCTGCCGATCTTATTGCCGGAAACCACCGGGAAACGCAGGCTGTACGGTCTGCCCAGCATACGCCACGCCAGATTCATGTTGCCTTTGGTCACATATTCCCTGATGCGGGTGGAACTGATGCGGTCGCCGTCCAGCACCACCGGAGGAACCAGCTGAACTTCCACGCCGTAGGGCTCACAGAGTTTTTTCAAAATCTCCACATTCCCCGCCGCCTTCTTACCAAAGCGGAAATCCTCTCCGCAGACGATGACCTTCGCTCTCATGCGCTGGATCAAAAAATCCTCCACAAAGGCTTCCGGTGTCATGTCGCAGAAATCCTCAAAGCTCGGCTGAACCACGTCCTGCACGCCCATGCGCTCCATCATGCGGATGCGGTCCTCTTCGCTGTTGATCCACATGAAATTGCTTTTGCACTCTGGAATGTTGTGGGCGATGCGGTAGGTAAACACCGCAGGACGCAGACCGCGCTCCGCGCAGTCCAGCGCACCTTGGATCACCGCCTGATGACCGCAGTGAACACCGTCAAAAAAGCCCAGCGCCACCGCGCGCATCTCCGAGGGATGCACCTCATCCAGATAGTTGTAAACGTTCAAATTCTCACCCCCATTCCTGTCAAACTCTTTGTTACTCTATTTGTTGATCGCAAACAGCTGTCTGCTGCACAGAGCGTTTTCCTCGTTGACATAAGCCACGCCGAGGAAGGTGCCGTCATGTCCAAAGACACGCAGGTCTGTGCCCTGCTGCGGGTTTCCCTGCACTCTCGCGCAGTCCAGACGGACGCCGTTGCGATACATTTTACTCTGTTTTTCGCTGAGATTCACTGCCGGCAGTGTGCGGAACACCTGCTCCACCGGCAGGATCTTGTCCTGCAATTTGCCTTCCTGCGCCAGTTGAGAGGCTGCTTCCAGCGTGATGCTTTCGCTGAGGCTGAACCCTGCCGCTTCGGTGCGGCGCAGGGCCGTCATGCAGGCACCGCAGCCCAGTTTTTCACCGATATCGCCGCAGAGCGTGCGGATATAGGTACCCTTGCTGCAGGCCACATCAATGATATATTCGTTTTCTTCCGGGCCTTCGCCCAGCAGATCACAGTGGTAAATGGTGATGCTGCGGGCTTCCCGTTCCACCTCGATGCCCTGACGAGCCAAATCGTAGAGACGCTGTCCGTTGATCTGGATCGCGGAATACATCGGCGGAACCTGCTTGATCTCTCCGACGAAATCCTTCAGCACCGCTTCCACCTGCTCTTTTGTCACGGAAACAGGGCGGGTCTCCAGAACGGTTCCTGTGCTGTCCAGCGTATCGGTCAGCACGCCCAGTTTCAGCGTCGCGGTGTAGCGCTTGTCCTGGCAGGGAAGAATGTCGCAGCATTTGGTGCCGCGCTCCACCAGAATCGGCAGCACACCGGTCGCCATCGGGTCCAGCGTTCCTGCGTGACCCACCTTGCGGGTGCGCAGCATGCCGCGCATTTTTGCAACAACATCAAAGGAGGTAAAGCCCTCCGGTTTATCGATAATGAGAATACCGTCCATTAGTCCACTTTCTCCTCTTCCCAGCCCATGTGTTCGGCAATGGCAGTCAGAACAGCCTGTCTGGCGAAGAGCAGATCGCCCTTCACGCTGCAGCCTGCGGCTCTGGCATGTCCGCCGCCGCCCAATTTGGCAGCAATGGCGGAAGCATCGGCTTCCTCGGTGCTTCTCAGAGAGAATTTATAGCCTGTGCGATCCTTCATCTGCTTGATGGTCACACCGATCCACACGCCTTCGATCTGGCGCGGCAGCGCGGCAAGACCTTCGGTCTCATCGTCGGATGCGCCGTTGAGCTCTACCATATCGCGGGTCAGAGTGATCATGGCACAGCGGTCGGAGTAGTGGTACTCCAAGGTCGCCATGGCCTCGGCTTCCACAGCCAGCTGGCTGCGGCTCTTGGTCTCAAACATCAGCTGATTGATTTTCTGGAAATGACAGCCCAGTTCCATCAGTTCAGCCGCGATGCGATGGGTGCGGACACTGGTGTTGGAATAACGGAAGCAGCCCGTATCGGTGGCGATGCCGGTGTAGAAGCAATCCGCAATCAGCGGAGTGATCTCCACGCCCAGTTCCTTCGCTACCAGATAGAGCACCTCGCAGGCTGCGGCAGAATCCGCCTCCAGCAGAAGGTTGGCTGCGTAGTCGCGGTTGGAGCCGTGGTGGTCGATGCACAGATCCACCTTGTCGCCCCAGAGTTCCTCGTTGGCACCCAGAAGTTTCGGGTCAGCCACGTCCACAGCCACCACATACTCCGGCTCGAAGTCGGAAACTTCCTGTGGGAACATGTAGGAGTAGCGCTCTGCGATTACATCGGCGCAGTCCACGCGGGCAGTTTTGCCCAGCGCCTGCAGTGTGTGCAGCAGACCATAACCGGAGCCGAGGGTATCGCCGTCCGGGCTGCGGTGGCAAAGGATGAGGATCTTATCGTGAGAACGAAGCAGCTGTGCTGCTTCTGCGATGCTTACTCTTCGTCCCATTCGTCTTCCTCGGTTTCTTTGGAGCCCAGACCGCCTTCGCGTTCCAGATCGTTGAGGATGCGGGCGATGCCTGCACTGTACTCGGTGGAGTCATCAGGGATGAAATGGAATTCCGGAGTGCGGCGCATTTTGATGCGGCCGTTCATTTCTCTGCGGATGTAGCCCGCAGCGCTGTTGAGGCCTTTGCAGGCTTCTTTCGCTTTATCCATGCCTTCCATGGAGCTGATATATACCTTGCAGTGGGACATATCGTTGGACAGTTCGGTTTTGATGACGGTCAGCAGGGAGTTGATTCTTGGGTCCTTCAGCTGACGCATAATATCGGTCAGTTCACGCTTTACATCTTCACCAGTGCGGTTGATGCGGAATCCAGCCATGAGTTCTGCCTCCTTTTACAAAAATTATGGGTATTCAGCAGGAAATCCGGACTGCCCGAAGGCAGCCCGGTTTCTCTGTATTGTTTCTTAAAATTAGTCTCTGTATTCCTCGATGGTGTATGCTTCGAAGACGTCGCCGACTCTCAGGTCGTTGAATTTCTCCAGAGCCATACCGCATTCGTAGCCTTTTGCAACCTCTTTCACGTCGTCTTTGAAGCGTTTCAGAGAGCTCAGGTGGTCGTCTGCGATGATGATACCGTCGCGTACTACGCGGATCTCTGCGTTTCTGGTGATTTTGCCTTCCAGAACGTAGCAGCCTGCAACTGCGCCAACACCGGAAATCTTGAAGACGTCACGGATTTCTGCACGGCCCAGTTCCACTTCGCGGGTCTTAGGAGCCTGCATACCTTTCATTGCGTTTTCCAGATCTTCGATTGCATCGTAAATTACTCGGTAGAGTTTTACGTCAACGCCGGACTGTTCTGCCATGTCGCGAGCAGTTGGGTCAGGACGAACGTTGAAGCCAACGATGATCGCATTGGAAGCCTCAGCCAGCATAACGTCGGATTTGCTTACTGCACCAACAGCGCCGTGGATTACTTTGACACGAACTTCGTTGGTGGTCAGTTTTTCCAGAGACTGTTTTACAGCCTCTACGGAACCCTGTACGTCTGCTTTTACGATAACTGGCAGTTCTTTCACTTCGCCTTCCTCGATCTGAGAGAAGAGGTTGTCGAGAGTTACTTTCTTGTAAGAATCGAATTCTTTCTGTTTTGCTTCCTGTTTTCTCTGTTCAACCAGTTCACGAGCCAGACGTTCGTCTTCAACAGCGTTGAAGATATCGCCTGCTGCAGGAACTTCTGCCAGACCGGTGATTTCAACAGGAGTGGATGGGCCTGCGGTTTCCAGACGTTCGCCCTTGTCGGAGAGCATTACGCGGACACGACCCATAGCGGTACCTGCGATCACAGCATCGCCGGTTTTCAGAGTACCGGTCTCAACCAGAATGGTAGCGACAGGGCCGCGGCCTTTATCCAGTTTTGCTTCGATAACGGTACCTTTTGCCAGACGGTCTGGGTTTGCTTTCAGTTCGCGAACTTCAGCAACCAGCTGGATCATTTCCAGCAGTTCAGGAATACCCTGTTTGGTTTTTGCGGAAACCTCAACGCAGATCGCGTCGCCGCCCCATTCTTCCGGAACGATGCCATGCTCGGTCAGCTGCTGTTTTACGCGGTCTGGGTTTGCGGTTGGTTTATCCATTTTATTGATCGCAACGATCAGAGATACGTTTGCTGCTTTTGCGTGGTTGATGGACTCGATGGTCTGTGGCATGATACCGTCGTCAGCTGCAACAACCAGAACAGCGATATCGGTGATGTTTGCACCGCGCGCACGCATGGAGGTGAAGGCCTCGTGGCCTGGGGTATCCAGGAAGGTGATGAGTTTATCGTTGTGGGTTACCTGGTATGCACCGATGTGCTGGGTAATACCGCCGGCCTCGGTGGAGGTAACGGATGCATGACGGATCGCGTCCAGAATGGAAGTTTTACCGTGGTCAACGTGACCCATAACAACAACGACAGGTGGACGTTCCTGCAGGGATTCTTCGTTGTCTTCCTCTGCTTCGAAGAGGCGTTCTTCGATGGTAACAACCACTTCTTTTTCAACTTTTGCGCCGATTTCCATTGCAACCATGGCAGCGGTATCGAAGTCGATCACGTCGGATACGGAAGCCATTACGCCCAGCATCATCAGACGTTTTACGATCTCAGCAGCCTGGATCTTCAGTTTCAGAGCCAGATCGCCAACGGTGATTTCATCAGGAATGGTGATGGACAGCTTCTGACGACGCTCACGTTCCATCTCCAGTTTGCGCATTTTCTCTGCTTCTTTATCCTTTTTGGATTTGAAGTTGTTCTTCTTCTGGTTTCTGCCGGTGAATTTCTGTTTATTGCTGTCGCCGCCTTTGACAGACATCATGTTGCCAGGAGCGATGTTTTCGTAACGTTCGTTGTATTTATCCAGATCAACGTTGGTGGAACGCATATCAACAACGCGTACGCCGGTACCGTCATCGGTACGTTTGGATGGGTCGATCACCGGTCTGCTTGGAGCAGGTTTTGCAGGTTTTGGCTGCTGTGGTTTCTGCTGATTCTGGAAACGGTCGTTCTGTGGACGGTCGCCGTATGGTTTACGTTCGCCCTGTGGACGGTCGCCGTATGGTTTACGCTCGCCCTGTGGACGATCACCGTATGGTTTGCGTTCGCCCTGTGGACGGTCACCGTATGGTTTGCGCTCGCCCTGTGGACGATCGCCGTATGGTTTGCGTTCGCCCTGTGGACGATCGCCGTATGGTTTGCGTTCGCCCTGTGGACGATCACCCTGTGGTTTGCGTTCGCCCTGTGGACGATCACCGTATGGTTTGCGTTCGCCCTGTGGACGGTCGCCGTATGGTTTGCGTTCACCCTGTGGACGATCACCCTGTGGTTTGCGCTCGCCCTGTGGTTTATCGAATTTACGTTCAGTCTGTGGTTTTTCGCCCTGTGGCTTGTTCTGTTTTGGAGTTTCTTTCACTTCTTTTGCTTCCTCCACTTTCTTTTCGTCGTTCTTCTCTTCCTTCTTCTCCTCAACCTTTGGAGCTTCCTCCGCTTTGCCGGATGCAAAGTAGGAATTGAAGTTATCTACACTGTTTTTCTTGGTATAGGTCTCGAAGACCAGATTCAGCTCCTCTGCGGAAAGCGCAGTGGTGCGTTTTTTCTCATTGTCGGCGCTGCTCAGCAGATCCACCAGTTCCTTGGTCGGTACGTTCAGATCTTTCGCAACGTCGCCCAGTTTCTGTTTTGTATTCATAGCCATTGGATCAATCCTCCCTTACTGAAGCGCTTCGCCCTGCTGCATCAGGATTCCGGCAAAGCCCTCATCGGTCACGCCCAGAACCCCGCTGCCCTTGCTGACAGCCATTTTGATCTCATCTTTGGTGATAGGCAGGCAGTACACCGGCACGCTCACCTTGCCGCAGAAGAAGCACACTTCTTTTTTTGATTTATCCGAAAGGTCGGCAGCTACAAAGACGCATTTCACGTCGCCGGCTTCGGCGGATTCTTTCACCTGATCGAAGCCCATTTGCAGCTTGCCGGCACGTCTGCAAAGAGATATGGTGGACTGAAGTTTGTTATTCACCTTTCTTCAGCTCCTCCCTTAGTTTTTCTACGATCTCAACCGGGATGGCGCAGGAGAATGCCCGCTCCAGCGCTCTGGATTTGATCGCTTTTTCCAGACAGGAGATGTCGTTGCACACATAGGCGCCGCGACCGGATTTCTTGCCGTGGAAGTCGACGCTGATCTCGCCGTCCGGTGCTTTAACCACGCGGATCAGCTCTTTTTTCGGCTTATGTACCTTACAGCCGGTACACATTCTTTCCGGAACCTTTTTCACCGGTCCGTTGTTTGCCATGGCTTCACTCTCCTATTCTCTATTATTTTATATGGAACGGCAGAATGATTATTCTTCGTCTGCGGATTCTTCGCTTTCCGCTTCAGCAGCTTCTGCTTCAGCCTGAGCAGCCAGAGCTGCTTCTCTTACGCTGCTGACAGAGCCGATATCGATCTTCCAGCCGGTCAGTCTTGCTGCCAGACGAACGTTCTGGCCTTTGTTGCCGATCGCCAGAGACAGCTGATGGTCAGGAACGATAACGTGGCAGTTTTTCTGGCCTTCCGGATCAACAGCAACAGAAACAACTTCTGCAGGAGACAGAGCTGCTGCGATCAGTTCTTCCGGATTTTCGCTCCATTTGATCACGTCGATCTTCTCGCCGCCCAGTTCTTCCACGATAGCGGAAACGCGGGTGCCTTTTGGACCGATGCAAGCGCCGACTGCGTCAACGTTTTCATCTTTGCTCCAAACAGCGATTTTGGTTCTGGAACCGGCTTCGCGGGACACTGCTTTGATCTCAACGGTGCCGTCTTTGATCTCAGGGGTGTGCATCTCGAAGAGGCGTTTGATGAGGCCCGGATGGGTACGGGAGATCATCAGTTTTGGACGTCTGCCGCTTGCCATAACGTCAGCAACGTAAACCATGATGCGCTGACCTTCTACCAGATGCTCGTTTGGAACCTGTTCGGATTTTGGCAGGATCACTTCGGTTTTGTCGATTTCCAGAGTGATGTTGCCGTTGTCCGGATCGACTATCAGGATTGGAGCGGACAGGATCTCAAATTTACGATCCTCATATTTTTTCAGGGTCTGTTCTTTTTCAGCTTCGCTGATGCCCTGACGGATTACGTGTTTTGCGGACTGAGCAGCGATACGGCCGAATTCTTTGGTTTCCAGTGGGATCTCCACTTCGCCGCCGATCTCAACGTTTTTCGCATATTTGAATGCTTCGATGTAGGAGATCTCGGTTTCCGGATCTTCCACTTCTTCCACTACGTTTTTGCGGATCGCAACGTAGAAGCGTTTTTTCACCGGGTCGATCTCAACGATGTTGTTTTCGGTGCCGCCCATGTCGCGTTTTACTGCGATCGCAATGGCGGAGCTGATTTTCTCGATGAGGTATTCCACGGAAATGCCTTTGTCGGCAGCCAGCAGGTTGAGAGCTTCAAAGAACTCATTGTTCATTTTCATTTGGTTTCCAACTTCCCTTCTGTCAAAATGTTTAGTCTAACTGTCTGGACATATCGATCTCTTCGTAGAGACGGATGAATGCACAGTCTTTCTTTACAAATGTTTTTTCTTCTTCGCCGATGCGCAGAGTGACGGAAGCATCGTCATGGCTCAGCAGAGCGCCCATAAATTCGCGCTGACCGTTTTCCGCACGGATCAGACGAACTTCGATGTCCTGACCCATGTACTTGTCAAAGTGCCATGGACGAACCAGGTCGCGTCCGATGCCCGGAGAGGAGACTTCGTAGTAGTATGCCTGAGTGATCGGATCCGCTTCGTCGATCAGCGGATCGGTTGCACGGCTGACATTTTCGCAGTCATTGATGTCCACGCCGCCTTCTTTGTCGATGAACACACGCAGATACCAGCCTGCGCCTTCTTTTTCAAAGCGCACATCCCAGAGGGTCAGGCCCATCTCTTCGATGACCGGTTTTACAATGTCAGTCACGATCTCAACGGTGTTGCCTTTTTTGTTTCCTGCCATTTTTGATCCTTCCTTTCCTAACATAAACAAAAGAGCGAGGTCTGTGACCTCACTCTTCCTCGACTTTCTTATCCTAACTACATATACTTTAGCATAGTTTTATGGGATTTGCAAGCCTTTTTCGCAAAAGTTTACGATTATTCTTCCATTTGTCTGCCCAAAAATCCCGCCGCGGTCTGAATCAGCTTTTCATGAGCCTCGCTGGGCTCGCTGTCCTCATCCGAAGCGAGGAACATAATGGATCCGCAGACATCGCCGGAAGCGACGATGGGGTACTGCACCGATGCGCAGCGCTCCACTCCTTCCACCGGCTGGAAGCGACGGCTGCTGCCCCGTTCATAGATATAGGGCTTGCGCTGCTCGATCATTTCCTCCAGCGCCGGAGAAATGCGTCGCTCCAGAATCTCCTTTTTGGGAAGCCCGGATACCGCTACCACATGATCGCGGTCGCATACCAGCACAGGTGCGCCCGCCGTCTTGAACAGCACCTCCGCGTACTGTCCCGCAAAATCGGACAGTTCCCCAATGGGAGAATACTTCTTGAAAATCACTTCGCCCTCTGCGTCTGTATAAATCTCCAGCGGGTCGCCCTCGCGGATCCTCATGGTGCGGCGGATCTCCTTCGGGATAACGACCCTGCCCAAGTCATCGATTCTTCTCACAATTCCGGTTGCTTTCATTTTTGAAACCTCCAATTATATCTCTATATCAAGCTGAGTAAATTTTCGTTTGGAGTTAGTATGTGGGTAGATTGGAGATTTATGCGATGATAAAAATTGGTGAAGTTTGGGAATAATGAATCAACAGCCATTTGCCTTTCACACAAAAACGATTCCGTCATTTTGGAATACTTGTCTACTTAGTTTTCGATGACGATTTTCTGCTTTTGGATAGATCATCCTGGTCGATGTCCATCGAGATTCCGGCACAGCCGGTTCTTATCTGTGTTATCAAAGCCACGCATCTATGTTTCTGATAACATCGTAGCTTATTTCGGAATCAGCTGCATGGGTAAATTTTAGCAGTTGACTGAATATCATACTAACTAAAGTAACTGCTTAAATCCGGCAGTTCCTTTGTATGGTCGATGGTCACGAGTCCGTCGTAGTAAGAAACACTGAGATAAATCTCACCGTCGGTTGCCCACCAGCTGTTCATGCTCAGCATATCGGATTCTGTCATACCGAAATCATAGAAATCTTTGAATGCAAAGCCATCCTTTTTCAGTTCCTCGATCCAAGCCATCATTTCCTCGACAGAAGTACCGCTGATTTCAGTACGGTAAGAGGCAACTGCTCTTGCAGAACCACCGGGATAAGCGCGCAGAGAGCTTGGCCAACCATCGTTTTCTTCTTCTGCGTCCTGATTTGCCTGCTGTGCCCCCTCGATGAGAGCATCCCAAGCGGAAGCTTCTTCTCCGGTGAGCCCCTCCAAACTATCGAGAAGATTCTGCAGTTCTTCCAGCTCCTCAATATTCTCATTGGTGATCTCGCTGTTTTCACCGCTGCCGGAGAGGGCCGCTATTCCGCCCAGCAAAGCAGCAAAGTCATCGCTGTTTGCAGAGACTTCTTCTTTTTCTGCTTCATTCAAGAGTACAGCAATCGAGATTCCACTTTCCTGCTCGATTTGTTCTGCCACAGACCCGATAAATGCTTTTGCCGCAATGCCTATGATCAAGCTCAGCACCAAAGCAATCGCCATCATAAGCAGAGATGCGCGGGCCAGATTGCGTTTGTTGATTTTTTTACAGCCGCCCAATGCCCAGATAACAGCCAGCAGGAAGCCCACCACCGGGATACACATAAGAAGCATAATACCGATGTAACCTCCGGTTGTGATCGGGTCATATTTGCTGCCTTTCGGAGGAATGTTCTCGCCGCTGTATGCCATTGACCGAATCGGCGGCGGAGTCGTTTCCGTTGGTCTCTGCTGCTGCACGGTTTCTGCTGCCGGATTTGGAACGACCGTGCCGCATTCTGTACAGAACTTGATATCGTCCGGAAGATTCGCCTTACAATTTGGACAGATTTTAGCCATGATCACACCTCCAGCCTATAATTTGGATCCGCAGGAACCGCAGAATTTGGTACCTGCGTCATTTTTTGCGCCGCACTGACCGCAGAAGAGCGGTTTTTCTGCGCTGTACTGTGTGCCTGCAGTAGAAACGCTTACAGCTTCCTTCGGAGAAGCTTCACCCGCTTTGTTCCACAGTTCTTTGAATTTGGAAGAAATACCTGCCAGCTTGGAATAGAGATCAAAAGTGATCACGGTAGCCGGTGCAAGAGTCAAATAGGAACTCATCATTTCGATCATGATGTAACTGTCCATGACAGCAAATTTCACGACCCACGCAATCAGACAAGCCAGCAGAAAGGCTGCCAAGCCGCTCCATTTGAGGATTTTGAAAACAAGACCGATCGGAACAAAAATAATGAGGGCCAGCACCATAGTCAGAAGCAGGGTCTTCAGCATGGTTTTTGCCGCATCTTTCAGCAGTACTTTCCAGTTCTGTGCGTAGATCACAACACCGTCTGCCGCGCTTTTGAAGGTATCCTGCTCCTTCTTCAGGAAAGTCCATCCCAAACAGCATTCGTCAATATAACCTAGGGAGATGCTCACAAAGAACTGTGCAAGTCCGGCGACTGCTTCGATGCCGGGAATGAAATCCAGTGCATTGCCCACCTTGCCGATACCCTTCTGGATTTCTTTTACCGCGCCGGTCACCAGCTCATCCACTGCAAAGTAAATGTTGGAGCTTACGAAACGTTGTGTCACAACCGCCTTTCCGTATTCTACCTGATCGGCAGGGATCTGACCGGTAGCAAAGGCTTCTGCGATCACGGCAATATGTCCCGCCTTCACCAGATAGCCTGCGTAGTGCATGATCGCAAAGCGAACCACACCGGTTGCTGAGATCCACAGAACAAACATAATAACCATAGCCGTTTCACCAAAGAGCCAGCCAAGCCCCATAAAAATCGCCAGCAAAATCGCTGAAATCAAAACGGTTGCGCCGCCCAAAGCAAGTTTAACCCAAACAAAAGGCATTGTTTTAGAAAAAAGCTGTTTTGAATTCATGGTCAGGCCTCCTTTTGTTTTCTGATTGAAGTCACCCTTTTACTCCATCTTCTGACCACATTCCGGGCAGAATTTTACGCCGGGCTCCACTTCGTTGCCGCAGGAGCAAATACGTTTCTGCGGTTCTGCCGGAACTTCCAATTTCGTTCCGCATTCACAGCAGAACTTGGTGCCTTCCGCATTGACATTGCCGCAGGATGGGCAGATATTTCCTTCCGGGACCGGAGGTGCCGGCGGTTCCAGCTTTGTACCGCATTCTCGGCAGAATTTGGTGCCTTCCGGATTGATTGCACCACAGGAACAGGTGATTCCCTGAGGAGCTGCAGCAGCCTTTGCAGCTTCAGCTGCTGCCTCATTTTCCGCTTTGATGCGGTCGATCTCAGCCTGTGCTTCAGCGGCGGCATCAAAATGCGCTTTCGCCGCAAGGAAAATCTCCATCAGTTCTTCTTCCGCGTCGCCGCTTTCAGCGAATTTATCGTAGTAAAATTGACCGATTTTCCTCAGTTCCTCACCGGCAAGATTCTTTTCGCTGTTCACCTTTGAGTGTAATTTGCTGTTCTCAAAGGCTTCACTGGTCTGATCGCTGATGTTTTTTACCAAATCGTTGAATTTATTGAAGAAAGACATAGGACAGCTCCTTTCTGATATTTCGTTTCCCTTTTATTCCTCAATTTCAGCATGTACTTTTGTTTCCATATCCGCAATCGGTAATTTACTGCCGCATTCACAGCAGAACTTGGTTCCGATGTTATTCTGCTTGCCGCAGGATGGGCACACAGCCGCCTGAGCGATACTTTCCCCCGGTAGTTTCGTACCGCAGTTTGCGCAGAATTTTTCGTTTGCCTTAGCCGGCTGTCCACAGGATGGACAAATTTTCAGGTTTTTGCTCAACTCGGTGGCATAGCCCTGTGCCGCACGCTCCAGATTGGACAGCGCACCTTCCAAGCTGTTGGCAGCAGACTGCTGTTCGCCGTTCTGCGCGGCTGCATCCAGCTGATTGGCTGCTTTGTTTGCCCACTCGGTCGCTTTTGGCTCCACCGCCTTTTGTACGCTTTTGCTCACTACATCACTGATTCCCTGACGAATGCCGTTACGAATCGCACGCTTCAGAAAGTTCATGGTTCATCCTCCTTATTTCATTCTTATTGGCGCAGTCCAGACAGCAAGCCTCCTTGTCTCCGCTGTGATAACAATGATCACATACCCAACGTCCGCAGTACTCACAGCGATTCAACTGAATGGCCAAATCCTGTACAGCAGCTGCATGGAAGCGCTTATAGATTTTCTGCCGTAAGCCTTTGTCGCTGTTCAGCACTTTTTTACTTCGACAAAGCAGCGGCAGACGTTTGCTGTATTGGCGCCTTCTGCAGATGGCACACTCCGTATAAAAATAAAAGGTGGTGTCATCCGCGCGCACCTGTTCATAGAATCGACGCATGCCGCACCTCCGTTTCTATGGCATGGATTTTATGTTGTTTCTTGCCGACCGTTATGCTATACTGAAGCCATAAGCACTTCTTGTACTTTCATTATAAGGAGCGATCCCCCTGTTTTTCCATCCCTCTATCGAGGGGTTTTGGGCATCCCACCCCTAAAAATGATGAAAAAACAGTCAAAAATACGGAATTTTATTCCAAAAAGGAGGCTTTTATGCTCCATTCCATCCTAATCGAAAATCAGAGGAAACGTTTGGATCTTCCCTTCCATCAGCTGCTTTGCTTTGTCATGTTCTGCATCTGGCAGATGGGTTTTATCTATTTTATGGGGCCATCCCTAACCATTGACGGTAAAGTGTCTCTTCCCATCTCCATGGATAACACCACTCTCCTCATCGTAGCTGCCTATGCAGCTTCCATTTTGGTAATGTCTATCCTCCCTCAGAAAATAACGGTGCTAGCCCGTGTATCTGCTATCGGCGCTTTGCTCACGGCGATCGCCTGGTTTTTCCCTTTGCCTGTTTTCGTCCTGACGATTCTGATGTATCTTCACTGCTTCTTCTGCTGTTTTATGATTGGCTTTGAATCAGCGACCATTATCCATCATTTTTCCGAAAAAAGTGCCGTCAAGCATTTGCTGGCGGCTTATCCTATCGCTTATATCGCTATCGTAGTGCTGCAAAACGATATTGCGGCACTGCCGTTTTCTCTGTTTCGCTTCCTCATTGTACTGATGTTGCTGCCGTTGATTTATTTCTATTTCAAAATGCCGACAGACATCCCCCGTTTTGTGAAAAAGAGCGATGGACTCCCTGCACCAAGGCGTTTTCTGACCGGTGTTTACCTTCTCTCCTTCCTGTGCTCCCTGATGGGCGTTGTCGGACCTGCTGTTGCCGCCGAAGTGAAGCACGGCGTCGCTCTGTCCTATCTGGGCTGTGGTCTTTGCGCCCTTTGTGTGTATGCGCTTTATCTCAAAACCAAACAGAATCCTATCCACTGGATCTCCTTTGTGATTATTATCAGTGTCGTAGGATACCTGTTGCTTCTGTTTATCGATTACTTTCCTGCCATCGCATGGCTTTCTTGTCCACTGATCGGCGCCGGTATGACTGCTTGTTCTCTGGTGCCACTGTTTGGTCTTTTGGTTTCCAAGGAGTATCCAAGCCGCTTTATTGCACCGGCTATCATCACCATTGCCATGCTGGCTGTCATCATTCATTCCGCTATACTGGAGATGTTCCGCAATTCTGTGACTCTGCTGAATTTTTGTTATCTTTGCATCATGGTACTGACTGCAATGGTTTTTCTCCTTACAGAACCATACTTAATTTACGCCATGAAACGCCGCTTTGTTTCAGCTCCTGCCGAACTTCCCGAAGAAAAAACGCAAGAGTTTGTCAATGAAATCAAAGCAGAAGCTTCCCTGCTTCCTTTGGACTCTCTTACCAAACGCGAACTGGAAGTCGCGCATCTTATCAGCAGCGGTTATACCAATCCCGATATTGCCAAAATGCTTTTTATCTCCGAATATACCGTTAAAGACCACGCCAAAAACATCTACCGTAAACTGGGTGTCAACGGCCGCCGAGAGCTGATCGCCAAAATCAACCGCATGGATGAATAAACAGCATTTACGAAATTCTCCAAAGACCCTTCGTCGTTTTCCGATCTTCCTTTACAAGCACCCTTTTTCCATGTATGATATAAGTAAAGATTAAAATAAATGGAGGTAACTGTATGGAACGTGTATGTCATTTTTTGAAAGAAGCAGGAACTTATTATCTGGCAACCGTAGACGGTGATCAGCCTCGTGTTCGTCCTTTTGGCACCGCACATATTTTTGAAGGTAAGCTGTACATTCAAACCGGCAAGGTAAAACCTGTTTCCAAACAGCTTGGCAATAATCCAAAAGCCGAAATCTGTGCGTTTCATAATGGTTCATGGGTACGCATTGCCGGTGAACTGATCGAGGATAATCGTATGGAAGCCAAAAAATCCATGCTGGACGCTTATCCGAATCTGCGCAGAATGTATGATGAGAACGACGGCAATACTCAGGTTCTGTACTTTAAACATGCTGTTGCTACCTTCTCTTCCTTTGGCAAAGAGCCTGAGACAATCGAATTCTAAAACCAACAGCCCCCTCATAAGAGAGGGCTGTTTTATTTGGTCTTCTTACTCATTTTTCAGCACTTCTACGGACAGAATCATTCGCCCTGTACAGCCCTCTTCATTCGTGCTATGATAAATATATCATCCGATTATAAAGGAGA
>JAFSIC010000026.1 GCA_017439985.1 Oscillospiraceae bacterium
CGGCGCAGGACCGGATCATTATCTCTATTATGGCATGCAGGCGCGAATTTCCATCTACCGAAGCACTGGCGACGATCATCAGTTCAACATGTCGGAGAATGTATACCCTGACGGGAAGCTTCCTGAAGGAATGATCACCGCTGAAGAAGCACGTTCCATTGCTGACACCATCGCGCCTGCACTTGGGTTGTCTGCGCCGCATTACCTGAGTACAACCGCATATGGCCGGCTGAATAATGCGGTTCAAGGATATAAGTTCGTCTATCTGCAAAAGCTCAACAACCGTTCTATCTATTGGGGTGCATCAGCCGATGTCAACAACCAGCCCGAAACAAATCGGCTGGAGGTAGTGATTGCTGGTAAGGATGGTGAACTCATTCGCGCAGCAGGATATTGGAGCAGTTTCGCTCCCGCTGGCGATCCGCAGAAGGTTATCGCATGGGAAGCTGCGCAGGAAGCATTCCTCAGATTGGGTATTGACCCGCAGAACATGGAGCGCTGTTATTGGATGACTCCGTATGCGGATGAAAACGGGAAAAAGGCCTATCCGGCTTATCGGGTAAAGAGTACCTACATGAATGCCATATCTGGAGAGTTACTTCAGTTAGAAACGAGACCTACGTTTAGTGAATAATATGGTCGCCTCTCTGTCTACCACAGACAGAGAGGCTTTTCATCCCGTGTGACTCGGAAAACATCACTTTCTGACCATTGACAATTCCCCCGCCATCTACTAAAGTAAATAAGAATAACTACTTCAGGGAGGAACTGTACATGGCATGCACAGTCGACGTGACCGGTGGTGTTTTGGAACAGCCAGAGATTGACGCTTATATCACCCGAGCCACTGAAAAATATGGCCGCGAACCTCTGCATATCGACATCAAAGTGGATGGAGATTTTGTAGAGCTTACTTATGAGTTTGAATCCAAACCCTTCCACCGCATCCGCCGTATCACAGGTTATCTTGTCGGTTCTCTGGAACGCTTCAACAACGGAAAACGCGCCGAGGAAGCAGATCGGGTAAAGCACGGTATATTGTAAAGTTCTTTTTCTTTTTGTTTGAACCGCTTTTTCACAGGAGAATTGTACGCCTTTTAAGGCGTGTAAATGAGTTGGGTCAAAAGTGGCAAGCTGGGCATGCGGGTACCCACGCATGCTTTGCTTGTTGGTGGAAGCATCCCCCAATCCCCCTGAGAACACATGATCATATCATGTGGCTGCGCACCTTGCGGCGCTTTATATAATTACGGGATCAGACATGTTTTTAACATATCTGGATACAAAAAAGAGCGATGAATGCTGCTTTCGTTGCAGCATCCATCGCTCTTTGATTTTGATTTAACGAATGGGTGACTCTTTAACCTGTTTAACTTCCTTCTGTTTTTCGTCGTATCCCAGCAGACGGTCCACATTGGCTTTTGCAGTCAGAAGCTGCCGCATTTCGGAACGCAGCTGCCGGTATTCCGCATAATCCTTTTTCTTTTCCGTGAGGATTTCCGCATACTCAGCCTGAAGCTTTTTGATGGTCGGAATCTTCTTAACGCCC
>JAFSIC010000027.1 GCA_017439985.1 Oscillospiraceae bacterium
CCAGGATTACAGGTTCAATATCTTTGATTTTCGTGTATTTTCTTTTTGACATAGCAATACCCCCTGTGTAGTTATTATCCTACACAGGGGGCCTTTTTGTCTATTGTCCGTTTTTACAGGGGCTGTCTACAAGAGGTCCTTCTTTTATGCTCCGAAACGAACGAGCAGACTGCCTATGATTAGAATAATGCCTCCGATACGGACTTCCCACTGTGCTGTCGGCTGCAGTTCACGCAGATGCGGTGGAACAGGATGTATCACCCAAATCAATCCGCAAAGCATCAAGGCAGCGTTATGGAACCAACCGATTTCGGTGACAGTTCCCAAAGCAAAACCGATAAACATCAATACAATGCAAAGAATCATTTGCTGGTTGAATGACAGTTTATCCATGGAATCTCCCCCTTCCGCCTTCAGTATAGCATAAAAAAAGACAGCCCGCAACGGACTGTCTTTTCTGTTTATTGAGGGTCGAGACGGTTGATAAGCTGGCGATAAACATACCACAACAGCACATCTGCTGCGATCCAAGCTGCCGGGCTTGCAACGCAGACTGCAGTAAAGCCGTAGGTTTTCACAAAGAAAATCGCTACTGCTGCGCGGGCTACCAGTTCAAAGACACCGGCAGCCATAGCAGGTACAGTGTAACCCATACCCTGAATGGCATTTCTCAATACCAACAGGTACACAAGACATGGGAAGAACAGCAGATTCCAGAGGAAGTACTCATCCATCAAAGCGAAGATTTCCACTTCTGTGGAATCGAGGAACAAAAGTCCAATGGTGGAACCGCTGAAGTACACCATGATGGCACAAATCACAGATAAAATAATAGCGAGGATGGTTCCCTGCTTCACACCGCTGCGGATTCTGTCCATGCGGCCTGCACCCAGATTCTGTCCACAGTAAGTAGCCATTGTAATTGCCGGAGCATCCAGCAGACACTGGAAAATACCCTTGCTTCGGTCTGCTGCTGTGATCGCCGCAACTGCCGCAGAACCCAGTGTATTGGTCGCGCCCTGCAGAATCGCGCAGCCCACTGCGGTGATAGAGAACTGCAGACCCATCGGTACGCCGATGCTCAGATGGTTGCTGACATGTTCCATTCGCGGCGAGATATTTTCCTGAGCGACGTGAAGTGCCGGGAATTTCTTTGCAATAAACAGTAAGCAAAGCAAGCCGGAAATCAACTGACTCAACACGGTTGCCCAGGCTGCGCCTGCCACTCCCATGTGGAAAATAAGAATAAAAACAAGGTCAAAGACGATATTCAGCACAGAGGAGATCACCAGAAATACCAGTGGGGTTTTGCTGTCGCCAAGAGCTCGCAAATAACTGCTCAGCAGATTGTACAGCACTGTTGCCAGAGTTCCCATAAAGATAACACGGATGTAGTCGCAGGCATCCACGAAAATATTTTCCGGCGTCTGCATCAAACGCATGATCCATTCCGTGCCCGCCACTGTGACTACTGTAATGATCGCACCTAATATCAATGCGACCCATGCGCCCGTCGCAACAGAACGCTGCAGCTCTTGCTTATTTTTCGCGCCGAAGTACTGGGACACCGGAATAGAAAAACCACTGCACACACCATTCATAAAGCCAATGATCAAAAAGCTCAAAGAGCCGGTGGAACCAACTGCCGCTAAAGCGTCAACACCCAGCGTTCGTCCGACGATGACAGTGTCCGCCATGCTGTATAACTGCTGAAAAATCAAACCCAGAGCTGTCGGGATGGAGAATTGCAGAATCAATTTCCACGGTGAGCCTGTGGTCATGTCGCGAGTCATAAACATTCCTCTTTTCTCAGAAATTTAGCAAAGAAAAACCCGAATGCTCACGCATTCGGGTTTTGTGGTGACCTACCGGAGATTCGAACTCCGGACACCCTGATTAAAAGTCAGGTGCTCTGCCAGCTGAGCTAGTAAGTCATCTCTTGTTTTACGGTCTCTCGTTGACTGCTTGCTTATTATAACCTATTCTTTTGGGAATGTCAACACTTTTTTGCAAAAAATTTTATTTTTTTTACAAAAAGAGAGCCGGGTCTCCCCGGCTCTCAAAATTCTTAAAAATTAGATTTCTGCAATGTTGACCAGCTCAACATCGGTAATCTTCTTGTTCATCTTCAGAGAGTCAGCCAGTGCATTTGCAGTATCCAATGCGGTCAGACATGGGATAGAGCGTTCTACTGCTTTACGACGCAGCTGAACGGAATGACGCTGTGGCTGGCGGCCTTTCTTGGAGGTGGAAATGATATAAGCCAGTTTGCCGCTGTTGATCAGATCCATGATATTTGGTTCGCCTTCGCCGATCTTCTTCACGATGCTGGTAGCTACGAAGTTACGGTTCAGCAGAGATGCGGTACCGCCGGTAGCATACAGATCGTAACCCAGATTTTCGAATTTCTCTGCGATTTTGATGATCTCCTGTTTATCGCTGTCACGAACGGAAATCAGAACACCTTTGCCTTCTGCTTTGTCTTCCATCTTGTAGCCTGCTGCTACGAGACCTTTGTACAGAGCTTCTTCGAAGGTTTTTGCAATACCCAGAACCTCACCGGTGGATTTCATTTCAGGACCGAGGTGAGTATCTACGTCATGGAGTTTTTCGAAGGAGAAGACAGGAACTTTAACAGCAACATGGTCGCTTTCCGGATACAGACCAACGCCGTAACCCTGGTCAACCAGTTTTTCGCCGAACATCATACGGGTAGCGATGTCAACCATTGGAACACCGGTAACCTTGGAGATGTAAGGAATGGTACGGGAGGAACGTGGGTTTACTTCGATTACATAAACGTCATCGTTGTAAACAACGTACTGGATGTTTACCAGACCAACAACTTTCAGCTCTCTTGCCAGTTTGCCGGTGTAGTCGATGAGGATGCGTTTGATTCTCTGGGACAGGCTCTGTGCAGGATATACGGAAATGGAGTCACCGGAGTGGATACCTGCGCGCTCAATGTGTTCCATGATACCTGGGATCAGGAAGTTTTCACCATCGCAGATCGCATCAACCTCAACCTCTTTACCCATCATGTATTTATCGATGAGTACCAGGTTGTCTTTCATGTGGCTGGTAATAACATCCATGTACTCTTCAACGTCCTGAGTGTTGTAAGCGATGATCATGTTCTGACCACCGAGAACGTAGGAAGGACGGAGCAGTACCGGATAGCCCAGTTTTTCTGCAACAACAACAGCCTGTTCTTTGGTGAGAACGGTCTCGCCCTTTGGACGAGGGATACCGCATTTCTCCAGCAGAGCGTCAAAACGTTCACGGTCTTCAGCAGCGTCAATGCTGTCTGCGGAAGTACCAAGGATGTTCACGCCTTTGTCGTGGAGATATTTGGTCAGTTTGATCGCAGTCTGACCACCGAACTGAACAACAACACCGTATGGTTTTTCAGTTTCCAGAATGGAGTCAACGTCTTCTGGGGTCAGTGGGTCGAAGTACAGACGGTTTGCGGTGTCAAAGTCTGTAGAAACGGTTTCCGGGTTGTTGTTAGCGATTACTGCTTCATAACCCAGCTCTTTCAGAGCCCATACACAGTGTACAGAGCAGTAGTCGAACTCGATACCCTGACCGATACGGATTGGACCGGAACCGAATACCAGAATCTTTTTCTTGTCGGTTTTGTGCTCTTCGATGAACTGAGCAGCTTCGTTCTCCTCGTCGAAGGTGGAGTAGAAATATGGAGTCTCAGCTTTGTACTCTGCAGCACAGGTATCTACCATTTTGTAGGTAGCGTATCTTGGTTTTTCTACTTTCTGACCGGAGAATGCTTCGATGGTTTTGTTCAGGAAGCCCAGCTCTTTTGCACGGAGGTATTTTTCCTCAGTCAGTTCGCCGTCAGCCAGATTGTGTTCCATCTCGATCAGGTTGTACAGACGGGACAGGAACCAGTTGTCGATCATGGTGATCTCATGAACTTCGTCGATGGAGATGCCTTTTTTCAGTGCCTGATATACGCAGAAGATACGTTCGTCATCGCAGTCATGGAGTTTCTTGCGGAGAGCTTCCACATCCATTTCCACGAATTTAGGCATATTGAAGTCGTTCAGACCCAGTTCTACGGAACGAACTGCTTTCATCATAGCCTGCTCGAAGGACGTACCGATGGACATAACCTCACCGGTTGCTTTCATCTGGGTACCGAGGGTACGTTTAGCGTATACGAATTTATCGAATGCCCATTTAGGGAATTTAACTACCTGGTAGTCAACGGATGGCTCGAAGCAAGCGTAGGTGTTGCCGGTTACTGCGTTTACGATTTCGTCCAGAGTGTAGCCGATCGCGATTTTAGCAGCAACTTTTGCGATTGGGTAACCGGTTGCTTTGGAAGCCAGTGCGGAAGAACGGGATACACGAGGGTTTACCTCGATAACAGCGTATTCTTTGGAGGTTGGATGCAGTGCGAACTGACAGTTACAGCCGCCTTCTACGCCCAGCTCTTCTACGATGTTCAGAGCTGCTTTTCTCAGCATGGAGAATTCTTCCGGATTCAGGGTTACTGCAGGAGCAACAACGATGGAGTCACCGGTATGAACACCAACAGGGTCTACGTTTTCCATGGAGCAGACAGTGATGATGTTTTTCTTGGAGTCGCGGATTACCTCGAACTCGATTTCTTTCCAACCGGAGATACATTTTTCTACCAGAATCTGAGTGATTGGAGAAAGACGCAGACCGTTGCTTGCGATCTCATCGAATTCTTCCTGAGTATAAGCGATACCGCCGCCGGTACCACCCATGGTGAATGCAGGACGAATAATAACAGGCAGGCCGATTTCCTTCACGAAATCCTGACCATCTTCCAGAGTTTCAACTACTTTGGAAGGAATGCATGGTTCGCCGATTGCTTCCATGGTGTCTTTGAAGATCTGACGGTCTTCTGCTTTGTCGATGGTTTCCACGTTGGAACCCAGCAGTTTCACGCCGTGAGCATCGAGGAAACCTTCTTTTGCCAGCTGCATGGAGAAGGTCAGACCGGTCTGACCGCCAAGGTTGGACAGAACAGAGTCAGGTTTTTCGATTTCGATGATGCGTTTTACAACGTCCAGAGTCAGTGGTTCGATGTAAACTTTATCTGCCATGGCCTTATCGGTCATGATAGTTGCAGGGTTGGAGTTGATCAGAACAACTTCCAGACCTTCTTCTTTCAGAGCGCGGCAAGCCTGAGTGCCTGCATAGTCAAATTCAGCAGCCTGACCGATGATGATCGGACCGGAGCCGATTACCAGTACTTTTTTAATATCTTGTCTCAGTGGCATAGTAGCTCCTCCTTCCTATTTCTCGATCATGTTCATGAATGCTTCGTAAACGCCGTCGAAGTTTCTGCGGCCCAGTTCGCATTCCGGAATGAACTGTACGGACATACCATTGAATTCTTTGTAAGACAGACCTTCGCAGGTTTTGTCGTTAGCATTGATATGGGTCACTGTTGCTTTTGCAGGATCAACATCCACAACGATGTCGCCGTGGTTCTGGGTGGAAACGAAGGTTCTGCCGCTTTCCAGAGCGGTTACAGGACAGTTTGCACCGCGGTGACCGGCTTTCATTTTTTCGATTTTACCGCCGGCCAGAATACCCATCAGCTGGTGGCCCAGACCGATACCCAGAATTGCTTTGCCGGATTTCTGCAGCTCAGCAATGGTGTCCAGCTCTTTGGACAGGTCTGCTTTGCCGGAGTAGCCGCCGCAGATCACGATTGCTTCCGGTTCGTGGGAGAGCATCTCTTCTGCGGACATGGTGGAAGGAACCACGATGGTGCTGAAGCCGCGAGCATTCAGAGCAGAAACCACGTCAGCTCTTGCACCCAGATCCATAACCACTACTTTGCGGTCGGAAACAGGAGTGATCTCCATTTCATTTTTCTCTTTCCAGTAAGGAGCAACACAGTCGTATGCTCTGATTGCTTCAAGCAGTTCTGCTTTGTTCTCTTCGGTGATCTCTTTGTGAGTGATCATCGCTTTCTGTACGCCGTGATCGCGGAGTTTACGGGTCAGAGCGCGAGTATCAACGCCGAACAGACCAACGATGTCTTTGCGTTCCATCCATTCGTCGATACGGCCGGTCATTTTATAGTTGGAAGGGGTTGGGCACCAGTCACGAACGATCACTGCGCGAGCATGTGCTGCGGACAGGTCATCTTCGTTTTCCACAACACCGTAGTTGCCCAGCATTGGGAAGGTGTCAACCAGCAGATTGTTTTCGTTTGCAGGGTCGGTCAGCAGCTGCTGGAAACCAACAACAGAAGTGTTGAACACCAGCTCACCGAAGACGTCATGTTTTGCGCCAACGCTGTAGCCTTTGACCACAGAGCCATCTTCCAGCAGAAGATAAGCTCTCTGTGCGTTAGTATAGATATCCATACTGAATTCCTCTCTTCTCTTTGGATTAAAAAGAATCTATCTTGTCAGCTGTCACAGCTTACTGTGGCAGTTTGATTTCAGGGATCACGCTGTTGATGTCTTCACGCATAGCCAGAGCAGCTTTTCTTGCCTGTTCTGCGAAGTCATGACCATCGGTGCCTGCTTTTTTCCAAGCGGTCAGAATACCGCGGGAGTTGTTGATGATCGCACCCAGACCATTTGCATCGAATGCATCTTTTACGTCATTTGCGCCACCGCCCTGTGCACCGTAACCAGGTACCAGGAAGAAGGTGTGAGGAGCTTTCTCACGCATTTCTTTCAGCTGTGCTGGGTAGGTTGCGCCTACAACTGCGCCAACTGCGGAGTAACCGTAATGATTGGTGGTTTCTGCACCCCAGCCTTCGCACATGCCTGCCATGGTCTCGTAAACGGATTTTTCACCGATCATCTGATCCTGCAGTTCGCCGGAAGATGGGTTGGAGGTTTTCACCAGAACGAAGATGCCTTTGTTTTTCTCGTTGCAGATGCCCAGCAGAGGTTTGATACCGTCAGAACCCAGGTAGCCGTTTACGGTCAGGCAGTCAGCGCCAAATGCTTCTACGGTTTTGCCGCAAACATCGGTGGTGCCCAGATGAGCAGCAGCGTAAGCGGTCATGGTAGAACCGATATCGTTACGTTTACCGTCGGTGATAACAACCATGCCTTTGGATTCAGCATACTGAATGGTTTCGTACAGAGCTTTCATGCCCTGCCAGCTGTACAGTTCGTAGTAAGCAGCCTGTGGTTTGATCGCAGGAACGATATCGCAGATCGCGTCAATGATTGCTTTGTTGTAAGTGATGATAGCCTGTGCAGCAGCGTCGAATGGGTTTTCATTTTCAGCCATTGCCTGCTCTTTGATGTGCTGTGGAATGTAATCCAGCAGGGAGTCCAGACCTACAACGATCGGAGCTTTGGTTTCTGCGATTTTTTCAATCAATCTTTTCATGGTGTATCGTTCCTCCTAAAAGTTCTGATAGGTAATTTTACCGCCGCAGATGGTGCAAACCGCTTTACCGGTCAGTTCCATACCGTGGAACGGAGTGTTGTTACTCTTGGAATGGAATTTGGTTTTATCCACAGTCCAAACCTTGTCCGGATCCAGCAGAACGATGTCCGCTGCTGCACCCACCTTCAGAGTACCGCCCGGTACTCCCAGAATCTGTGCCGGACGGCAGCTCATCATGTCGATCAGCTTCATCAGATCCATGCCTCTGCCTTTGCAGAGTGCGGTGTTTGCTGCGGCAAAGCTGGTCTCCAGACCAACGATGCCGTTAGGTGCTTTATAGAAATCGGCTTTTTCCTCAGCCGCATGAGGTGCGTGGTCTGTGATGATGCAGTCCAGAGTTCCGTCCAGAACACCGGCAATCACTGCTTCACAGTCCTCCTGCTCGCGCAGCGGAGGATTCATACGCCAGTTGGCGTCTTTTGCTCTCAGCAGTTCATCGGTCATCAGCATGTAGTGAGGGGCGGTTTCAGCAGTGACTTTTACGCCTCTTGCTTTCGCCTCTCGAATCAGCTGAACAGAACCTTTGGTGCTGACATGGCAGATGTGGATGCGGGTATTGCTGCATTCAGCCAGAACGATCTCGCGGGCAGTGATGCTGTCCTCGGAAGCTCTGTCCATGCCTTTGACACCCAGCTCTTCGCTGATTTTGCCCTTGTTGATGATGCCGCCATCGATGATGGTCAGATCCTCACAGTGGCTCAGTGCCAGCAGACCTTCCTGCTGTGCCAGCTTGAGAGCTTCCAGCATCTGTCCGCCCTTCTCAACAGGACGTCCATCATCGGAAACACCAACAGCGCCGGCTGCCTTCAGTGCAGCGAAATCATTCAGCGCACTGCCGCTCAGATCTTTGGTGATCGCTGCTACCGGATAAACACGGCAGGCAGCATCTTTCGCTTTATCAAGGATATATTTGATCACTTCCGGGCTGTCAGTGACCGGTTTGGTGTTCGGCATGGAAGCCACTGCGGTAAAACCGCCTGCTGCCGCTGCCATACAACCTGTCAAAATGTCCTCTTTATGAGTGAAGCCTGGATCGCGGAGATGTACATGCATATCGATCAGACCCGGAGCCGCAATCAAACCGTTGGCATCGATGACGGTTGCTTCCGCTTCGATACCTTCGCCTATTTTGGCGATGATGCCATCTTCCAGAAGGATATCAGCAGTGATGTCCAGGTTCTGGCTTGGATCCATCACTCTTGCATTTTTGATCAGGATCTTTTCCATGTCAAACGCCCTCCTCAAAACAAAATTTCTATGTCTATTCCGCCTTCTCCAGAATGATGACCCTGTCCTCGCCGTCTCGCTCGGAAACGAGAACGCGCACAGTCTCATCTTTGGAAGTCGGAAGATTTTTTCCAATATAATCAGCGCGGATCGGCAGCTCTCTGTGACCGCGATCCACCAGTGTTGCCAGCTGAATGGAGTCCGGTCTTCCCCGCTCCATAATGGCGTCAATGGCCGCACGAACAGAACGTCCTGTGAAGATCACATCGTCCACCAGTACCAGCTTCTTGCCGGTCAGTGCAAACTGAATGGAGGTATTGTCTCCCTCCGCTCTGGTTTCACGGTCGTCACGGAAACGAGTGATATCCACATAGCCCACCGGGATCGGCTGGCCTTCCACTTCTTCGATTTTGGCGGCGATCCGTTCTGCCAGCTGAGCACCACGGCTCATAATGCCGATAATGCACAGGTTTTCCACACCGCGGTTGCGCTCGATGATCTCAAAGGAGATGCGGGCGATGGCACGGCGCATGGCAACGCTGTCCATGATCTGCGCCTTTTCACGCAGGACATTTCCCATTCCAAAACCTCCCTTGCTTAATGCTGAAAAACAAAAAAATCTGCCGTCAGCCCGACGACAGATTCAGTGTTCAGATACAACCAGTTCCACCGGGAGCTATATTTCTCCCAATGAGGCTATGTTTCCAAGCACCTTGTCAGCCTCACGGGACTGAATTAAAGGAATGCTGCAGTTTTTTATCGTTAATATTATATCCCTTTTCTTATGAATTGTCCATAGTTCTGCTGCCAATTCTCGAAGAAAATCGGCAGTAAATTTCGGCAGCTTGACGGAAGCTGTTGAAAAGTTTTGAACAATAAAAAAGCCCGGGAAATTCCGGGCTTTTGCTCTTAAAATGTTGTAACAATATCGTAGCTGATACCATTCCAAATGGCAGGCTTTGTTTCACAGTGATGCAGCTGCGCCACAAAATCCTCCAGCTTATTCACTTTTTCCGGCAGCCATGTTACATATTTCGCTACATTCTGCGGAACATGGGCATCGCTGGCACCGATGGCTTTCAGATTCAGTTCGCGGCAGAACTGCAACGCTGTGCGGTTCAGTTCCACAGGGGTGCTGCCATTGAGCACTTCCACGCCGTGGAGACCTTTGACATCACGGAGATGCTCTGCCAGACCTCGCATATTTTTACGGAATGGGTGACAGGAAGTACAGAATCCGCCCTGTTTATTCACATGGTCGATGAACTCCTGTGCAGAAACACGATGGTCCGGGAAGCTGTCTACGCCAAAAGCAGTGATATCGCCCCACAGCGAGAAGAATTCCACGCCAACAAAAATCGGGAAGTCCACTTGCTTGCTGTATTCTGCGCAACGTTCCCTCAAACCCATGCTGTCATGATCAGAAATGCAAACAGCATCCAAACCCCGACGTTTGGCAATGGAAACGATCTCTTCCAATGTCAAAAAGCTGTCGAGAGAAAAAGTTTTTTCATGGATGTGCATATCAACCAGCATATCATATCCTCCGGAACTCGTGTCGTTTGTGTGTTCACTGCAACAGATTTACTATATCATAAAAAGTTTTCTTCTGCAATTTGTTGTTTCCTTTTTCTCCGAAAAATTGAAATTATCAATCAGAAAAAAGAAGGCCATAAATCCGGTCTATGGACTTATGGCTCTGCTTTTAGATAATGCGTTTACTCCACTGGCTGCAGTCCCAGACTTTGCTGACAACTTCGTTGTAGAACTCCGGTTCGTGGCAGATCAGCAGAATGCTGCCCTTGTAGGTTTTCAGTGCACGAAGAAGCTCGTTTTTCGCATCCTGATCCAAGTGGTTGGTCGGCTCATCCAGAAGGAGAATATTGGTCTCACGGTTCACCAGTTTGCAAAGGCGCACCTTCGCCTGTTCACCACCGGACAGCACACGAACCTGCGATTCGATATGCTTTGTGGTCAGGCCGCATTTCGCCAATGCCGCACGAATCTCACGCTGATCCAGACCCGGATATTCCTGCCACAATTCTTCAATGCAGGTGGTGGTGTTTTTATAGTCGCCTTCCTGTTCAAAGTAGCCGATGTACTGATAATCACCCAGATGCACCTTACCGCTCAGAGGCTGAATCAAACCGAGAATACTTTTCAGCAAGGTGGTTTTACCGATACCATTGGCTCCCACCAGAGCGATCTTTTCTCCACGCTCCATGCGGACATTGATTGGTTTGGTCAGCGGCTCATCGTAGCCGATGACAAGGTCATCGGTTTCAAAGATGACCTTACCGGAAGCTCTTGCTTCCTTGAAATTAAATTCCGGCTTCGGTTTCTCCGCAGCCAGCTCAATGATTTCCATCTTGTCCAGCTTTTTCTGGCGGGACATGGCCATATTACGAGTGGAAACGCGGGCCTTATTTCGCTGAACAAAGTCCTTCAGCTCGCTGATCTCCTGCTGCTGACGCTTGTAGGCTGCTTCCAGCTGCATTTTCTTCACAGCGTAAACTTCCTGGAATTTGTCATAGTCGCCCACATAGCGGTTCAGTTCCTGATTTTCCATGTGATAGATCAGGTTTACTACGCTGTTGAGGAACGGAATATCGTGGGAAATCAGGACAAAGGCATTTTCGTACTCCTGCAGGTAACGTTTCAGCCAGAAGATGTGGTTTTCATCCAGGTAGTTCGTCGGCTCGTCCAGAAGAAGAATATCCGGCTTCTCCAGCAGCAGTTTCGCCAGCAGAACTTTGGTTCTCTGTCCACCGGAAAGCTCGGTCACATCCTGATTCAAACCGATCGCATCCAAATCAAATGCTCTTGCCACCTCATCCACTTTGGAGTCCAGATTGTAGAAGTCATGCATATCCAGCAGTTCCTGAATCTCAGCCAGTTCATCCATATAAACCTGCAGCTGTTCATCGTCAGCATCGCCCATTTTCTCGCAGACTTCATTCATGTGAGCTTCCGCATCAAAGAGGAAACCAAAGGCTGATTTCAGCACGTCTTCGATGGTCATTCCCTTTTCCAGCACTGCATGCTGATCCAGATAGCCGACACGGACATTTTTGCTCCACTCCACCTTACCTTCATCCGGCTGCAGTTTGCCGGTCACGATGTTCATAAAGGTTGATTTACCCTCACCGTTGGCACCAATGAGGCCGATGTGCTCACCTTTCAGCAGGCGGAAGGATACATTTTGGAAAATCGCACGGTCGCCGAAACCGTGAGATAGATTACTTACGTTTAAGATACTCATAACATCCTCCTGAGGAACGATTGTCTGCTGCCATTGTATCATAAAAACACTGTTCTTGCAAAGCATGAAAAAATCCACCTGTCGTTTGACAGGTGGATCAATTCTTATTTCAGACTGACGAACTCAAAGTCCCACTGTTCTTCCCGTTCTTCTTTTGCAGCCTGTTCTTTCGCCAAGGCTTCCGCAATGAACTCTGCCGCATCGTCAGGGACATCATCAATGTTGTCGCCGCCGACATCAACCACCAGAGGTGGTTTCTTGCAGAGGATATCGTACATAATCGGGATAATGTACAGGGTCATCAGTGTTGCATAAGCCAGACCTCCGACGATAACAACAGACATACCGCCGCCCAACTGGCCGGACATATCATCTGCAAAAATCATCTGCATCATGGCAAGAATGGTGGTCATTGCTGTCATCAGAATCGGACGCATACGGGTTTTGCCTGTTGCAATCAAAGCATCTTTTCGTTCCATGCCGCCGATTCGCAGCTGATTTGCATAGTCGACAAACACGATACCATTGTTTACAACGGTACCCATCAGAACAACGAAGCCGATCAGCGAAAGCAGGGACAGCTGCTGTCCGTAAATCATCAGACCGATCATACCGCCGGTGAATGCCAGCGGAACGGTGAAGAGAACGATAAACGGAGACAGCAGATTCTGGAACTGTGCCACCATAATAAGATAAATAAATGCACAGCCTAAAAGCAGCATCAAACTCATCTGCTCTACCATGTCGTTGACCACGGTACTTTCTCCGCCGAGGTCGATGGTATAGCCGTCCGGAACTGCATCGCTGTCTGCGTATTCCTGCAGAATCGGTGTCAGCTGACGGGACAGCAGCGTTGCGTTGTATCCTTCGGAAACTGCCGCAGAAACGGTCACACAACGTGTCTGGTTTTCACGGCTGATGGATGCAATGGAGGTGGTCTCCTGTGTTTTTGCAAATTCGGAAAGTTTATGGGTCTCTTTCTCTGTTTCACCGGTAGAACTCATACTGGTGGTATTAAATTCGATATCCATCAAATTCTCAACAGTCAGAGGATCATTGGTATTTTCAACCGTAACATCCATGGTCACACCATCGATGGTCACCGCAGTGGAAGTTGCGGTGGTAGTCAGTTTATTGGCGATCTCCATGTAGATCTGCGCCACAGTCAAGCCCTCTGCCATGGCTTTGTCTTTGTCGATCAGCAGCTGAATGGTCGCATCACCATCCGTAAAGTCACTGACTGCATCTTCGTAGCCATCATGTGTATCGACAATATTGATGACCTCATCGGACAGTGCACGGAGGGTCTCCAGGTCGGAGCCGTAGATGTTGACCGACAAACCGCTGCCCAGCATAGCGGTCATATCGCTCATACCACCGGCACTTGCAGTCACTTCCGCTTCCAGATGTTCCGTCACAGCATTGATATCAGCAACCACTCGGTCGATTTCGGAGGCCGCCTTGTAGTCCTCATTGAGAACGATGTAGTAAATATAGTTGCCGTAGCTGCTTTCTCCTCCGCCCATACCGCCGCCCAGCAGACCGGACATCGAGCCGGAGTCCATCGCACCTACCGCATCGATACCTTCAACCGTAAGGATGGTATTGATAACCTCATCGGACATGGCATAGGATTCTTCCCTTTCGATGCCTTCCGGTGTTCTTACACTGACTTCAATGGCATCGGAGGTCATCGGAGGCAGCAGAACGATACCCATATTGATGACATACCAGATACAGAAGCCCAACAGGCCGATGGCCAAAGCCAGCGGGATCGGTTTGTAGCGCAGGCACCAGTCAAGGCTGTTGCCGTACAGCTCCAGAATTTTGTCGAACCAAGGATGGCTCTTTGGTTTTGTATTTCTGAGCAAGGTGGAAGATGCCGCCGGAACAACAGTCAAAGCAACTGCCAGAGAAGCCAGCAAGCAGTAGCCGATGGTCAAGCCCATTGGAAGCAGCAGCTGACGAACCATACCGGTGGTAAATACCAGCGGCAGGAACACGCAGACGGTTGTCAATGTGGAAGAGATGATCGCACCGGATACCTGCTTCGCACCCTGTACCGCTGCTCGCGGTGCATTGACGCCGCGTCCGCGGAGACGGTAGATATTTTCGATTACTACGATGGAGTTATCAACCAGCATACCGATACCCAGTGCCAAACCGGACAAACTCATCATATTGAGGGAAATATCGGTAAAGTACATCAGCACCAGCGCCACAAGCACAGACAGCGGAATGCTGATAGCAACGACGATGGTCGGCTTAACGTCTTTCAGGAAGATCGCCAGAATAATGATTGCCAGACCAGCACCGATAACCATACTGGATACAACACTGCTGATGATCATGGAGATATAGCTGCCCTGATTCATCAGAGATTCGATGCTGCAGCCCGGGAATTTGGCTTCCAATTCATCGAAGGCTTCCAGGCAGTTGTTGGCCGTTTCGTTGGTACCGGTGGTACTGTTTTTGAAGATGGAAAGGATGACCGCCTGCTCCTGATTCAGTCGAGCATAGCTTTCGTCCGCATTGTCGATAACGGTAACGGTTGCAACATCTTCCAGACGGATGTCGCCAATACCGTCCATGCTTGCAAGCAGTGCGCCTTTCAGCTCGTCTACACTTTCGTATTCTTCGCCGACTTTCAGCAGCCAGGATTCATCGTTCTTATCGTCAATATATCCTGCAGGCATAGAGAAGTTTTGAGCGTAGATCAGCTGAGACAGCGTGGATACATTGAGAAGCTGATCCAGATTGGCATTGGCAAGAGCTTCTTCCTTCGCGCTTTCATACTGCTGCTTTGCCATTTCCAGCTGTGCCTCGCCGCTGGTCAGCTGAGAGCTTGCGGTAGCAAAGCCAACTGCAGCTTCGATTTGCGCCTGAGTTAAGCCGGCAGCGGCAGATTCGATGCCCTGCAGCATTTCCGGCAGGCCTGCCGCAAAGTCAGACATACCTGCAATGCCGTCCTCAACGCCTTCAATGGCGTCACGCATATCGTCCAGCATATCTTCCATGTCACGCTGCACGGACGCAGGAACCCGACTGCTGCCCATTTCATCTCTCATGTCCTCCATGAGGGATTCCAGAGTTCTCATAACAGTACGCAGACTCTGGGTCGCTTCGACTAAATCATCCCAGGTCACACGTCCGCTGAGGCTTGCACGAATGTTATACAATTCATCCGCAATGCGGTCCAAGCGGCGTCCGGTTGGACCATCGGTCACTTCCTCGCGGAAGTCTTCAATTTCATAAAGCAGCAAGTCGATTTCCGCGGTAATGTCATAAGCAATATCGGTGGCGCCTTCCTCGAGAGGATCGAACAAGGCTCCCGCAAAAGTGTTACCAAAGCTGGACTGCGCACTCTGCAGCTGCGCTTTACCATCTTTTACTTCCTGCTCTGCTTTATCAAGCTCTTCCCCCGCCTCTGCCAATTTTTCATTGACAGATTCCAGCAGCTGCTCGTTCAGATCGTCGATCTTCTCCCGATCCAATTCGATGTGAACACTTTGCTCCACCAAACCGAGTGGAGATACGCTGGCAACGCCCTCCTGCCGCTCAATATATGGCTGGATGTCGTTCTTGACGAAGTTGGACAGCTCATAGATGTCTGCGCCTTCTTTACTGACAGAGATGTACATGGTCGCCATCATATCCATACTCAGTTCCATGATAGACGGCGTGCCACAGCCATCCGGCAAACCGGCGGCAGCTTCCTGCGTTGCTGACGAGACCTTTACCAGCGCAGAGTCCATATCCGTATCATCCTCGAACTCCAGCTGAACCATGCCGTAGTTTTCTGAGGAGGTGGAATAGACATTCTTAACGCCTGAAATCGTGCCGAGCGCAGCCTCCATGGGCTTGATCACGTCACTCTCCACGCGTTCCGGGCTGGCACCGGGATAGGTCGTTACCACGATCAGATATGGCAGCGTCATTTCCGGCAGCAAGTCCAGCGTCATGCGTGTCACCGATACGAAACCAAGCAGCAGTACCATAATAACCGCAACCAGTATCGTGAAAGGTTTCTTTACACTTAGTTTTTCCATAATTGTCCTTCTTTTCTCAATTGATAGGATAAAATATAATACAGAAAAAATTATACTGCTTTTGTCTGTATAAAACAAGTAAATATTCTGTAAACCCGTATATAAAAAATCCCGTCGGGATTCCGACGGGACTGTGCTTATTCTGTAATAATCTTATCCATTTCACCGTAGCTGAGAACATAGACGTCAGCCAGAGCTTTCACCTCATCCTGCAGCGGTTCCCATGCATCGCGAATCGCAACAACCGGGAATCCTGCCGCTTTGCAGGTTTTGATGGAATAATACGCATCCTCAAAGACAGGAGTTTCTTCTTTTGGGGTGCCAAGATGTTTCAGTGCATTCTCAAAGATATCCGGATAGTTTTTGTTCTTGCCGGTTCCGGAAACATCGAAGATCTCGCTGAAATAATGATCGATGCCCGCTGTTTTCAAAGCAACCTCACACATTTCTTTATGTGTTGCAGATGCAATACACATTTTGACACCACGGCGTTTCAGTTCTTCAAGCAGGTCGGATACATGAGGCAGAAGCTGTACTTCCTTGCGATAATAATCAGTCATGCACTGCAGCATCGCGTCATTGATCTGCTCCAGTGTCATCTGCGGTGCGTAGTGTGTCTGCAGGTATTCTCTGTTTTTCGGATAACCCAGAGACTGCATTTTCTGCTCGAAGCCTTCCTCGATCTCGTAACCCAGGGAACGTACAAAGCGACTGCTGAGAGTGCGCCATGCGCCCATGCTATCCAGCAGAGTACCATCCATATCAAAAATCGCACCTTTGATTTTCATCACAATTCCTCCGTATTCATAAACCATGTTTATAAACATATTATAACATAAAAGATTGTTAAAAGATAGACTAAGTCTGTAGGAATCTTCTGCACTTTTCCCTCTGAGCTTTATCGAAAGTGTACAAAAACCGTTTTACTCTCCCCTCTCGCAATTTTCGCAGAATCGTGCTACAATAGATTCGGAGGCGATACGATGAAAGCAGAATCCTTGCAGAAAGCAGAACAATCTCTCAATAAAATAGCGTCAGCACAACTCTTGTTGGAAGCCATTGATGACGCTGATTTCTCAGAAGCGATTTCTCATCTTTGTCAGGCTTATGACTTCATCTCCGAGCTGACCGAGCCAAAACCGCAGGAGGACAGCGTGCTGGAAAGCCTTGGTCCTGACTTACTTCGAGCTTTTATGGAACAGATGATCGACAAAAACAAAGACTAGGCAAAAGTCCCCCTTCTCAGGAAGAGGGACTTTTTTCATGCCTATTTATCGAATGCAGCTTTGATCTGATTCATTGCTTTTTCCAGCAGGAATTTTGGACAACCGATGTTCAGACGAGCAAAGCCTACGCCTTCGTCGCCGTAAGTTGCACCGCTGTTCATACCGACTTTTGCTTCGTTTTTCAGTTTATCCATCAGTTCTTCCTGGGTCAGGCCATACTCAGAGAAGTCCAGCCACATGAGGTAAGTACCGTCCGGAACGAAGGTTTTTACTTTTGGCAGCTGAGTTTCGCAGAACTCGGTTACGAATTTTGCATTCTCGTAGAGGTATTCGTTCAGTTCGTCAACCCACTGAGCACCGTAGCCGTAGCAAACTTCGGTTGCTTTGTAAGCCATCAGGTCAATGCCGATGTGGAACGCATTGATGTTTGCCTGGATTTTTTCACGGATCTCAGGATTCTGGATCATGAACATGGAGGATTTCAGACCGGCAATGTTGAAGGTTTTAGATGGTGCCATTGCGCAGAATGCGATCTCTTTTGCTTTCTCGGAAACAGTGAGAATGGAGCAATGTTTATGTCCGCCGTAGCAAATGTCGGAATGAATTTCATCGGAGAACAGGTAAACATTGTATTTTGCACAGAGTTCAACCAGCTGATTCAGCTCTTCTTTGGTCCATACACGACCGATTGGGTTGTGCGGATTGCAGAGGATCATCATTTTCACGCCGTCTTTCATCTTCTCTTCCATATCAGCGAAGTCCATCACGCGTTTGGTGCCTTCGCATTTCAGAGAGGAAGTTACCAGTTCACGATTCAGACCTTTGATGGTAGAAGCGAATGGGTTGTAAACAGGAGTGTTGATAAGAACTTTATCACCGTCTTTGGTCAGTGCATTCAGAGCAAATGCGATTGCGGTTACAACGCCAGGAATACCAACGATATCTTCTTTTGCCAGTTCCAGACCGTTGCGTTCTTTGTTCCATTTGATGATGTTTTCACGGTAAGCAGGCGCCGGAATGGTGTAGCCGAAGGATGGATGAGAAGCACGTTTTACCATTGCTTCCTGCAGTTCCGGCAGGATTTCGAAGTCCATATCAGCGATCCACAGAGGAATCACGTCATCGGAGCCGTACACTTTACCAACCAGATC
>JAFSIC010000028.1 GCA_017439985.1 Oscillospiraceae bacterium
ATACATTCACTTCTACAACCATGAGCGCATCCAGAATAAAACTGGAGTGGCGCCGCTGACGCTGCGTCACTCCGCTTAAAACTTAATTATCCTGCTAAGGGTCCTCTTTTTTGTGCTGTCCGTACAAACTGGGGCAGTCTAGTGAGAGGTCCTTTTTCTTATAATACAACGTAAAACAGTACAGTCAGGAAGTGGAAGAACGTGCCCAACAGAATGAAAATGTGGAAAATTTCATGGAAGCCAAAGGCTTTGGACAGGTTTGGTTTCTTGGCGATATAGCAAACAGCGCCGATGGAATAACTGATGCCCTCACACAGCAGCAGCGCAACAGCACCCGCAGGGAGCAGAGTTAAGCTCTTCCAGTCGAAAACAATGCTCCAACCCATAATGAGGTAAAACGCAGTAGACAGCCAGCGAGGGGCGCTCATCCAACACAGTTTAACTACGGAACCTACCAAAGCCACAGCCCAAAGCACCAGAGAGAAAATGATGCCTTTGCTGCCTGCCATGTATTTCAGGCAAATCGGGGTATAGCTTCCGGCGATGAGCACATAAATCATGGCGTGATCCAGTTTACGCAGACGAGCGAGCACTTTTGCGCTGCCGTTGGAGTAGTGATACCAGCTGCTTGCACTGTACAGAAGTACCATAGACAGACAAAAAATCAGCACGGAAGCCAGCGTCGTAGGAGAAAAGTTGATACCGACAGACAGACCCAGCAGCAGGCTGGCGCCGATGATGGCAAAAAGAACACCGAGAAAATGGGTGAAGCTGTTGATAGGCTCTCTGGCCTTTTCAAAGAAACGATACATAAAATACCTCCTTGATTCACGTGATATAGTATTAAATACTACTTCTTGAATATATTATAATTGTATTTTGCGGAAAAGTAAAGTCTTTCTTGTCATTTTTATTAAAATATAGTATGATAGATGCAGAAGGGAGCGTTGTCCTATGAATCGTGAATCCATCCAGCGGATGTTTGAAGAAATTTCGGAGCGTCCATACTTGAAACCGGAGCAGATCCCACCGCTGAGCCTGTATATCGATCAGATCCTCACGCTGTTTTCCACAGGAAGCAAAGAGGAGCAGGCTCTGACCAAAGCAATGGTCAACAATTACAGCAAAGAAAAAATGCTGCGTCCTATCAAGGGAAAAAAGTACAGCAGAGAACAAATTTTGCAGATCCTGTTGATTTGTCGTCTGAAATCTGTTTTATCCATGGAGCAGATCAAAACCGTGACGACTGCACTAATGAGCGAGGAAAACTGCGAAGACACCTTAGAGGAGATTTTAGTTGGTGCAGACCAACAGCGTCTATTGACCAAAGACTGTGCCGATTTTGTCAGTGACAGGTTGAACAGCGAAAGTGAAGCAGCTCTCATTCTCGAACTCTGCCAGCTTAGTGACTTTTTCGCCCAAGCAGCAAAGGAACTTGCTGATCATAGTTTCGACAAAAAATAGTTGAATATACAGAAAAACAGCCCGCGAGATATTCGCAGGCTGTTTTTCTTTGGGGAGATGATATATGTAATAGGATAAAAAGGAGATGTCAAAATTGACCGGCTGGCTGAACAGCCGGGGGAGAGGAAGGATTCTGCAGGATATGGAGAGGAATTCCTGCATTCACTCTTCGTTTAACAGTATAAACCTTTTCAAAGAAAAAACAAGTGGAAACGTTTCAAATTTGATAATTTTTATGAAAATTTGTACAAATTCCGAAAAATAATAGAAAGATGTTGAATAAAATTGGAGTTTATGACCAGGAAAAATGATGATTTTTGCAGGATTAAGCTTAAAATCCTGCAAAATCGAGCTGCAGGATTTCCATGACTCAGCCCGTTGAGCTTTCCTGAAAAAAATGCTATAATATCAATATCTATATATTGCGCTTCAATGCGCCAAATATCCGCCGACTGCCGCCTGCGACAGGGGAAGTTCCGGGGAAATGGAGGACATTATGGACAACATCATGAACCAAAAGAAATATAAGGTATCCCTTGATAAGCTGGTGAAATCCCTGAAACTGGATCCGATCTATCTGCCAAAGGATCTCAGCGAACTGTACGTTACTTCTCCGGAAGTTAACCGTCCGGGTCTGCAGCTTAGCGGCTTTTACGAAGGTTTCCAGCCGGAGCGTATGCAGATTTTCGGTAACTCTGAGATGGACTATCTGCAGACTTTCATTCCGGAACAGCAGCACAACACCATGGAGCTGTTCCTCAGCCACGATATTCCTGCTCTGGTATTCTGCAACGGTGCAGCAGAACCGGAGTATATCATCGAGCTCGCTAAAAAATATGAGCGTCCTGTTTTCCGCTGTGCACAGACTCCTTGCGGCCTGATGTCTTCCATCATGTCCATTCTGAATGTTGAACTGGCACCTCGCATCACTCGTCACGGCGTACTGATGGAAGTTTACGGTGAGGGCGTTATGATCATGGGCGAAAGCGGTGTTGGTAAGAGTGAGACCGCGATCGAGCTGCTGAAACGCGGCCATCGTCTGGTGGCAGACGATGCGGTTGAGATCCGCCGTGTGTCTGACCGTACTCTGGTCGGTCAGTCTCCAGAGAACATCCGTCACTTCATGGAACTGCGCGGTGTTGGTATCGTCAATACCAGACACCTCTTCGGTATCAGCTCCGTTAAATCCAGTGAAAAACTGGACATGGTTATCCGTCTGGAAAACTGGGATCCTTCCAAAGTGTATGACCGCATGGGTCTGGAAGAAGAAACCATCGAGATCCTCGGTCTGCACATCCCATGTCTGACCGTTCCGGTAACTTCCGGTCGAAACCTGGCTGTTATCATCGAGGTTGCTGTTATGAACAACCGTGCGAAGAAACTTGGTTACAACGCAGCAAAAGACTTGCTGGCAAATCTGGGTATGGCTGAATAAGCAAAGCGTTTATTTGATACAATCCATAGGGAGGAGCAGATTTCTGCTCCTCCTATAACGATATGAAGAAAGGTTTGAGTGGACTTGACGAAAGAACAAATCAATGCCCTCATCAGCTGCTGTGAAAAACTGGGCTGTTCCTATTCACAGCAGGAACCATTGGAAAAACATACGACCTTCCGTGCAGGCGGCCCTGCAGAGCTATTTGTTCGTGTGCAGAATGGGGAAACCTGTGCGGAGCTTCTGCATTTGGCTCGTCAGTTGAAGGTTCCTGTTCATATTTTGGGCAAGGGCTCCAATCTGCTGGTTTCTGACCAGGGTGTGGAAGGTTTGGTTCTGCACATGGAAAGCAAGCAGAATGAATTCCAACGCAAGGGCAATGAAATCATTGCGTGGGCAGGGGAGAATCTGTCTGCGCTTTGTATGTATGCGCTGGAGCAGAAGCTGAGCGGTTTGGAATTTGCCTACGGTATCCCCGGTTCTGTGGGCGGTGCGGTTTATATGAACGCCGGAGCCTATGGCGGCGAAGTTAAAGACTGTCTGAAATGGGTACGCTACCTGGATGAAAATCTGCAGGAGCAGCTGCTTCCTGCGGAACAGCTGGATTTATCCTATCGGCATAGTATGTTCTGCGGCACAGACTGCGTGATTCTTGAGGCTTGTTTTGAGCTGAAAGAAGGAAACAGCGAGGACATCAAAGCCATCATGGACGACGTTATGTTCAAACGCCGTGACAAACAGCCACTGGAGCATCCAAGCGGCGGCAGCACATTCAAAAGACCGGAAGGTGCCTTTGCGGCTGCTCTGATCGATCAGTGCGGTCTGAAAGGACGCCGCGTGGGCGGAGCTTGTGTCAGCGAAAAGCACGCAGGATTCATCGTCAACGATAAGCAGGGAAGCTGTCAGGATATTCTGGATTTGATTGAAATCGTCCGTGCGGAAGTGAAAGAAAAAACCGGCTATGAGCTGGAAACCGAAGTGGAATTCTGGGGCAAGTAGCCATCAGTGGTTTGGGAATAGGAAATGAGGGGGATTTATGCAATTTATCGTGATCACCGGCATGTCCGGCGCAGGAAAATCCAATGCGATCCATGCACTGGAGGACCTTGGTGTCTACTGTATCGACAACTTACCGCCGGAGTTGATGCATCAGCTTTTTGAGATCTGTGCCAGACAGAGCGGCAAGGACGGCGAACGCATCGCCATTGTTGCCGATGTCCGCAGCCTCAGTTGGTTTTCTGCCAACTCGCAGGACCTGCTCAGCAGCATGGAGCAAAACGATGTACAGATGATCTTCCTGGATTCCTCCGATGAAGAAATTATCAATCGATATAAAATGACCCGCCGTCGTCATCCTCTGTTGGGTGAAGGCGCTAATTCTCTGGCAGAAGCCATTGAACAGGAGCGGGAGCTGCTTGCTCCGCTGAAAAATCGTGCTGATTACGTAGTGGACACATCCTTGCTGTCCGCAGCTCAGCTTCGCAGCAGAGTACAGGAGCTGTTTGCACAGAACAGCGGCGAAAAGTTAGTCGTTAACTGCAGCTCGTTTGGCTTCAAATACGGTATCCCGACGGATGCCGATTTGGTCTTTGATGTGCGCTGTCTGCCGAATCCCTTCTATGTGGAGGAACTGAGGGAACAGACAGGCTTGGATGCTCCGGTTCGTGACTATGTGATGGATTCTCCGCTGACAGAGGGATTCTTGCAGCGAATTTTTGATTTCCTCGACTATATGCTGCCGCTGTACAGCAACGAGGAACACAAGAGTCAGCTGGGTATCGCCATCGGCTGCACCGGAGGCAAACATCGTTCTGTTGCCATTGCGCAGGCGGTTTATGAGCATATCAGTAAGGCGGGATATCTGACAGTGGTGAACCACCGAGATATTCAGAGAAAGAAGTTCAACCATTAAAACAGGAGTGGAAACAACAATGACCTTTGCCCATCAGGTAAAGAATGAAGTCACCCATAACAAAGCACTCATCAATCATAACAGCATTCCGCTCCTTTACGGTATGCTGTTATTTGGGCGCCGTTTTGACGAAGAATCCATCATGATCAGCACGGAGCATAAGTCCGTGGCACGTCTTTGCGGACGTTTGATCTTCCAGCAGATTCCCATGGCGGCCAGTGTAACAACAAGAGAATATAAGGGTACTTTCGATAAAAGTACATACGTTGTAACGGTGGATGATGCCAATGACCGCAAGGCGGTGCTGGATTATTTCCGCACAGCGAAAATCTTCACCAAAGCACAGTCCTTCCATGCGTTTATTGCGGGAGCCATGCTCTCTGCAGGCAATCTTTCCGATCCAAGCAAGGACTACCATTTTGAAATCATCTGCCCGAAGCAGGAAATGGCCGATCAAATGATCTCTCTGATGGAACAGATGGAGGTTAAAGCGCACTGCATGATCCGCCGTGACCTGCCGGTCGTCTACGTAAAAGACAGCCAGTCCATTGAGGATCTGCTGACTATTTTTGGCGCGCACAAAGCAGTGATGGACATGATGAATGTGAAAATCACCAAGGAAATGCGCAATCAGGCCAACCGCATCACCAACTGTGAGACGTCCAACATCATGAAGAGCGCAGGGGCTGCTGCGGTTCAGCTGAAAGATATTCATTATTTGCAGGAAAGCGGTCGTCTGGAAACGCTGCCTGTTGTTTTGAAAGAAACCGCCCAGCTGCGTTTGGAGAATCCGGAAGCAACACTTCGCGAACTGGCGGAGATCTCCGGTGTTTCCCGCAGCGGTATCAATCATCGTTTGAAAAAAATCTCCGAGCTTGCGGATCAGTTCCGCGCAGAGGAGCTGCAATAGAAGGGAGGGACAACATTGACCGATCATTTCGTGCATCTGCATGTCCACACGGAGTACAGCTTGCTGGACGGTGCCTGCCGTATCAAGAAGCTGATCCAGCGGGCAAAGGATCTGGGGCAGGACGCAGTGGCCATCACTGACCACGGTGTTCTCTATGGAGCCATTGATTTTTATAAAGAAGCCAAAGCAAAGGGGATCAAACCGATCATCGGCTGTGAGGTCTATGTTGCGCCTCGAACCCGCTTTGATAAGATCCATAAGGTGGACACCAGTCCGTACCATCTGGTTTTGCTCTGTGAAAATGAAACGGGCTACCAGAATCTTATCAAGATGGTGTCCCGCAGCTTCACGGAAGGCTTCTACTTCAAACCCCGCATCGACCGTGAACTGCTGAAACAGCATCATGAAGGCTTGATCGCGCTGTCAGCTTGTCTTGCCGGTGAGGTGCCTCGTGCATTGATGGCAGGGGATTACGCTCGTGCAAAAGAGGCAGCGACTTTCTACCGTGATCTGTTTGGAAAAGAGAATTACTTCATTGAAGTGCAGAACCATGGCATTGCCGAACAGCAGCGCATCATTCCGCAGCTGAAGCGTCTTGCCGCTGAGTTGGATGTGGGCCTTGTCGCAACGAACGACGCCCATTACATCAGCAGAGAGGACGCAGAAATGCAGAAAGTCCTCATCTGTATCCAGACCAACCACACTCTTGACGAAGACAATGACATGGAATTCGAAACAGAAGAATTCTATATCAAGTCTCGCCAGGAGATGGAAGAAGCCATTCCCGATTGTCCGGAGGCCATGGACAACACAGTAAAAATCGCAGAACGCTGCAATGTGGACTTCCAATTCGGTCATCATATTCTGCCTCTGTATATTGCGCCGGACGGCAGGGAGAATGTGGAGTTCTTCCGCGATATGTGCTATCAGGGTCTGTACCGCCACTACGGCAGTAATCCGCCGCAGGAGTACATCGACCGTCTGGAGTACGAGCTGAATGTCATTACCACCATGGGCTATGTGGATTACTATCTCATCGTCTATGACTTTATCAACTACGCAAAAACTCACGGCATTCCTGTCGGCCCGGGACGAGGTTCCGGTGCGGGCAGTATTGCCGCTTACTGCATCGGTATCACCGGCATTGATCCGATGAAATATAATTTGCTTTTCGAGCGCTTCCTGAACCCGGAACGCGTCTCTATGCCGGACTTCGATATTGACTTCTGCTACGAGCGCCGCGAGGAAGTTATCGATTATGTTATTGAAAAATATGGCGCAGACCGCGTGGCGCAGATCATCACCTTTGGTACCATGGCAGCCCGCGGCAGTATCCGCGATGTGGCTCGCGTCATGGGTCTCAGCTATCAGAAAGCGGATTCCGTGGCGAAACTGGTTCCAATGGAGCTGCACATCACCTTAGAGCAGGCTCTGGAAAAGTCCAATGAGCTGAAAAATCTCTACGACAGTGACCCGGAAGTGAAACGTCTGCTGGATACTGCGGTGAAAATCGAGGGTATGCCACGAAATTCCTCCACCCATGCGGCAGGCGTCGTGATTGCCCGCGACTCGGTGGAGAAATATGTTCCGCTGGCGAAAAACGATGATACCATCGTGACACAGTACACCATGACGACGCTGGAAGAGCTGGGCTTGCTGAAAATGGACTTCCTTGGACTGCGAAATCTGACCGTCATCAGCGACGCAGAGAAGATGATTCGTCAGTATGAGCCCAACTTCTCTGTTGCCAATGTACCGATGGACGACAAAGAGACTTTTGAAATGATGTCCAAAGGTCAGGCGAAGGGTGTATTCCAGTTCGAGTCTGCAGGTATGCGGCAGGTGCTGGTTCAGCTGAAGCCGGAATCTGTGGAGGATCTGATCGCGGTCATTTCTCTGTACCGCCCGGGCCCAATGGATTCCATTCCTCGTTATATCCGCAACCGTCACAATCCAAAAGAGATTACCTATAAAACACCGCTGCTGAAGGATATTCTGGATGTTACCTACGGCTGTATCGTTTATCAGGAGCAGGTTATGCAGATTTGCCGCAAGCTGGCGGGTTATTCCTACGGTCGTGCGGACTTGGTGCGCCGTGCTATGTCCAAGAAAAAACACGATGTCATGGAAAAAGAGCGCAATAACTTCATTTATGGCGCAAAAAAAGATGACGGAACTGTGGAATGTGTGGGTTGTGTCGCCAATGGCGTCAGCGAAAAGGTTGCCAACGAAATCTTCGATGAGATGAGCTCCTTTGCATCCTATGCGTTCAACAAATCCCATGCGGCGGCGTATGCAGTGGTTGCTTATCAGACAGCCTATCTGAAACGTCACTACCCGAAAGAATACATGGCAGCCTTGCTGACCTCTGTTCTGGATAATACGGATAAGGTTATCGGCTACATCAGTGAATGTGAAAATATGGGACTGACCATTCTGCCGCCGGACATCAACAAGAGCACCGCCCGCTTCACAGTGGAAGGCGATTCCATTCGTTTCGGCTTACAGGCGATCAAGAACACCGGCCGTGCACTGTTGGATGATTTGGTGAAGGAGAGGGAAGAAAACGGCCCGTTCGAGAACCTTTCCGACCTTTGCACCCGTATGTACGGCAAGGATATGAACCGCCGCGCACTGGAAAGCTTCATTAAATCCGGTGCCTTGGATGGTTTGGGAGACAATCGCCAAACGATGCTGCAAGGATATTCCTCTGTCTTGTCCGCTATTGATGACCAGCATAAAAACAATCTGGAGGGTCAGATTAGTCTCTTTGAGGCCATGATGGAGCCTGCAGAAGCAAAGAAACAGCAGCGTCATCAGCTGCCGAAAAAGGAAGAACTTCCGCCGCAGGTGCTTCTGGCCATGGAGCGAGAAGTCATAGGTCTCTATGTATCGGGACATCCGCTGACTCGTTATCAGGACCGCGTACAGCAGTGGAAAACGAAGCTCATTGTGGACATCAACGGCGAAGAATACCCGGACGGAAGCCTTGTGGAGGTTCTCTGCATCATCGAAAGCAGGAAGAACAAAGCCACCCGCAGCGGCGAGACCATGGCCTTTGCGACTGTGGAGGACAGCACCGGTTCTATCGAGACTTTGATTTTCCCGAAAGTTTTGTCAGAGTATCGTTCTCTCTGCGAAGAGGGTACGGTCGTGCTGCTGAAAGCGCGCGTCAGCATCCGAGAGGAAGAGGACGTGAAGCTGGTAGCTTTGTCTATGCAGGATCCGGAAACAGTACAGAAATTGGGCTCAGAGCCGATTCCAGCACCGGAAAATCCGACACAGCCTCAGCCGGAAAAAGCCAAAAAACAGCACAAACCGGGCTTGTATTTGCGTGTGGATTCGAAGGAAGATCCAAAGCTGAGGAAGGCTCAGGAATATCTGGCGATTTTCGAAGGTGCTTGTCCGTTGTATATTTATTTCAAGGACAGCAAGAAAATGATGCTGGCGCCGCAGCGTCTGTTCTGTGACCCGAATGCTCCGTTACTGAAACAACTGAAAATTCTTCTGGGCGAGAAAAATGTTGCCTTGGTAGAAAAATAAAGAAGCCTCCCGCAAGGGAGGCTTTTGCTTTGCAAGCAGAAAAAGGTATATATTGTGAATAATCTAACATAATATCAACAAGAAGAATGAATAATTTCTTGCATTTCTTTTGTAATGCGAATAATGTACAGATTTTAAGCCATAAATCATACAAGATAACATAATCTAACAAAGTAACATTTACAAGGGGAGAAATCCATGTTATACTCAATAATATAATAGTTATGTTCTGCTAAATGAATAGGGGAGAATAAAAAATATACAAGGGGGAGAATGTATGAATATTCTGCGACGGGAGAATATGAAGGATTTTATTCGTCAGCATGGTATCGTTAGTTTGAAGGAATTGTCCGCCGCTTTTCCTGATGTCAGCGTTATGACACTGCACCGCGACCTGAGCTACCTCGCCGGAGAGGGCGAGATCCAGCGTATCCGCGGCGGTGCAAAATTTATTGGTGAAGTGGGCGCATCGGAAGGTGATATTCCGAACAAATCCGCGAAGGATATCATTGCTCGCAAGGCAGTGGATTTTGTTCGCGAGGGCAGCGCGATCTATATTGACTGTGGCACGACCATGATGGAACTGGCACGAATCATTCCGGATATGTACATCAACGTGGTGACCTGCGGAGCAAATGTGGCACTGGAAGTTGCCAAAAAGACCCGCCCGACCATCAATCTGTGCGGTGGTGTTCTCAACAGAAACAATCTGTCCACCACCGGCAACTTTGCTGAAATTATTTTATCCCAAATCAATATTGACGTGGCTTTTGTGTCCGCATCCGGCTTTTCTGTAGAGGGCGGCTTTACCTGCGGTTTTGAATCGCAGGCTTCGTTCCGTCGTCTGCTTATCGAAAAGGCGCGCTCTGTCATTGTTCTGATGGACAGCTCCAAAGTGGGCAGAATGCTGCCGTTTACCTTCTCCGGCATGAAGGACATCAACTACCTCATCAGCGATAAAACCCTGCCGCAGAACATTCTGGATCTGGCAAAAGAACATAATGTCGAAGTCCTGTGATAAACTGCAGCCATCGGAAACGGTGGCTGTTTTCTTTTTGACAATAGTGGATTTGTCGCAGTCTTTGTGTTATAATCGTTTCATACTGAAACAAAGGAAGTTGAAATCAATGGCAATTCTTTTGAAGGGCGGTGCTGTTGCAGCTGCGATGGTGGATGAAAGCGCAGCGAGAGCAGCGAAGCTCCGCGCGGCGGGTGTTCAGCCAAAGCTGGCCATCGTTCGTGTGGGGGAGCGCCCGAATAACCTGTCTTATGAAAAAAGCGCCATCAAGCGCTGTGATAAAATCGGTGTGGACTGTCAGTGCTTCACGTTCCCTGAGGATGCTTCTCAGCAGGAATTGGAGCAGGTGATCCGTCAAATCAATGAGGACGACAGCATTCATGGCTGTCTGATGTTTCGACCACTGCCGCCGCATATTGATGAAGGCGAAGTTTGCGCTCTTCTGCGCCCGGATAAGGACGTGGACGGTATTACCCATGCTTCCATCAGCGGCGTGTACACAGACAGTGGGGAAGGCTATCCGCCTTGTACAGCCAAGGCCTGTATGACGATCCTGCAGCATTACGGCATCCCGATCAGCGGAAAACGGGTCGTTGTGCTGGGTCGCTCTCTTGTTATCGGCAAGCCGGTGGCTATGCTGCTGCTTCAGCAGGATGCGACGGTGACACTCTGCCACAGCAAGAGTGAGAACCTCCGGGAGATTTGTCAGGAGGCCGACATCATCATCGCTGCCATCGGACGCATGGAGCTGGTTCAGTCTGACTTTATCCGCAAAGATGGCACACAGACCATCATTGACGTGGGAATCCATGTGAAAGATGATGGAAAACTGACCGGTGACGTTGATTTCTCTGATGTGGAACAGCACGTTGCTGCCATTACTCCGGTTCCCGGCGGAATCGGTGCGGTAACGACTTCCATTTTGGTGGAGCACGTCATTTGTGCCGCTGAACAAACACTTGCATAAGAAAAGAACCTCCGGTTTGTCCGGAGGTTTCTTCATTTATGGCAGTAATTCAGCGGCTTTTTCCACGATATCGGCGATGCAGTTCAGCTTCTGCTCGGACTCAACTTTGCCGAAGCCGTAAGCAGCATGAACAAAGGGGATTCCGGCCAGCTGAGCGGCAGCTTGGTCACTGGCAGTATCGCCCACATAGATCGCACGATCGATGTCGTTGCGTTCTATCACAAGGCGGATGTTGTCTCCCTTACAGCGGCCTGTGCGGCCGATACACTCGAAATCGTCGATGATATCCCAGTAGTCATGGGCAGAGAGGAAAGCCTGAATATAGCCGTCCTCACAGTTGCTGATGATGCCCAGGAAGTATGTTTCTTTCAGCTTCAGCAGAGTTTCACGGAGAGAAGGGTAAGGACAGCCGCCTGTTTTCTCCAGTGAGACTACTTCTGCGGCGCAGAGATCTTTGACCAACTGCACACCATCCTCTGCATTGAGCTGAGGGAAGAGCATGGCTGCGATCTGATCCACAGTCTTGCCCATGCAGGAGCAGCTTTCTTCATAGGTAAACACATGGTCAATGCCGCGTTCCTGCAGCAGTTGGTTCCACGGAGGAATGATTTGACGGGTGGCATCCCAAAGAGTGCCATCCAAATCGAAAAGAACGGCTTGTTTCATTCTATATCACCTTTCATCGGGAGGATTCTGTTCTGATTGTAACATAAATCAGCGTAAAAAAGAACCTCCGGAACCAAAATTCCGGAGGTGAGAGAGCTTAATCGAAGAGTTTTTTCTTGTAGTAGCCGTTTGCCTGGTAGATGACGGAAGCAGCATTGTGACCCAGCACACGGTCTTTGGTGAAGAGAGTGGTGCACAGGCCGTCACAGTATTTGTAGTAGAGGCTATCATGACCTACGCAGAGACCCATGAGAACGTTCAGGTCAGTGCCGGCTTTGTTGAGAATTTTTGCCTGCATGATCGGATTGCAAGCGATTTTACCGGTGGTTTCAGAGCAAACAGCAGGGATGCCCATCTCGGTTTTTGGCACGGAACCAACTTTGCAGCAAGCGCCGTATACTTCAAAGCCATGATGACGGAAGTATTTGGTTACGATTTTGGCTTCTTCTTTTACGCCGCCGCAGAATGCAATACCAATGCGTTTTGCACCGATTTTCTTTGCAAATTCTTTGGTTTCCTGCAGACGGGTCAGCTGGCAGTAGAACTCATGCTCTACTTCAGCAGCAGCGATCATTGCAGTTTTGTTTTCTTCTTCTTGATAGAGATCCATAACCTCTTTCATGAGCTCTTCATCCATACCAGTGGTCAGGCAGAATGGAGGGAATGGGGAATCCTCTTTGGTGCCGGCGAAACCGCCGCGGCCACAGCTGAAAGTGCCGCAATCGACACAGGAATGTGGGCAATTATGTTCAGACATTTTATTCATCCTTTCATTTTTCGATGTCTTTATTGTAACGCGATGTGAAAGTGGGAGCAAATAGATTAAATCAATGAGAATAAGAAAAATGATAGGAAGAGTGAATGGGGTAGGATAGTTTACTGTCCGAATCCCTCAGCAATTCAAAATAAAAACAAAAGCCACCCTTAACAGGGTGACTTTCGTTTTTTGGCTGGGCTAATGGCGGGGCGGCGGTGAATGAGTATCTACAAAACAGGAGTAAAAGAACACCGCCGTCAACATCAAACACTTTGCGTCGTACTCTCGACGCAATTTCGTAAACGAACCCGGTTTGATGTCCGAATCCCTCAGGTAAAACAAGAGAAACAAAAAAGTCACGGTTTATAACCATGACTTCTTTGTTTGGCTGGGCTGGCGGGATAACAGCGCTTGGCGCTGTACTGATTGGCTCGATGCACTCGCCAATCTCTCGGACTAAAAAAGTGTCACAGTCACTTTTTTAACGTCCTCGACCCTCTCAGGGTCCGAATTCCTTAGCAATCCAAAATAAAAACAAAAGCCATCCTTAACAGGATGACTTTCGTTTTTGGCTGGGCTGGCGGGATTCGGACCCACGAGATGACGGAGTCAAAGTCCGTTGCCTTACCGCTTGGCTACAGCCCAAAATATTTAGATAAGGAAAAAGCGGCTTTTGCAAGCCGCTTTTTAATGGGGTGGGTAGTGAGAGTTGAACTCACGACCTCCAGAGCCACAATCTGGCGCCCTAACCAACTAGGCCATACCCACCATAACTATGTGGCGCGCCAAGAGAGACTCGAACTCCCGACCTACTGCTTAGAAGGCAGTTGCTCTATCCAGCTGAGCTATTGGCGCATATTTAATGGAGCGGGTGATGGGAATCGAACCCACGCGACCAGCTTGGAAGGCTGGAATTCTACCATTGAACTACACCCGCAGGTGTTGCTGTGATTGTTCTGTCCTGACGACGATTGTTATTATATCGCACTTTAATGGAAATGTCAACACTTTTTTGAAATTTTTTATTTCTTGAAAAAAGGGCGGAGTTATGCGGTTTTCCGCCCTTTTTCCGGAAATCGTGGAAAACTTTTTTCAAAAAACTTAAAGAATATTCTGTCCGTTGATGCAGAGATGGAAGTCCAAATTCAGACGTTCCGCAGCTTTGCGACAGAGAAGCATGCGGTCCATGAAGATCTCAAAATAGGTGAGGACAGGAGAAATCTCAGAGTCAATGCTCAAGTCCAACGTGACAGACTTTTTGTCCTCGCTGAGAATAGTGCAGGACTGAGATACCGCAAAGTTCACACGGTCGTGAATGTCAAAAGTAGATGGCTCCTGATTGCGGACACGGCTGCGGCGCACATCGGTTTTGTCACCGAGGATGATGGCGGCGGCCACCTCGTTGACAGGAAAAGCGGTTTTTTCATCGTGGTTGCCAATGGCGCTGACGATGGTGGAAAGTTCCTCCGGGTCGCAGCCCAGCTTGTCCAGAATACGGAAAGCCATCACAGCACCGCTCTGCGCGTGGTCATGACGATTGACAATGTTACCGATGTCGTGCATATAGCCGGCGATCCACGCCAGTTCTGCGCTGCGTGCAGGGTAACCCAAAGCCAGCAGCAGTTTTTCCGCAAAATCGGCAACCTTGGTCACATGAGCAACATTGTGCTCGGTGAAACCAAGAGCAGCCATAGATTCATCCGCCTTGCGGATATAGGTGCGGATGGATTCATCGTTTTTAATGGATTCTTTTGTTATCAATTCAAATCGTTCCTTTCAGTTTCAGAGAGAGGGAAGATAGCACAGATGCAGCTGCCCTGTCCCGGTTCGCTGTCAATGGTCAGAGAGCCGCCGTGCGCCTGTACAATGTGCTTCACAATGGAGAGGCCCAGACCAGTACCGCCGGTCTCTTTGGAGCGACTCTTGTCCACACGGTAAAAGCGCTCAAAGATGCGGTCGTGATGCTCCTTCGGAATACCGATGCCCGTATCTTTGACGGAGAGAACAACAGTATCTTCTGTTTTATGAATGCAAACATGAACACTGCCTTCGTTTTTATTATATTTTACCGCATTTTCGCATAGATTGTAAACAACCTCACGCAGCATAGTTCGATTTCCGCGAACAAAAGCAGCTTCACCGTCACAGACGATGCGAATCCCTTTCTGGTCGGCAGCAGGGAGCAGATGTTCACATTCTTCCTGGGAAAGAGAGAGAAGTTCGACTTCTTCCTGCAGCTGTTCCATGTTGGCTTCGATGCGAGAAAGACGGATAATATCGTCGATCAGGCTGAGCAGGCGGGAGGATTCTTTACGAATCAGACCGGAGAACATCTTGACATCGTCGGAAGAAGACGCCATGCCGCTTGCCATCAGCTCTGCAAAGCCGGAGATGGAAGTCAACGGTGTTTTCAATTCGTGTGACACATTGGCAGAGAACTCTTCACGGGATTTCTGTGCCCTCTGCTGTTCGGTAACATCCATGAGGAAGAGGATCACGCCACTGATTTCAGTGCGGCTCTCAGAGCCGTACACAGGGTTGGAGAAGTATTGGTAAATGCGGTCACTGTCATCCTGCAGAAGATAACCGGAGACGCTCTGTCCCTCCAGTGCCTGTTCTACCGATTGGATCAGAGCAGAGTCATCGGTCAGCTGCAGCAGATTTTCACCCTCCAGCTGCTGATCGGAACGGCGCAGCATAGCGAGAGCAGAGTTATTGACCGTCAGGATGCGTTTCTCGCGGGAAAGCATGACCAAGCCTTCCTGCATATTCATCAAAATCAATGTGATGGTGTCTCGGTCCTGTCGAATGGAATCCAGCTGTGCGCGAATGGTATCATTCTGTTGACGGATGGTATTGATAAACGGTGTCAGCTCATCATAGAAATCGGCGGGGTCGAGGTTGTCCATCTGATTGACAGCTTCCAGCATCGGCTCAACGATGCGGTTTGTTGCCTGATCAGAGAAGAAGGCGCAGACAAAGAAAAGGATCAGGCAGGATACCAGGTCCAGAGGGAGAATCTGCTGGAAGGTGCTGATGACATTGGTTTGGTTGCGACCAAGACGCAGAACCAGATCTTCCTCACCGAAGCGAAGGGCACAGTAATAGGTGTCCTGATCAATGGTCAGAGAGCGGCGGTTATCCTGTCCCATTCGCTGATTCATAGCCTGCCGCACTTCAGGACGATCACTGTGATTCTCCATGCGGGAAGAATCCGCTTTGGAATCCCAGACAACAAAGCCATCGGAGCGGATCAAAGTAATGCGTACAGACGGGTCGGCAGCATCCTGCAGGAAGCCCAGCACATCACCGCCAAGGCGTTCGATCTCGGCGGCAGCCACAGCCAGGTCGTTGCAATGGCTCTGCAGATCCTCCTGTTTGTCCTGATTATGGAAACTCATGTACAGGGACAGAGAGGCAATGGTACTGCAGAACAGGGATACCAGCGCGATCAGACATAAAGTCAGATAAATTCGTTGCTTCATGAGAAACTCCTAACGCTCGGCTTCCAATTTGTAGCCGACCCCTCGAACAGTTTGAATCATACTGCCAAAGTCGCCCAGTTTGTGACGCAGCTGTTTGATATGCATATCGACGGTGCGGGTCTCGCCCTCAAAGTCGAAGCCCCAGACAGCCTGCATCAGCTGATCGCGGGACAGAGCCATGTCCTGATTGCGCAGCAGGTGGCTCAGCAGTTCAAATTCTTTGTAGGTAAGGATGATCTCGTTGTCACCACAGCGAACTTCACGTTTCTGACGATCCAACGTGATCGGGCCGCAGCAGAGAGGAGGTTCTTCAACAGAAATGGCAGGTGCAGGTGCGGAAGCGCGGCGCATCAACGCGCGGATGCGGGAGAGCAGTTCCATAACGCCGAAGGGTTTGGTCAGATAGTCATCAGCGCCGGAATCCAAAGCGCTGACCTTATCAAACTCACTGCCTTTGGCGGTCAGCATCATGACAGGAATGTGGGAGAATGGGGAGCGGCGAACCCGCTTCAGAATCTCCATGCCATCCATATCAGGCAGCATGATATCCAAAAGCAGCAGCTCAGGAGGGTTCTGGTTTGCCGTTGCAAAGAAATCGGAGCCGCTTGGGAAGCCCATGGCCTCATAGCCGCTGTTTTTCAGAGCATAAAGCACCAACTGACGAATGCTGTCGTCGTCTTCAACGATGTAAACTCGATTCATGTATGTGATCTCCTTTCGAAGCGTAAAATTTCCACATATATAGTATATCTTTATTTTTGACAAGACACAAGGAGCTGTATTGTAAAATCAGTGTAAAAAGAAAAGCCCCGACCGTTAGGCGGGGCAGGGATTTAGCGTTCTTCAAAGCGCATTTCTTCCGGTGGGATGCAGGCGATCGGGCAAGCACATTCTTCAAAAGCCTGATCCAGACCAGCGAATACTTTCACGCGGTAAGGGAAACCGTTGGGGAACTCGCGAACTTCGGTGACACATTCACAGAAATCGGTATCACAATGGAAAGAGAGCAGATTGATGCCGGCCTCACCAAAGTGAGCACGAACAGCACGGTGCAGCTGCTCTGCATCCAGAGTGGGATTGGCTTTGAAATTGACAATGAAACGGAATACGTTCATAAAATACCTCCTTGATGTCTGAACTAAGTCTCTGATTTTATTATATGCAGGAATCGAAAAAATGCAAGTAAAGGGAGCTGCTTTTTAAGAAAATGCTTGACAGAGCCCTTTGCTTGTGCTAAACTAATATAGCAATTGAACAAGCCGGCGTGATGGAATGGCAGACGTGACGGACTCAAAATCCGTTGAGGAGACTCGTGTGGGTTCAAGTCCCACCGCCGGCACCAGAGAGCTCAGGTATCTTCGTGGTATCTGAGCTTTTTTCTATGTTGTGGGACTTGAACCAAAGCGGCCGAAGGCGTAAGAAAATATTCCTGTGGAATATTTTTAGCCTGAGCATTTTGCGAGTGTATCGAGCAAAATATCAGAGATTTGCGAAGCAAATGTCTGTCACAGTCTCACCGCCGACACCAGAATACCCCTCGGAAATTTCGCTTAGTTATGCGGTTTCCGAGGGGTTCTTTTTGTATAAACATGGACTACAGTACCCACTTCCGTACCCACTTTTCAAAAAACACTTGACCACAATAGGGGAGTTCATCGTATAATAGATATAAGGAGAGTGATAATCATGCCAATGGAGGGCGTGCAGCAGCCTGAAATCCTTGCGATTGATGATGAGCTGCGTCTGCGTAAATTCGATAATGAGTTTGCGTTTGCACTGGAATGGTATCAGGATTTAGAATTGGTAAAACTGGTAGATGGGGTAGATGTGCCATATTCCGAAGATAAACTGGAAAGAATGTACTGCTACCTCGATCGAATCGGTGAGCTGTATTTTATTGAAAAGAAGCTCGATGACGTTTGGACTCCGGTCGGCGATGTTTGTATGTGGAAAACAGATATGCCGATTACGATCAGCCGCCCGTTTTGGAAACAAGGCATCGGAAAACGCTGCACCCTGCGTCTTTTGAAACGAGCAAAAGAACTTGGCTGGCAAAACTGTTTTGTCAATGAGATTTATCATTATAACATTGGTTCGCAGAGACTGTTTGAATGCTGTGGATTCCGTTTGTACGAGGAGAATGAAGCCGGCAAACGCTACCGCATTGAGCTCTAACAGAAAGGAGAATAAGGATGACAATTCAATTTGAAAAAGAGAAAATGACCCTTCTCAGCGAGGAAGGGATCCCGATGGGATACATTACTTTTCCGGAAATCAAAAAAGGCTTGGTCAACATCGACCATGTGCTGACTTATCCAAAATTCCGCGGACAGGGCATTGCGGCAAAGATGATGGAAGCTCTGCTGCAGCATTTGGATGAGCAAGACTCTAAGGTTGTTCTGACTTGCCCTTACGCACAGAATTATGTGGGAGAGCATCCTGAATGGAGCCATCTGCTGCCGACCAATATTCATTTCGAGAAGAAATGATAAATTTTTCACAGCAGGCTGCTGATATATAGACTTTCCTGAGATAAAGTGATAAAATATACAAAACATCAATTTCCGTTGAAAGGAAGCGACTGTATGGATTACGTACTGTCTGACCGAATCAGCAATGTCAAACCATCCGTGGTTGGAGATATCTTCAAAATGGCTGCCGATCCGCGCATTATTGCCTTTTCTGCAGGTAACCCGGCAAAAGAAGCGTTCCCTGTGGAAGCAGTCCGCCGATGGACAGCAGAAATCATGGAGGAGGACCCTGTCGGAGCACTGCAATACTCCTTAAATGACGGCGACCCGCGCCTGCGTCAGCGTATCAAGGAGTTTCTGTTTGAACGCTACCACATCGGCAGCGATGACGACGACATCATCATTACCACCGGTGCAGAACAGGGCTTGGATATGCTGGCAAAACTGCTCTGCAATGAGGGTGACGCTGTTCTCTGTGAAGAACCCAGCTTTGTCGGTGCGCTGAATACTTTCCGTTCCTACGGTGCTCAGCTGGTGGGTGTTCCCATGGAAGCAGACGGCATTCATTTGAGCAAATTGGAAGAGGCTTTGCAGCAGCATCCGAATATCAAATTTATGTACCTGATTCCAAATTTCCAGAACCCAACGGGTATCACCATGAGCGAAGAAAAACGCCGCAAGGTGCTGGAACTTTCCGTCAAATATTCGGTTCCTATCGTCGAGGATAATCCTTACGGTGATCTGCGCTTTGCAGGAGAGCCTGTGCCAGCCATGAAATCCATGGATACCACAGGCAATGTCATCTATGCAGGCAGCTTTTCCAAAGTGCTTGCACCGGGTCTGCGTGTGGCCTACCTCTGTGTTCCGAAACAGCTGATGTCTGCGCTGAATACGGCAAAACAGTGCAGCGACGTGCATACAGCGATTCTGAATCAGCTGCTTTGCTATAAATTCCTGACAGACTTTGATTTTGACGCACACATTGAAAATTGCTGCCGAATCTATAAGCAGAAATATGAACTGATGGCGGGGGAGATCGCTCGCTGTTTCAGCACAAAAGTGACAGTTACCGAACCGCAGGGCGGTATGTTCCTGTGGTGTACCTTGCCTGATGGGGCGGATATGATGGCTTTCTGCAAGGTAGCAGTCCAACGCGGTGTGGCAGTGGTACCGGGAAATGCTTTCCTGATGGACGAAGCAAAAAGCTGCCAATCCTTCCGCATGAATTACTCCTCGCTGCCCGATGAAAAAATCATCGAGGGCATTGAGATCTTAGGGCAGCTGACGAAAGAGTGGTTCGACTGATGCCGGATAAATTTCAGAAATGGTTTGATGAAAACAGCGGTTATGCGCTGCATCATACGGGAAAACGGGCTTTTTCCCATACTGCTTGTTGCGGTGAGCCGCCGAAGAATACAGGCAAGCGGATCCTGTTTCCGATGAAAGGCCGCATGGAAGAAAAGGAATTGTACCGCTGTTCTCACTGTGGATTACACTTTGTTCGACAGGGGGATGGCTTCTGTCCCATCGAGAATCTGCTGAAATATCCGCTGCTTCCGTAGGATTTTCCGGCGTAGGTCTTGTGAAATCTCAGACTTTGTATTATAATAAACGTTGGTTCATAAGAAAAATTTCTCAATCCACCAGAAAGGTGAGGACATATATGAAAGAACATCCACTTCTGAAGAGCAAACCAAAGATGATCGGCGTACTGACCAGCGGCGGCGATGCTCCGGGTATGAACGCAGCCATCCGTGCTGTTGTGCGTACCGCTATCAATAAAGGCATCCGTGTGCTGGGTGTCAATAATGGTTATCAGGGCCTGATCGACGGCGACGTTGTTGAAATGGACCTGCGTAAAGTTTCCAATACTCTGCATCGCGGCGGTACGATTCTGAAAACTGCCCGCTGCAAAGCGTTCTATAATCTGGAAGGTCAGATCAAAGGACGCAATATGTGTTTGGAAATGGGCATTGAAGGTCTGGTCGTAATCGGCGGCGACGGTTCTTTCCGCGGTGCAAAAGCGCTGACAGCGCTGGGCATTCCAACCGTTGGTATCCCTGCCACCATTGACAACGATATTTCCTGTACCGATTATACCATCGGTTTCCATACTGCACTGAATACTGTTATCGACGCGATCGACAGACTGCGCGACACAACTGAATCCCACAACCGCTGCTCCGTTGTTGAGGTTATGGGTCATGGCCGCGGCGACCTGGCTCTGTATGCTTCCGTAGCAGGCGGTGGTACCGCTTGCTGGATCAATGACCCGGACAATCGTATCGGCTTCAATGTGGAACGCGATATTATCTACAAAATGCGTACCACTCTGCGTACTGGTAAACACAACTTTATTATTGTTGTATCCGAGGGCATCACCGATGTTCATGAGCTGGCAAAAGAAATCCAGGAGAAAACCGGCGTAGAATCTCGTGCAACCGTACTGGGTCATATTCAGCGTGGTGGTGAGCCTTGTGCGTTCGACCGTATTCTGGCAAGCCGTATGGGCTTCCATGCCGTAGAACTGCTGGAGCACGCCATTGGCAACCGTGTTATCATCATTTCCAAAGATGAAGTTACTGATATGGACATCAATGAAGCGCTGGAAATGCCGGGCAAAGTAAATTACCGTATGCTGGAAATCAACAGTGCGATCAATATTTAATATTACAAAAAATCCTAACGAGCTTCACAATAGGGTGAAGCTCGTTTTTCTGTTTCTGATTAAAAATTCTTGACAAATTTGTTGCTTTCACTTAAAATAAGTTAAACTGAACTAACTTGCAGAAGGAGAATTTTATGACGGATACAACACTTCTTCATTCTCACTCCCATGAAGAGGGGATCGGTGAATTTCTTCACCATAGTCTGGAGGCTCTGGGACTTAGCCATGAGTGGACAGAATTTATCAGTCACATTGTGATTGACTGTGTGGAAATTGTTTCACTGCTTTTGATTGTGATGACGGCAGTATTTTTCCTGCAAAGCTACATTGACTTTGATCGTTTGAAGTCCAAGCTGACCCAGTTGCGCAGTTTTTGGGGTTATGGGCTTGCTGTGATTCTTGGTATGCTGTCCCCATTCTGCAGCTGTTCCATTATTCCCGTAATGATCGGTCTGTTAACCATGGGAGTTCCGCTCTCCGTTTGTCTATGTATGCTGACTTCCGCATCACTGCTGAATATGACCGCATTGATGGGTATTTCCTCTATGCTGGGACAATTTACTTTGTTGTACCTCGCAGGTTCCATTCTGCTGATTGCCGGAAGCTCAGCATTGATGTCGAGAGTTACATTTCATCCGGAGGATTTGAGTGTGGTAGAGAAGACTCATTACCATTGCTGCGACGGTTGCTGTCATGATGAAATCCCCGGATATAGCCAAGAAATGTCAATTCTGCAGCGTCTGCGGGGAGCGTTCGAGAATGCACTTTCTGTGTTGGGGTCTGCTTGGTTCTTTATTCTGCTGGGCGTCGGAATCTCCGCTGCACTGAGCAGCTTTTTCCAAATGGAAAGCATCATTCATTTTGTGGATGAAAACAGCTTTGTCTCTATAACAGTGGCAGCACTGGTTGGTTTCCCGATTCACTCCGATCTATTTTCTGCACTGCCGATTTTGAATCTGCTACTGAATATTTCCACAGCAACAGCTCTGAGTTTTTCGCTGGCGACCATGTCGATTTCGATACCAAGCATGGTGTTGCTGAGTCGTATTTTGCGTCCCAAAATCTTGTTACTCTATGCACTGAGCTTGCTGCTTCTTTCCATTGGAATAGGCTGGTTGTTGCTTTTGCTGTAAACAAAAAGACCGTTCTCATCGAACGGTCTTTTTTCATGCTCTTATTTGGAGTAGCGGCTGAGCCAGATGTCAGCCAGTTCCATCGCCTCAGCCAAGCCGTGGCGTTCTCCTTTGTTTGCAACGCGGTCTTTGATGCTGAGGGTTTCATCGGTTGCCAGCAGCTGCAGAAGGATCAAATCAGCAACTTCCTGGTCGCCCTGCATTTTTTTGCTGCGGATCTGCATCATAACAACGTAAGCGTCTTTCATACTGCCGTAGTAAATGATATCCCCGCTGCGAACCAGCGGTTTACCTTTATAGGTTAAAAAGTTCTGTTCCATAGTCAAAATCCTCCATCACAATATATTCAATAAACGGGAATCCCCGAATTTCTACAAAATCTCACGAACATAGTATAACACATTTGTACGAATTGGTAAAGGGAAAAAAGGGGAAAAGAAAAAGACGATCGAAACCGATCGTCTTTGGGAAGTCCTAATCATTCAGATACGATTTTACCAAGATCTGCAGCAGTTCATCGCGGTCAATACGTCGGATCAGACTGCGGGCATTGTTGTATGTGGTGATGTAAGTTGGATCCTCAGACAGGATATAACCAACGATCTGATTGATCGGATTGTAGCCTTTCTGACGCAGAGCATCATAAATGGTGGTCAGAATTTTCTTGATCTCTTTCTCTTTATCTTCGTGAATGGAAAAGGAAATAGTCGGTTGATTCATGGTCATACTCCTCCTTTGGTACTAACTAATATCTATGATACAACATTTCCACGAAAAAATCAACAAAGAAGTGATGCGTTTCGTGAAAAAATTGTGGAAAGGACTACAACTCAGGATAATTTCCCAAAAACTTCAGGGAAATCAGATCCATCGGCAGACGTCCCATGGCAGCCTGAACATTGTCGTCCTCATAGTTACCGGAAAAATCGCAGTAAAAGACAAACTCAAAAGGACTATCCGGGATAGGGCGGCTTTCCAGTTTCAGCAGGTTGATGTTGCGCTGCGCGAAATGATTCAGCGCATGGATCAGAGAGCCGGGACGATGACTCAGACGGAAGACCATACTCATGCGCGTACATTCCGGAGTGCAGATATTTTCACGGCTGATAACAAGGAAACGGGTGAAATTTTTCTTGCGGTTCTGAATGCCTTGGGCGTGAATGACCAGTCCATACTTTTCCGCGCAGGCAAAGGAGCCGATGGCGGCAAGAGAAGGGTCCTTCTGTTCTGCAACAAACTGTGCCGCAGCGGCAGTGTTGGAAAACTCTCTGGCATTTAGTTGACGATTGGCTTTGAAAAAGTCGCTGCACTGATGCAGAGCCTGTGGGTGAGAGAGAACGGTTTGAAGCTGTTCCGGCTCAGCATCTGGCAGGGTCAGCAGGCAATGATCCACAGGGATCGTCACAGAGCCGACGATGGAAAGATTGTGCTCCAACATCAGATCATAGTTTTCTGTCACAGAGCCGGCCAGCGTATTCTCGATCGGAATCACACCATAAGGACAATCCCCATTGGCAACTGCAAGGAAAACATCCTCAAAGTTCGGGTAAAAATGAATGTGCGGTTGTATGAAAGCCTGATTGCAGGCGATACTGGCGTAAGAGCAGTCTACACCCTGACAGGCAACAGGCAATGAGCCCTCTTCATTGCCGCAGAGAATGCAGTCTAATTTCATTGAAGATCCCACCTTTTGTCAGAGGATAACAGAATGTCCAGCAGGACGAGAGCGGCAGCAGCTTCCACCACAGGCAGTGCACGGCGCACGATACAAGGGTCGTGGCGTCCGACGATATTGAGGGTCACTTCCTCTTTGTTGATAAAATCCACTGTCCTTTGCTCACGGGCGATGGAAGGGGTCGGCTTAAAGGCACAGCGGAACACGAGAGGCATACCCGTCGTAATACCGCCGAGGATACCACCGTTGTGATTGGTCTCGGTCATGATGTCGCCATCCCGCAGAACAAACACATCGTTGGCCTGGGAGCCCCTCATGGAGGAAAGCTCAAAACCACTGCCGAATTCCACGCCTTTGACGGCAGGGATAGAGAAAAGCAGAGAAGCCAGCTGACTCTCCACCGAGTCGAAAAGCGGATCGCCATAGCCGCCTGGAACACCCAGAACAGCACATTCGATCACGCCGCCTACGGAGTCTCCTTCCGCGCGAACTGCGGCGATATGCTCCTGCATCTGCTGAGATTTTTCTTCCTCCAAGGTTGGGAAGAAGCTATCGTTCAGTTTTGCAGCAAGCTCATCATTCAGCTCATCAAGAGAGAAGCGTCGTTCCTTGATCGGACCGACCTGCTGAATGTGCGCACAGACAGAGATGCCCTTTTCTGCAAGAAGCAGCTTAGCCAATGCACCGGCAAAACAAAGAGGAGCCGTTAGACGGCCGGAGAAATGGCCGCCGCCGCGAATGTCGTTGTACCCGTCATAACGGAGAAAACCGCTGTAATCGGCGTGTCCGGGTCGTGCAATGCGTTCAAACAGGCTGTAATCCTTGGACTGTGTGTTGTTGTTTCGGATGAGCGCACAAATCGGAGTACCGCAGGTTCTTCCATTGAGAAGTCCGCTCTGAATCTCCGGAATATCTGCTTCTTTTCGGGCGGTGTCGGTCGCAGCGCCGGAGGAACGGCGGCGTCCCATGAAAGCAAGGACTTGTTCCCAGTCGATTTTTTGACCGGCAGGGAGGCCGTCAACGATCACACCGATGCTTTCGGAGTGGCTTTCGCCCCAGATACTGATTTTCAAATGCTTACCCCAGCTGGATGCCACGGACAACACCTCCTAAACGTGCAAATTCTTCATAAAACTGCGGATAGGACTTCTTCACGCAATTTGGATTTTCAATGATAACGGGTTCCTGACAGCGCAGCGATGCGATGGCAGCGGACATAGCGATGCGATGGTCGTTGTAACTGTCAACAGTACCGCCGATAAGGGTGGAACCGTGAATCACAAGCCCCTCGGCTTCTTCTTCAACAGAAGCTCCAAGTTTCTGTAAAATATTGCTGACAGCAGAAAGGCGGTCGCTTTCCTTGATACGCAGGCGGCCTGCGTTGATAATGTGTGTCGTACCTTCCGCGCAGGCAGCAACAACGGAAAGGATCGGAATAATATCGGGGATCTGACTGCCATCAATGGTGATACCATGGAGTTTTCCACCGTGAACGCTGACAGAATCAGTTCCATAGCAGACTTCAGCACCCATCTGTGCCAAAATATCACAAACAGCTTTATCGCCCTGCAGGGAGTTGGACTGTATGCCATGAACAGTGACAGCTTCGCTGATCGCACCGGCACAAAGCCAAAAGGCGGCGTTTGACCAGTCGCCCTCGGCGGATAATTCGGCAGGAGAATGATACCTCTGACCGCCGGGAATGGTGTATAGCTGCGGGTTTTCCACATGAATGGTAATGCCGAAGCGACGCAGAACCGAGAGGGTCATATCCACATAAGCCTGCGATTCCAATGCTGAAGTCAAAAGGATTTTGCTGTCGCCGTCACAGAGCGGCAGAGCCATCAGCAGACCGGTGATGTATTGGCTGCTGATGTTACCGGGGAAGGTATAGACACCAGAGGTCAAGCGGCCGCTGATATGAAAAGGAAGTAATTCTGCTGAAAAATTGGTGCCGTGTGCTTTCATTTCATCCATCAAAGGGGTGATGGGGCGCTGCGGCAGTCGTCCTTGGCCGCTGAAACAGCAATCCGCACCCAGAGCAGAAAGAACAGGCAACAGAAAACGCAGGGTTGAACCGGATTCGCAGCAGTCGGCATGAAAAGCGGAATGAAGGTCTTTCATACCGTGAATCTCAATGGAATCCTGATGGAACTGTATCGTTGCACCGGCAGCCTCCATGATCGAAGCGGTAGCACGGATATCGTCGTTCATGGTATAGCGATGAATGATGGTTTGTTCGCCGAAGCAGAGAGAGGCAGCAATGATCAAACGATGGAGATCGGATTTGGAAACAGGCGCCAGTATCTTTCCGCTGAGGGAACCATGTACAGAATAGTGCATAATCATACCTCCCTGAGAAGCCGGAGGAATTGATTGACATCAAGAGAGATGATTTCGGCAGAACCCGGTTCTTTTACGAAAATCAGGCGGATGGAAGAACCGGAGCGCTTTTTATCGTGGAGAACAGCTTCGCCCAATTCGGCGACAGAACCCTCGTAATGAGTTGGCAGACCGTAGGATCTGATGCACGCTTCCAAACGCTGAGTCAACGCAGAAGAATGGTAACCTAATTTCTCGCCGAGCTTCGCGATCAGAAGCATACCCATTGCCACGCCCTGTCCGTGAGTGACGGAATGATTGGTCACCTTTTCAATGGCATGACCGAGAGTATGACCGTAGTTCAGAATCATACGCAGACCATTATCGTGTTCATCCTGTTCCACTACATCGCGTTTGATAGAAACACAGTGGGCGATGATCTCGTCGATTTCCGGCATAATATTGCCTTGTTCCATCCGTTCAAAGAGCGGGGCGGAAAAGATCATGCCGTATTTGATGGTCTCAGCAACACCATCTGCAAAGGTGACCGCAGGCAATGTCTTGAATGTCTCTGTGTCACAGACAACCAAAGAAGGCTGCCAGAAGGCGCCAATGAGATTTTTTCCCGCAGGAATATTGATAGCGGTCTTGCCGCCAACAGAAGAATCCACCGCAGCGAGGAAGGTGGTCGGTACCTGCATAAAGCGGATGCCACGCAGATACGTTGCCGCCGCATAGCCTGCCAAATCACCAACAACGCCGCCACCGAGAGCGACGATAAAGTCGGGGCGAGTCAGCTGTTCTTCAATCAGAAAATCATAAACGCGGAACAGAGTTTCTGCGGATTTGCTGTCCTCGCCATGTGGAAAAATATACGATGCAACAGTATATCCGGCAGCAGAAAGCGATGGCACAACCTGATCAAGATAAAGAGAGGCGACCGTATCATCCGTGATAACAGCGGCCTTGGAACCCCTTTTGAAAACAGAGGAAGCGTAAGCTCCAACCTTGTTGAGCGAACCTTTTTCTATGATAATATCGTAATTGACACTGGCATTGACGTGAACGGTTTTCATACCGTCACCTCCTTAGTCCATGGTTTTTCCGAAGAACTCGACGGTTTTCTTCACTTTTTGCATGGTTTCATCGAAGCTGTCCGGAGTTAGGGACTGAGCACCATCGCAAAGAGCGTGAGCAGGGTCATTGTGTACTTCAATAATCAGACCGTCTGCGCCAACTGCGATTGCGGCCATGGACAACGGCTCAACCAGAGAGCGAATACCGGCCGCATGGCTTGGGTCAACGATGACCGGCAGGTGAGTACGCTGCTTCAGAATCGGAATAGCGGAAAGATCGAGGGTATTTCTGGTCGCAGTTTCAAAGGTGCGAATGCCGCGTTCGCAGAAAATGATGTTTTCATTGCCGCCGGCCATGATGTACTCTGCGGACATGATCAACTCGTCCAAAGTGGAGGAGAGACCGCGTTTTAACAGAATAGGTTTATTGACTTTGCCGAGAGCTTTCAGCAGCTCAAAGTTCTGCATATTGCGTGCACCGACCTGAATAATGTCCACATCATCGAAGAGCGGCAGGTGGGACTTGTCCATAATTTCGGTAACGATGGGCATACCGCTGTGTTTTTTTGCTTCCAACAGGAGCTGCAGACCTTCTTCGCGCAGACCCTGGAAAGCGTAAGGGGAGGTTCTTGGCTTGAAAGCGCCGCCGCGCATCAGACCGGCACCGGAAGCTTTCACAGAATCGGCCACGGAGATCATCTGCTCACGGCTTTCCACAGAGCAAGGGCCGGCAATGACCTGAAAATGACCGCCGCCGATTTTTCTTCCGCAGACATCGATGATCGTGTCATCCGGATGGAATTTGCGGTTTGCTTTTTTATATGGCTCCTGAATGCGTTTTACTTTTGCAACAATGTCGATGGATTTGAAATCTTCCGGATCAATGGCAGAAGTATCACCGATCAGACCGATAATGCTTTCCTGAACACCATGAACTTCCTGCGTCTGCACGTTCATCGCATGGATACGGCGCAGCAGCTCATCGACCTTACTGCGCTCAACGTTTCTCTTCAAAAGAATAATCATACAGTTTACTCCTTTACACGATAAAATAGAAAACCCGGTACCTACCGTAGGGCAGCAGGCACCGGGACTGATCGTTACTGTTTCCTCAGAGACAAATTATTCAGCTCTCAGGGCATTCGGCATACTGCCGCTGTTCATTTTTGCATCACAAAAGCGCTCTGCGCTGATAAAGACAGAGCGTTCAAAGAGAGCAAAAGCAATGGAAAAACGTGCAGTCATGGTAGTGCCTCCGAATACAATCATACGAAAATAGTATTTGAACCAAATATATCACTTTAATCAGTCAAAGTCAACAGATAAGCATAGAGAAATATCACAAAAAATTAGTTCACTCTGTGTACGAACGGAAATGATAGAAAATATTTCGTGAATACAAGCAATAGCTCCCGATTTCTTTGTTTTTAAGCATCAAGCCTTTCATTTCTTGTCGATACTTTACAGGAAATTTACAATTTACTTGTTGAATTTCCATTGAATTTGATTATCATTTTATGATATAGTTACAATCAGTTACTTATACCTTGTAATAAATAAGAAAAGAAGTGAAAGTACTATGGATTTGAAAGTGGGAATCGATATTGGTTCCACAACGGTAAAAGTCGTTGTCATGAAGGGCAAAGATGTTCTTTACCGTGTCTACCAGAGACATCTGGCGCAGGTGCGTCAGGCAGCTCTGGAGGCGTTGCAGGGGGCGAAGGAATTTCTGAACGATCCGTTTAAGGTGGCGATTTCCGGATCTGCCGGTCTGGGTGTTGCAGAATGTGCGGACATTGACTTTGTTCAGGAAGTATTTGCAACATACGAAACAGTGAAAGAGTACCAGCCGGATACCGACGCAGTCGTTGAATTGGGCGGCGAGGATGCGAAGATCATCTTCCTCTCCGGCGGCTTGGAAGAACGAATGAACGGCAGCTGTGCCGGCGGTACCGGTGCATTCATCGACCAGATGGCGACACTGCTGAACGTTTCCTCCGACGAGTTGGACTCTCTGGCACTGAAACATGAAAAAATCTATCCGATTGCATCTCGCTGCGGTGTATTTGCAAAAACTGACGTACAGCCTCTGCTGAATCAGGGCGCGCGCAAAGAAGATATTGCGGCAAGTATTTTCCAGGCAGTAGTTGATCAGACCATTGCCGGTTTGGCACAGGGCAGAGAGATCAAAGGTAAAGTTCTCTTCCTGGGTGGCCCGCTGTATTATTATAAAGGCTTGCAGCAGCGCTTTGTGGAGACTCTGAAACTGGGCAGCGGCAATGCTGTATTCCCGGACTACGGCCGCTTTGCAGTGGCGATAGGTGCAGCACTTTTTGCCGGCGGCGTGCAGAAGGAATTCACCTTTGAAGAGCTGGAAGCGAAACTGAAAGATACCAGCAAACAGGTGGCAACAACAAACTATCTGGAGCCGCTGTTCCGCAATCAGCAGGAGTATCAGGACTTTGTTTCACGACATAAAGCGGCAACCATTCCTTGGTGTGATATCAGAACCTACAACGGCAAGGCTTATCTTGGCATCGACTGTGGTTCCACCACAACCAAACTGGTTCTGATGAACGAGAATTATGAAGTTCTGTATCAGTACTATGCATCCAATGAGGGCAACCCTGTCAAAGTTGTGAAAGAACAGCTGGAGACCATTTACGAACTCTGCGGCGATCATGTGACCATCTGTTCCGCAGTATCTACCGGCTACGGTGAAGATCTGATCAAAAACGCCTTCGATCTGGACGAAGGCATCGTAGAAACCATGGCGCACTTTACCGCAGCAAGACACTTTGAGCCGCGCGTTGATTTTATTCTGGATATCGGCGGACAGGACATCAAATGCTTCCGCATCAAAAATGAAGCCATCGACAGCATTATGCTCAATGAAGCCTGCTCTTCCGGATGCGGCTCTTTCATCGAAACCTTCGCAAAATCGATGGGCTACACAGCAGAGCAGTTCAGTCAGCTGGGTCTGTTCAGTCAGCATCCGGTTGATTTGGGTTCCCGCTGCACGGTATTTATGAATTCCTCTGTGAAACAGGCGCAGAAGGACGGCGCAAGCGTGGAAGATATCTCTGCAGGTCTGTCCATGAGCGTTGTAAAAAATGTTTTGTATAAAGTAATTCGTACCCGCTCCGCACAGGATCTGGGTGAATACATCGTGGTACAGGGCGGCACCTTCCTCAATGACGCGGTTCTCCGCAGCTTCGAGCTGGAGCTGGGACACAATGTCATCCGTCCGAAGTTTGCCGGTCTGATGGGTGCTTACGGCGCTGCGATTTACGGCAAGCGCATCGCAAAAGAACGCAGCACCATGCTGGTTCCGGAGCAGCTGCAGCACTTTGTCCATGAAGCGAAACCATTCGTGTGTCAGGGCTGCACCAACCATTGCAATCTGACCATCAATACCTTTGGCGACGGCAAACGATTCATCTCCGGCAACCGCTGCGAGAAGCCGCTGGGCATGGAAAAACAAGCCCTGCCGGACATCTATCAGTATAAACTGGACAAGATCAAAGCACTGGAAGGCACTGTGGGCAAACGCGGAAAAATCGGTCTCCCGCTGGGTCTCAATATGTACGAAAACATCCACTTCTGGCATGCATTCTTAACAGAATTGGGCTATGAAGTGGTGCTGTCCGATATTTCTTCCCGCAAACTCTATGCCAGCGGTCAGCACACCATTCCATCTGACACAGCCTGCTATCCGGCAAAACTGATGCACGGTCATGTGGAGAACCTCATGCGTAAAAATGTACCGATCATTTTCTATCCATGCATGAGTTATAACTTCAATGAGAAAAAAGGCGATAACCACTATAATTGTCCGGTGGTTGCCTACTATCCGGAGCTGCTCCATTCCAATATGGGTATGCTGAAGTACTATAAATTCTGGTATCCATACTTCAATATGGCAGACCGCAGAATGTTTGAAAAGAAAGTCTATGAATTCTTCCACAAGGAAGACCCGACCATCACTTACAGCGAGATCTATGGTGCCTGCGATAAAGCATACTCCAGATACTTTGCGGAAATTGCCGATATCAAGGAAATGGGACGCAAAGCTATTGAGGAGGCACGCAGACAGGGAAAAGGCATTGTGGTACTGGCAGGACGTCCATACCATGTCGACCCGGAAATCAACCACGGCATTAACAGCCTGATCACATCTCTGGGTTTGGCGGTAGTTTCTGAGGACTGTGTTTCCGATCTGGTCGAGCCGGTGAAAGTCAATGTTCTGAACCAGTGGACTTATCACAGCCGTCTGTACAATGCGGCAAAATACGTGACTCAGAACAAGGACATGGAGCTGGTACAGCTGGTGTCCTTCGGCTGCGGCATTGATGCCATCACTACCGATGAGGTAGCCGATATTCTGACCAAAGGCGGCAAACTCTATACTCAGCTGAAAATCGATGAGATCAACAACTTGGGTGCAGTAAAGATCCGTCTGCGCAGCCTGATTGGTGCGATCAAGGAACGAGAAATGGAAAAGGGGGAATAGTCCATGAGCGAAACAAAAAAAGCTGTTTTCACCAAGGAAATGAAGGACACCCATACCATTCTGATTCCGACTATGCTGCCGATTCATTTCCGTCTGCTGTCCACCGTTATGGCAGTGTACGGCTATAAAACCAAGGTGCTCTCCAACAGCGGCAAAAGGGTCATTGAACAGGGCCTGAAAAACGTACATAATGATACCTGCTATCCGGCTCAGCTGGTTATCGGTCAGCTGATCGATGCGCTGGAGACGGATAAATCTCTTGACTTGGATAAAATTGCGCTGATGATCACCCAGACTGGCGGCGGCTGCCGCGCCTCCAACTACCTCTACCTGCTGCGTAAAGCACTGGACAAGTGTGGTTACGAAAATATTCCCGTGGTTTCTGCCACCTTTATGAAAACGGAGCAGAGCCCCGGTTTCAGCCTGCCGCTGACCATGATTTTGCAGCTCTACTATGGCATCATGTTCGGTGACCTTATCATGCTGCTGAACAATCAGTGCCTGCCGTATGAATTGGAGAAAGGCGCTACCCAGAAAGCAGTCGATGAGGCGATCTCTCTGTCCGAAGAGTTGCTGAGCAAACACAAATTGCTCACATGGAACATGGCCTCCGATATGATGAAGCAGATCATCAACTGTTTCAAAAAGGTGGAACGCAGCAAAGAGAAGAAGATCAAAGTAGGTATCGTTGGCGAGATCTATGTCAAATATTCTCCGCTTGGCAACAATAATCTGGAGGACTTCCTTCTGTCCGAGGGCTGCGAGGTGGTTTGTCCGGGACTAATGGACTTCATGCTGTACAGCTTCGCCAACAGCGAGTTTGACTATGAACTTTACGGCATGGGCGGTGCGCTGAAAGCGAAAGTCATGCACGAGGTCAACGGATTCCTCCGCAAAAAGAAACGTCAGATGATCGAACTGATCAAGGAAAACAGCAACTTTGAGCCGCCGGCTCCGTTTGAAGTGACCATCGCATCAGCGGAAGGTTACATTGGCCATGGTGTTAAAATGGGCGAAGGCTGGCTGCTGACTGCCGAGATGGTGGAATTGATCCAGCACAGCCACTGCAATAATATCGTCTGCACACAGCCGTTTGGCTGTCTGCCGAACCACATCTGCGGCAAAGGTGTCATGCGCACCATCAAAGAAAAGAACCCGCAGGCAAATATTGTTGCCGTGGACTATGACTCCGGTTCCTCTGCTGTCAACCAGCAGAACCGCATCAAGCTGATGCTGGCCAATGCTCGTATGGAGCAGAAACGTCAGCAGGAAGCACAGGAAAAAGAAACTGTTCTCGCATAAATCATCAAATTTTCAGCCATCTGCTTGTACAGGCAGGTGGCTGATGCTATAATCAGAGTATAAAACAAAGGGGGAAGGAACATGAAAGTATTTATCAGCAGTGACATTGAGGGCACCTGCAGCATCAACAACTGGGATGAGACCCGCCACAACCATGCGGATTACGCATATTTTACCAAACAGATGACAAGAGAAGTTTCTGCAGCTTGTGAGGGTGCTTTTGCAGCCGGAGCAGAGGATGTTCTGGTCAAAGACGCTCACGGAACGGCCCGCAATATCCTTCCTGAGGAGCTTTGCGCCAAAGCGAGACTCCACCGCGGCTGGACAGGTCATATTTTCCAGATGATGTCCGGCTTGGAAATGGAGAAATTTGACGCGGTTATGTACACCGGTTATCATTCTGCGGCAGGCAGCGGTGACAACAACATGTCCCACACCAAGAACACTCGTAATGAGTTTATCTATCTGAACGGCAAGCCGCTCAGCGAGTTCCGTCTGAATTCCTACATTGCGGGAATGCTGGGTATTCCTATCTGCTTCATCAGCGGTGACGAGGGTATCTGCAAAGAAGCGAAAGAGCTGATTCCGGGTATTCATACAGTGGAAGCATTGAAAGGAGTCGGCGGTGCGACCATCGCTGCACATCCGGATACCGTAGTCAAAGCCATTCGTGAGGAAGCGGAAAAAGCGCTCCGCGGCGACTGGAAAGCCTGCAAGGTTCCAATGCCGGAAGATTTCGAGGTCATCGTTCATTACAGAGAACAGGCTATGGCATATAACAAGAGCTTCTATCCCGGCGCAGAACTGCTGGATGCAAAACGCGTCCGTTTCTACCACAAAGATTTTATGGAAGCCCTGCGTTTCCTGACCTTTGCATTCTAACAATCAACCTCTCCTTCGGGAGAGGTTTTTCTTCGGAAAAATTTTATGCAAAAGGGGTGCAATTTTTCCACAAATGCGCTATAATAAAATGAGTTGCAGGATTCTGCAGCAAATTAAAAATTCAAAGGAGACTGTACATGAGTCAACAGGAAATGAGCAAGAGAGATTCTTGGGCCAATGAGGTCTTTGAATATGCGGAAATGATCTTTACCACTATCGCTGTGGTGATGCTTCTATTCACCTTCGTGATCCGTCCCGCTGAAGTTTATGGTTCCTCGATGTATCCAACATTGGAGGGGGGAGACCGTCTGCTGATCAGTAAGCTCTTCTACGAGCCGAAACAGGGCGATATCGTGGTGATCCCACATCCAAACATGCCACCGGATGAGCCTGCGCTCATCAAACGTGTCATTGCCTTGGAAGGACAGACCGTTGACATTGATTTTGAAACCGGCGATGTATGGGTAGACGGCGAACTGCTGGACGAGCCTTACATCAACGAACCAACCTACGATCAGCAGGATTTTGAAGGTCCGCTGACTGTTCCGAAAGGAGAAGTTTTTGTTCTCGGTGACAACCGAAATGCTTCTTCCGACAGCCGCAGTGCGATTTTCGGAACCTTTGATGAAGACTATATTCTTGGCCGCTGCATCGTTCGCATCGCGCCGTTTGACAAGATGGGAAGTGTAGAATAATGGTAATGGAAGAAGAATATCTGACCGCGACACCGTCGATCCAGTGGTTCCCAGGTCATATGGCAAAAACCCGCCGCCTGATGAAAGACAACTTGGACATGGTGGATATTGTGGTGGAACTGCGTGATGCCCGCATCCCGAAGAGCAGCCGTAACCCTGAGATCGAAACCATCGTCGGCTCCAAGCCACGCATTGTTGTGTTCAATAAAGTGGATCTGGCAGACCCTGTTGTAACCAAAGAATGGATGGATTACTACCATTCCTATGGTGTCAACACTCTCTGTATCGACTGCAAGAGCGGCTCCGGTCTGAAGCAGTTCGTGCCTGCTGTCCGTGAGATCTTAAAAGATGAAATTGCTCGCCGTCAAGCAAAGGGCATGAGCGGCAAAGCCATCCGAATGATGATCTGCGGTGTGCCGAATGTCGGCAAATCCTCTCTCATCAACCGCCTGTCCGGTTCCAAGAGAGCGAAAGTTGAGGATAGACCTGGCGTTACCCGCGGTAAACAGTGGGTGAAGCTGGAGAATGGCATTGAACTGCTTGATATGCCGGGCGTACTCTGGCCTAAATTCGAAGATAAATCCGTCGGTGAGCGTCTGGCTTACACCGGCGCAGTCAAAGATACGGTTTACGATCTGGAATGGGTGGCTATGCGTTTCCTTGCATTCCTGCGTGACAAATATCCGCAGTATCTGGAGCAGCGCTACAAAGTCAAAGCAGAAGAATGCGCTGATCTGGAACCATACGATCTGCTGGAGCTGGTGGGCCGCAAACGCGGTATGCTGGTTTCCGGCGGTGAAGTAAACACCGAGCGCGCAGCGATTACTGTTATGGACGAGTTCCGCAGCGGTAAAATCGGCCGCATCACGCTGGAGCGTCCTCGCAGTGCAACCGCCAAAGATAATGCGGAGGTCGAGCTGTAATGGAGCTGTTCCTCTATGACGCACAGGTGAGAGCAGAGGGCTATCCTGTGCTCTGCGGTGTGGATGAAGCCGGCCGTGGGCCGCTGGTTGGTCCGGTGGTAGCGGCAGCGGTGATCCTTCCGTCTGATTTTCAGCTGGAGGGCATCAACGACTCCAAAAAGCTCAGCGAGAAGAAACGCGAAGCCCTCTTTGAAGTGATCAAAGAGAATGCTGTTGCTTACGGCATCGGCATGGCTGACCATAAGGAGATCGACGAGCTGAACATTTTGCAGGCGACCTTTCTCGCTATGCGCAGAGCAGTGGAAGCCATGGGAATGACACCGGACATGGTGCTGGTAGACGGTAATCAGGACCCAAAACTGAGTCTGCCGACCCGCACTGTCATCAAAGGTGATGCAACATCTGCCTCCATCGCAGCGGCGTCCATTTTGGCGAAGGTGACGCGAGACCACATGCTCATTGAGATGGATAAGGAGTACCCGCAATATCACTTTGCGAAGCATAAAGGCTACGGTACCAAGGACCACTATGCACAACTGATGGAGTATGGTATGTGTCCGTACCATCGCCGTACTTTTTTGAAAAAACTGAAAGGTGTGTTGCCGAATGCTGCAGCTGCCGATTTGGAAGAAAAATAAAAATACCGGTGCCTGGGGTGAAGACCAGGCGGTTCAGTATCTGCAGAAGCAGGGTTATACATTGCTGTGCCGTAATTTCCACAGCCGTTACGGGGAAATCGACCTCATTGTTCAGAAGGATGATATCATCGCTTTTGTTGAGGTTAAGACCCGTGCGAAAGGTGCACTCTATTCTCCTGCAGAAGCCGTTACACCTGCCAAGCAGCAGAAGATCGTGCTGACGGCCCTCCACTATATGGAGGAGTATAACTCGGACCTGCAGCCACGTTTTGATGTCTGCGAGGTCTATCCGGTTGTTGTGAAACGTAAAAAAACAGCGGAGATCAATTATCTGGAAGATGCCTTTCAGGTATCCGCGTATTAAATAAAGGGGGAAAACTCTATGGAATTATTTGACCTGCATTGCGACACGATCATGAGACTTCAGAAAGAAAACGCTGACTTCTTCTGCAAGAACACCATGGTGTCCATCAACGAACTGGAAAAATTCAAACGTTACTGCCAGGCGATCGCAGTTTTCGTACCGGACCGTTTCCGCGGTGATGAAGCAGAACAGTTCTTCATCGACAGAAACGAATACTTCAAACATCTGATGGATGTGAACAAGGATCATGTGGAACAGGTTTGGACCTATGAAGACATTGATCGCATCACCAAACAGGGCAAACTGGCAGCTATGCTGACCGTAGAAGGTGCTGCTTGCCTCAATGGTAAAATTGAAAATGTAAAATTCCTCCACGATTGCGGCGTTAAAATCATGACCCTGACCTGGAACGGTGAAAACGAACTGGCTTCCGGTCACGACACTCAGAAGGGCTTTACCGAATTCGGTCGTGCTGCAGTCAAAGAAATGGAAAAAGTGGGTATCATCGTTGATAACTCCCATTTGAACGATGTTTGCTTCTGGGAACTCTGTGAATTCGCTGAAAAACCATTCATCGAGACTCACTCCAACATCCGCACTGCTTGCGGTCACCGCAGAAATGTAACCGAAGAACGCTTTGCTGAATATGTAAAACGCGGCGGTATCATCGGTCTGAACCTCTGCGATGCTTTTATCGTGGACGATCCAAAAGCAGAAGCTGCAAACTACGACGCACTCTTCCGCCATGTTGACCGTATGCTGGAACTGGGCGGTGAAAACGTTGTTTGCTGCGGTTCCGACTTCGACGGTGCATCCGTACATGAAAGCCTGAACACCCCAGTGAAATTTGCAGGTTTTGCAGATTACATGCTTGCTCATGGTATCAGCGAGACTGTTGTGAAGAAGATCATGTGGGAAAACGCTGCTGACTTCATGAAGAAATACATGAAATAAACCAAAAGGGAAGGAGAGGGCGACCTTTCCTTCCTGATTTTTTGGTAAGATTAAGAAAGGACTGGAACATGGCACTGTTTGTGATCGCAGATACCCATCTGTCTTTGTCTACGGACAAGCCGATGGACATATTTAACGGCTGGGACAATTACATGGAACGGCTGGAAAAGAACTGGCGTGCTCTGGTCAGTGAAAAGGATACGGTAGTTATTCCGGGCGATGTATCCTGGGCAATGGACCTGAAGGACTGCGAAAAGGACTTCGCTTTCCTCCAGGCTTTGCCGGGACGGAAGATCCTGATGAAGGGCAACCATGACTACTGGTGGACTACCAAAAAGAAGATGGACGCTTATCTGGAAGAGAAAGGCTTTGACAGTCTTCATATTCTGTCCAACAACAGTTTTGAATATGAGAATGTCGCTATTTGCGGAACCCGCGGCTGGATTTTTGAAGGCGGGCAGCCGCAGGATCAGAAGATTGTAGCAAGAGAAGCCGGACGCTTGAAAATGTCTCTGGAAGATGCGGAAAAGCGATTCCCAGACAAAGAGAAGCTGGTATTTCTGCACTATCCGCCGGTCTATGGCAATGAGACCAACGAGAGTATTCTGCAGGTGCTGAGAGACTTCGGTATCAAGCGCTGCTGGTATGGACATATCCATTCTGCCGGCTGCCGCTTTGCGCTGAATGGGGAATACGAAGGGGTGGAATACCGCCTGATCTCCGCAGATTATCTGAAATTTACACCGAAAATCATTCATATTTAAGATGTTTTTCTATGGATTTTCGTCACTTCTCATAAGAAGAGTGTGCAATAACGGTTGAAAACTCCGTTTACAGAAAATTTTCACTAAAATTGTAGCATTATTTTGCGAGTTATGTTATAATACTTGCGTTTAGGATTGCTTGTCCGCGTTTTCCCGTGTTTTGGAAAGAGACGGAGCATCACTTCACTCCGCAACGGCGGACAAATGAAAGGAATGGAAACATTACAATGAGTCTGATTTCTAGCAAAAAAGTAGAAAACAATGTTGTAGAACTGCTGATCGCTGTTTCTGAAGAACAGCTGCAGGCTGCTACCCTGGCTGCTTACAAAAAGAACGTAGGCAAAATCCAGATCCCTGGCTTCCGTAAAGGCAAAGCTCCAAAGGGCATGATCGAAAAAATGTACGGCAAAGATTTCTTCTATGAAGATGCTGTAAACGAAATCTATCCAGAAGCTTACGAAGCTGCAGTTGCTGAAGCTGCTATCGAACCTGTTGACCAGGCTTCCGTTGACAATCTGGAATTCAAAGAAGGCGAAGGCTTCACCTTCCGCGCAGTAGTTACCGTAAAACCAGAAGTTAAAATCGGCGACTACAAAGGCATCAAAATCGAGAAAAACGTAGACCAGATCATGGCTGCAGAAGTAAACGCAGAGCTGGATAAACTCCGCGACAGAAACGGCCGTCTGGTATCCGTAGAACGCGCTGCTAAAAAAGATGACACCGTTACCATCGACTTCGAAGGTTTCATGGACGGCGTAGCATTCGAAGGCGGCAAAGGCGAGGACTACCCACTGGTTCTGGGTTCCGGCACCTTCATCCCTGGCTTTGAAGAACAGGTTATCGGTCACAAAGCTGGCGACAACTTCGATGTAAACGTAACCTTCCCAGAAGATTACCATGTTGCTGACCTGATGGGCAAACCAGCAGTATTCAAAGTAGCAGTAAAAGGCATTCAGAAAAAAGAACTGCCAGCTCTGGACGATGAATTCGCAAAAGACGTTTCCGAGTTCGACACTCTGGCTGATCTGAAAAAAGATCTGAAAGAAAAACTGCAGTCCAAAGCAGAAGAAGCAGCTCAGAACGAATTCGAAAACAAACTGATCGACGCTGTTATCGAAAAAATGGAAGCTGACATTCCTGACTGCATGATCGCTCACAAAGCAAACGAACTGCTGAACGACTTCGCTTACCGTCTGCAGTCCCAGGGCATGAGCCTGGATGTTTACAGCCAGTACACCGGTATGGATATCGACACCCTGCGCGGCAACTTCAAAGAAAGCGCAGAACGTCAGGTTAAAATCCGTCTGGCAATGGAAAAAATCGCTGAACTGGAAGGCGTAACCGTAACTGTTGACGAACTGGACGCTGAATACGATCGTCTGGCTGGCATGTACGGCATCGAAGCTGCTAAAGTAAAAGAACTGGTTCCAGCAGCTGACGTTGAACAGGATATGTACATCACCAAAGCAATCGACCTGGTTCGTAACTCTGCTGATGTTACCGTTAACAAAATCAAAAAATCTGCTAAAAAAGCAGATGAGGAAGAAAAATAATCCTTCGTAACGAATCGTTCACGAATCCGACATTTTTCTACAATAACAATCGGGTATGATATACCTGTGGCAGAGCCGGTGGATCACAGCTGTTCCACCGGCTTCTGTAACGTATGGACAAATTTTCATTTCTGTGTTATCGTTTGAATATTAAGGACAAAAATCTGACCATACTGAAGTGACGACTTTTATTATTACCGATTGACGAAACGGAGGCTTTTACTATGAGTTTGGTCCCAACCGTAATCGAGCAGACCGGACGCGGCGAGCGCGCCTATGATATTTACTCCCGTCTGCTCAACGACAGAATCATCATGCTTTGCGATGAAGTTAACGACGTGACTGCAAGCCTTGTTGTGGCACAGCTGCTGTACCTGGAAGGCCAGGATAAAGAAAAGGATATCTCCCTGTATATCAACAGCCCGGGCGGTTCCATCAGCGCAGGCATGGCAATTCATGATACCATGAAATACATTAACTGCGATGTATCCACTATTTGCATCGGTATGGCTGCATCCATGGGTGCATTCCTGCTGGCATCCGGCACTCCGGGCAAACGCTTCGCTCTGCCAAACAGCGAGATCATGATCCATCAGCCATTGATGGGCGGTCTGCAGGGTCAGGCAAGCGACATCAAGATCCATGCGGATCATATCGTTCGCACCAAAGAAAAACTGAACCGTATGCTCTCTGAGTACACCGGTCAGTCTCTGGAAACCATTCAGAAAGATACCGACCGCGACAACTATATGTCTGCGGAAGAAGCTTGCGCTTACGGCCTGATCGATAAAGTGATCACCCACAGATAAGCGGCGGAGGAGGAAGAGGCAAGATGCCAAGAAACAATGATAAAGACATCCGCTGTTCTTTCTGCGGCAAACACTCCGGCGAAGTGGAACGCATGATCGCAGGTCCCGGTGTTTATATCTGCAACGAATGTATCGAACTGTGCAATGATGTGCTCAATGACGAGCCGCCAATGCCGCGCAGCGAGCGTCATTCTCATAGCAGCTCCCGCAAAAGTGCTTCTGCACCTCAGCAGGAGATCCCAAAACCGGCAGAGATCAAAAAAGTTCTGGACGATTATGTGATCGGTCAGGAACGCGCCAAAAAGATCCTGTCTGTTGCAATCTACAACCACTATAAACGTAACTTCCTGCAGGAACAGCCGGAATGGAGCGATGATGTGGAGCTGGCAAAGAGTAATGTTCTGCTGATCGGTCCGACCGGTGTGGGTAAAACCATGCTGGCTCAGACTTTGGCAAAAACCCTGAACGTTCCATTCGCTATTGCAGATGCAACCACTCTGACCGAAGCAGGTTACGTTGGTGAGGACGTAGAAAACATCCTTTTGCGTCTGATTCAGTGTGCCGACTGGGATGTGGAGCGTGCGCAGACCGGTATCATCTACGTGGATGAGATCGATAAAATCGGCAGAAAGAGCGAGAATACCTCCATTACCCGCGATGTCAGCGGTGAAGGTGTACAGCAGGCTCTGCTGAAAATCATCGAAGGTACCGTAGCAAATGTACCTCCGACCGGCGGCAGAAAACACCCAAATCAGGAGTTCATTCAGATCGATACTTCCAAAATCCTCTTCATTTGCGGCGGTGCGTTCGACGGAATCCAGAAGAAGATCGAACAGCGTGTGGCAAAATCCAGCCTCGGCTTTGGTTCCACACTGGCCGACAAATCTGAGTTGGATTATGACAAGCTGATGAGCCAGGTGACCCCACAGGATCTGGTGAAATTCGGCTTGATCCCAGAGTTGATTGGTCGTCTGCCTGTTATTGCAACTCTGACCGAATTGGATGAAGAAGGTTTGATCCGAATCCTCACCGAACCAAAGAACGCTCTGGTGAAACAGTATCAGAAGCTCTTCGCGATGGAAGGTATTCAGTTGGACTTCACTCACGAAGCCCTGCAGGCTGTTGCAAGAAAAGCAGTAGAGCGCAAAACCGGTGCTCGTGGCCTGCGTGCCATCATGGAAGAAGCGCTGGATGAACTGATGTTCCTGAGCCCATCGGATGAAGGTGTGGTACGCATCACCGTCACCGAGGATGCGATCGAACATAAAGGCGAATGCTTGAAAGAGTACGACCCGAACAAAAAATCAGTGAAGCTGATGCTGCCGGGTTCCGCACACTAAACATATAAGGAGACAGTGAGAAATCGCTGTCTCTTTTCTTTTTACAAAAAATTCATGTTTTCGACCGGCAGAATCAAATCCTGTCGTCTTGACCTTGACATTAAATCAGTGTACACTAAGAGGGTGACAGACTAACATTCACGCATATCCGCTGTAGCCGCATGCATACAGTAGCAAAGACAGAATCTGCGTGTCAGGGGGAAGAAAACATGAAAAAATGGACAATACTGCTCTTGACCGCGGCGCTGCTTTTGCAGACTGCCTGCAGCGACACACCGAGGGTTTCCGTTGCTGAGCTGACCCAGCGGGAAGAACTGCAGATGGAAGAGACGCTCGATTTACAGGAAGGCTACCCAGCGGAGCGACCGCTCATAGAGAAAGAGGAAACTCCGAAAGAAGATGATGAGAAGCAGGAAGAGAAGCCGCCTGCTGAGGAAAAACCGACAGAACAGCCTCCGCAGGAGGAAAAGCCTGCAGAACCGATTCCGGAAGCTCCTCAGCTGCCTGCAGAACCTCCGGTAGTGGAACCACCAGAACCACCACAAGCGGAAAAGGCCCCGGAAAGTACGGTCGTACCTCCAAAAGAAGAGGCGGCCACAGAGGAAGAGAAACCGCAGCAAAACCTGTCTGTTACCGATGAGATCCGTGCGGTTTGGTTTTCCTATTTTGAGTTGGAAACCATGCTGCAGGGCAAAATCGAGAGCGCCTTTACTGCCAATATCGGCAGTGCCTTTGATAATGTGAATGCCTTAGGGCTCAATACAGTGATTGTTCAGGTGCGGCCTTACGCCGATGCCATTTATCCATCGGAATATTTCCCATGGTCCTACCTTGCGACAGGAACTGAGGGCGGCGATCCCGGCTTTGATCCACTGAAAGTTATGGTACGGGAGGCGCACAACCGCGGTTTATCCATCGAAGCGTGGATCAATCCCTACCGTGTTCGGAACGCGAATTATAAAAAAGAGCTTTCGGCAGGAAATGTCGTCAAGGAATTTCTGCAAAGCGGCGATGCCATCGAATACAATGGCGGAATCTATTTTGATCCTGCCAGCGAAAAAGCGCAGAAACTGATCGTCAATGGCGTAAAAGAAATCGTCGCCAATTATAATGTGGATGGTATCCATTTCGATGATTATTTCTATCCGACAACGGATGAAGACTTTGACAAACGTTCCTATTCTGCTTATAAACAGAGTGGAGGGCAGCTGACATTGGCTGATTGGCGCAGAGAAAATGTCAATCGATTGGTAAAAGCCGTGTACAGTGCAGTACATGATACAAAAAACGATGTGCGCTTTGGCATCAGCCCTCAGGGAAATCTGGAAAATAACTACAACAAGCAGTTTATTGACGTTGCTTTGTGGTTATCAAAGGGCGGTTATGTGGACTATATTTGCCCGCAGATTTACTTTGGCTTTGAAAACTCCACCAGTCCTTATGCAGAAACAGTGGCACAATGGAATGATCTGATCAGACTTTCATCTGTGGACCTGTTAGTCGGCTTAGCACCGTATAAAGTGGGAACAGAGGATACCTGGGCAGGCGATGGCAAAAACGAGTGGAAGAGCCATTCAGACCTGCTGAGCCGTATGGTGGAATGCGCCAGAGAAGAACAGCAGTACGAAGGTTTTGTGCTGTTCCGCTATGACTCTGTGTTCCATCCCGCTGCGGCGGTAAAAAGCCAAATCAATAAAGAAATCAATAACCTGAAAACGGTTTTGGAATAGAAAAAGAAGGGAGGCGGTATTTTGCCGAATCCAAGACGTAAGAAGAAAAAAGCAAAACAGACGCAAAAAATGGTCATCGCGTTGTCGGCGGCATTTTTGTTTATCACAGTTTGTGCCGGTACAGCAGCTTTTTTGCTGAAAGATAAGGAAAAAGAAAATCCTGTCGATGAACCGGTGCTGGAACAGCCCGTTATCGATGAAAATCAGGATGCGGAAGAACCGGAAGAAACTCCGACAGAGAATCCGCAGGAGACGCCATCTGTTGAGGGAGAAGTCAACGAAGAAACGGAGCAGCCTGACGAGGAATTGATTCCGGAAGAAACGCTGATTTCTTTCAATAAGCCGGCGGAGATGCGAGCGGTATATGTGAACGCAGGAACAGATTTCCTGACGGACAGCGGCAAAACCGATGAAGAACAGCAGACAGAGATCAACGCAATGCTGGCAAAAGCGGAGAGCTATGAGATGAATACCATTGTTATTCCGCTGCTCAGCGAGGAAGGCTCCGTGTTCTCTGTGGATTCCATCAAATCTCGCAGTACCTTTGATGCACTGGCTTACTTAATTGAAGCTGCGCGAGGCAATGGTTTGTTTGTTTACGGTATTTATGATCTGTCCCTTTACGGAGATGGCAGTTCTGTCAGCCGCAGTGGCATTAAAAATACCGAAGTAGCCAACTTGGCGTTAGCCGCTTATGAAGAATTCATCAAGAATTATAATCTGGACGGTGTTTTGCTGGATGGCTGCGAAAACCCGGAACTGGCTGGCAGTTACAGCGATTATATGATGCATGGCGCAGGCCGCAGCTATGAGCAGTATCTTCAGGATAATGCCCTGATGATGGTTTCGGCAGCGCGACAGCTGACACAGAAATACAATCCAAACACACAGGTCGGTCTGCTGACTGATGCCGTTTGGGCAACTCTTGCAAATGATGAGAGCGGTGTAGATATTCCTGCAGTCAGTGAAGGCTGGAAATTGACCAATCTGAACAGCAAACAGCTTCTGGAAGAAGATCTGATCGATTTTGCAGCAGTTGAAAACTTCACATCCACTGCAGATACAGAAATTCCATTCACAGCAATTGCTAAATGGTGGGATGCACTGGCGGCTGAACAGGAAGAACCAATCTACATGGTTCATGCTGCGGACAGAGCCTGCACAACAGATATTTCTGCAGGCTGGGCAGCTCATGACCAGCTGACACGTCAGATGATCGCCTTGGATGAATGTGAAAACCTGGAGGGCAGTGCCTTCCGCTCCCTCAGCAACTTGGCAGAAAACCCACAGAACAGTACCACGCTTCTGATGGATTACTTCTCCAATAATGTGAAGAAGGAACATATCCTTACGGAGTTGGCATTCTCCAAGCCAACACAGCTGAATATTTCCACCACAGATAAAACCTATACGTTCCAGGGCGCATCCGACCCGAATGCGGACGTCACTGTGGATGGTCAGGTTTTGGAAACCGATGAAAACGGCTTCTTCTCTTACACCGTGGAACTGCAGCCGGGTGAAAATAAGTACACCTTCCACCACAAGGCAAAAACGATGACCTTCACCATCAACCGTCAGGTACAGGTGCTGAAGGAAGTAAGCCCGACCGGTTCTATGGCGGTTGACGGAGGTATGAAAGTATCCGTAACTGCCGTTGCCTATGAAAACTCCAATGTGATGTTTACCGTCAATGGTCAGAACTACCCGATGTCTTTGGACGAGACCAGCGGTAATGAGGATTTGAGAGGTACAACTTACAAGCGTTACACAGGTTCCTTTGTTGTTCCGGATGCAACGAAATCTGTTCAGAATCTGGGCAATATCGTTGTGACCGCAACTTGGGAAGGCGTTACCAAAACCATGGAAGGCGCCAGCGTTTCTGTCAATAAACTGGCCATCGTTGAGGATGGTGTGCTGGTTCGCGTGACCGCAGATCAGGCCATCGTTTTCCCAACCAATGAGATCGGTAAATACCCAACCTCAGCAAACTATCGTCTGCCGAAAGGCACACTGGATTACGCTGTGGGTGAGGAAGTGACCTATAAATCCGGCAGTGACGTTCGTAAGTACTTTAAGCTGGCTTCCGGTATGCGTGTGTACAGCAGTGACATCACAGCCGTCTCCGACAGCAACGCTTATGTAGCGAACAACAAGATCACCGGTATGACGGTGAAAGCGGATAATGACTACACTTATGTGATTCTGAAATCAGAACAGCCGGTACCGTTTATTCCATCGTACAGCAGTACCAAGTTCTCCATTGATTTCAAATACACCACTTCCATGCCGGAGGACATGGCATCGCTGACAAAGAATCCGCTGTTCAGCTCTGCGACATGGAATGATACCACCTTGACCCTTGGCCTGAAAGCACAGGGCGGTTTCTTAGGTTATAAGGCGTATCATGAAGATGGCAAAATCGTTTTCCGCTTCAATAACCCAACTACAGTCAAGGGCGCGAACATCGTCGTTGACCCGGGCCATGGCGGCGCAGATAACGGCGCTCCGGGCTTCAATCCAAACTATCAGGAGAAGCACATCAACTGGGCTATCGCGAAGAAACTGGCAGCGAAACTGGAGAAAAAAGGCGCCAATGTTCTTTTGCTGAACACCATCAATACGACTATGGATATGGACACCCGCCTTGCGAAAGCGCAGGCTTTCAACGCACAGGTTTACATTTCTGTTCATCATAACTCAGCGTCATCTACAGCGACAGGTACGGAAGTTTATTACTTCTATCCGTTTGCACAGTCTTTGGCGACTCGCCTGAGCTCCGCCATCAGCGGCGCGCTGAACACCAACAACCGCGGCGCACGTTTTGATGTATTCTATGTAACTCGCGATCCTCAGTTTGTCGGAATTCTTTCTGAGGGTGGATTTATGTCCAACAATAAGGAATACCGTAAACTGATCGATGACGATTATCAGGATGAGGTTGCTTCTGCAATGGCAGATGCCATTGCTTCCTTCCTGAAAGCGGCAGGTTCCGGCAATGCGGGAATCACCGGTACACAGTCTGTGGGCAGCGATGTGGGCAATGTGTCCAACGGCAACAGCAGTACAGGCGGTGAGACCAACTCCGGTACTGAAACAACAGACAAGCTGACATTCACAGAAAGCTCCATCACTCTGACGGAAGGGGAGACCTACGATATTGACTTCACGATTCCGGACGACTACGATGAAGATGACATCGAATGGAAGAGTGAGGATGAGGATATCGTTCTGGTCAATGGCAGCGGAAAGATCAAAGCAGTAGGCGAGGGTACTGCCAAAGTTGCAGCACGCCTTGACGATATGATCGCATCCATTGAAGTCACTGTCAAAGCAGAAGGCTCTGAGGACGAAGAGGAGAATAACTCAGGTTCCGCAAGCATCAGCGGCAGCGGCTTGGAAATTGACGCTCCGGCGACGGTTGAAGTTGGCGATACTGTCCGCTTGACCGCTTATCTGAACGGCAAGGAAGCAGATGTAGAGTGGTTCATGTATGAGTACTCTCAGCAGTATGCAAGCCTCAGTTCCGGCGGTAAGCTGAAAGCGCAAAAAGCGGCTCCGATCACCGTCTGGGCAGAGCTTCCGGACGGCACAAGAGCTTCTAAGGAAATAACCATTACCAATTAAAGAAAAGCAAGGGATTTATCGCCGTAAATCCCTTGCTTTTTGCGTAAAAATGCTTAAATAAACGGTGGAAAATGTCGTAAATGCTCAAAGAATAGGGCTTATCCATAAAAAAAGGTTGGGTAGGTAGTTGACAAAATTATCACGACTCGGTAAACTATTAAATGGACCGTACTGTGTACGGAATTTTCGTATGTTCAAATAATTAAGAGGTGAGCCAAGTGTACAAAATCGTGAAAAAACAGAAGCTCAATGACGCTGTTGTTCTGATGGAAATCGAAGCACCGTTCATTGCAAGAAAAGTACTCCCAGGCCAGTTCATCATCTTCAGAATCGATGAGCAGGGCGAACGTATCCCTGTAACTGTTGCTGACTATGACAGAGAAAAAGGCACCATCACTCTGATCGTTCAGACTGTTGGTCGTTCCACCATTATGCTGGGCCAGATGAATGAAGGCGAAGCTCTGCTGGACGTTGTAGGTCCTCTGGGCATCCCAACCCATCTCGATGGTCTGAAAAAAGTTTGCGTTATCGGCGGCGGCGTTGGTTGTGCTATCGCATACCCACAGGCTAAAGCTCTGCACAATGCAGGCGCTCATGTAGATATGATCGCTGGCTTCCGCTCCAAAGACATCGTTATTATCGAAGACGAAATGAGAGCTGTTGCTGACAATCTCTACGTTATGACTGACGACGGTACCTACGGTGAAAAAGGTCTCGTTACCAACAAACTGCAGCAGCTGCTGGATGAAGGCAACGAATATGATGCAGTTATCGCTATCGGTCCAGTTATCATGATGAAATTTGTTGCAGCTACCACCAAACCACACGGTATCAAAACCATCGTTTCCCTGAACCCAATCATGATCGATGGTACCGGTATGTGCGGCGGCTGCCGTGTAACTGTTGGCGGCGAAACCAAATTCGCTTGCGTTGACGGCCCAGACTTCGACGGTCACCTGGTTGACTTCGACGAGCTGATGAAACGTAACGGCACCAACAAAGAACAGGAACGCCATGACTGTGAAAACTGCAGAATGAGGAGTGTTTACAATGCCTAATATGTCCCTGGTGAAAAACCCAATGCCTGAGCAGGACCCAAAAGTTCGTGCTCGCAACTTTGAAGAAGTAACTCTCGGTTACACCGAAGAAATGGCTATCAACGAAGCACAGCGCTGCCTGAACTGCAAACACATGCCATGTGTAGCAGGCTGCCCTGTAAACGTTCAGATTCCTAAATTCATCTCCCTGATCGCTCAGGGTAAATTTGCTGACGCTTGCGCAGCAATCAAAGAAACCTCCGCTCTGCCAGCAGTTTGCGGTCGTGTATGCCCACAGGAAACCCAGTGCGAATGCAAATGCGTACGCGGTATCAAAGGCGAACCAGTTGCAATCGGCCGTCTGGAACGTTTTGCTGCTGACTGGGCTCGTGAACATGATGCAGAAGAAATCGTAAAACCAGAATCCAACGGCATTAAAGTTGCTATTATCGGTGCTGGTCCTGCAGGTCTGACCTGCGCTGGCGACCTGGCTAAACTGGGCTACGATGTAACCATCTTCGAAGCATTCCACAAAGCCGGTGGCGTACTGGTTTACGGTATTCCTGAATTCCGTCTGCCAAAAGTTATCGTTCAGAAAGAGGTTGAAAACCTCGAGAAAATGGGCGTTAAGATCATGACCAACATGGTTATTGGTAAAGTTCTGTCCATCGACGAACTGTTCAACGACTACGGCTTCAAAGCTGTATTCGTAGGTTCCGGTGCTGGTCTGCCATCCTTCATGGGTATCGAAGGCGAAGGTCTCGTAGGCGTTTACTCCGCTAACGAATTCCTGACCCGTATCAACCTGATGAAAGCATACCTCGACGAATATGATACCCCAATCCGCAAAGGTAAATCCGTTGCAGTAGTTGGTGGTGGTAACGTAGCAATGGACGCTGCTCGTTCCGCTATGCGTCTGGGCGCTGAACACGTTTACATCATCTACCGTCGTTCCGAAGCTGAGCTGCCAGCTCGTGCTGAAGAAGTACATCATGCAAAAGAAGAAGGCATCGAATTCCTGCTGCTGAACAACCCAACCAAGATTCTGGGTGACGAAAACGGCAACGTTCGTGCTATCGAATGCATCAAAATGGAACTGGGCGAACCAGATGCTTCCGGCCGTCGCAGACCAGTTGCTATCGAAGGTTCCAACTACGAAGTACCAGTTGATACTGTTATCATGTCCATCGGTACTTCTCCAAACCCACTGATCAGATCTACCACCGAAGGCCTCGAAGCTAACAAATGGGGTTGTCTGGTTGCTGACGACAAAGCTGCTACCACCAAAGAAGGCGTTTACGCTGGTGGTGACGCTGTTACCGGTGCTGCTACCGTTATTCTGGCAATGGGCGCAGGCAAAACTGCTGCTGAATCCATGCATGAATACCTGCAGGAAAAATTCGGCAACAAATAGTCGTTGATTTTCTGTAATACAAAGGCTGTCGAGTGATCGGCAGCCTTTTCTTTATATAATGAATGCAAAACAAAAGAACCGCCCCAAAGGCGGTTCTCTTGTTGATACAAACAGAAAAGGAAAGTTATATGTTAAGACAGGGGATGTCTGTGTAGATAGGCCTGCACGGCCTTGCGGCCGAACCTGCAGCCCGGTATTCCGTCCAGCTGACAGGTGAGAGCGAAGCTCCTGCAGATTAAGTTTAGATTGAGAAGGGAATCTGTGTGTTTCTCTTAAGTACAATCATAGTATACACAGGAATTGTGAGAAAACTATGCTCTTTCTGAGAAGAAAAAGTTACATTTTTAATAAGAAATTGTGAACACAGACTATAAATCAGCCAAGGCTACAAGAGAAACACAGCCGTGAAGCTGCTGAGGGGCCTCAGAACTGCTTTGAACCTGTAACTGAAGGGTCGATGCTGTTTCTACCACAGGAAGCAAGAGTGTGCTGCTGAGGGTCTGAGCGCTGCTTCCGGCGGAGCTTACAGTAACGGAGCTGCACAGATCACTGACAGAATCGATCACAGGGATAATGGAAAGACTTTGATTGATGGTGGCTGAAATTTGATAGCTCAGTTGATAGAGTCTGCCCGGCTGCAGAATAATGGTTTCGTTATCCGTGTCCAGTCTGATGCTGCGTCCATCAAGAGCCTGTGGACTGAGTTCCAGATTGTTGTCGTTACCATCAGGTGCAGAAATACCAAAAATCGCGTAGTCAAGCTGGCAGCTGCTGCTTCCCCAGTTGCAGGGGTACTGCGGATAGTACAGACAGGGGATGTCGAAAAAAGGGAAGGAACGATTTCCGCGCTGACAGCGATCGCAACCGGAACTTTCATTGCTCATATTATATTTTCGCATAAGATACCTCCAACGATAGAATATGTACAGCACATACTATGCAGGAAGAATAGGAAAAAGTCCTCTCCGTAAGGAGAGGACAGCTTTTATTTTGCAGAAGAGTTGGTGTTCCAGCGATGGAGCACCTGTTTCATGTCAGCTAAAGTAGCGACAGAATCGGAAGACTGGATCAACAGACCCTGCTCCTGTTCATCCAACGACAGGAAATAGCTTTTCGCCTGTGGGTTCTGACTGAGAAGAACGTTCAGTTTGTTCATGAAAATCACCTCCGGGAATAGTATCTCCCGAAGGTGCTTGCTTATGCTTTGTTCGTTTTATAGACAAACACAGATGCCGCAGTCATGAGAAGAAAAGCGGCAATGTAGGCAGGAGGTACGGAGTGTGCCCACGGTGTCAATCGGAAACCTAAACTGAGGAGCGGCAAATAGAACAGCTGACTGTAGCCGCCGATACGGTTCATCCAGTAAGCGCCGAATCCCCATTCCTGAATCAGCACAAGAAGCAAATCAATGGCTGCGGGAGCATTCAGCAAAAGCAAAGCTTTCCAGTCATAATTTGTCATACGCAGCGAAACATGGCTCAGATAGCCCCAGAATAAAAGCATCAGCACGGAAATCAGCATCAATGGAACACCAAGAAGATTCATCATCAGCCAATCCTGAATGCGCCCCAGAAGAAAGGGAGAACAGCCTAACAAAATGATCAAAAAGCAGCGTTTCATAAAATCCCTCCTTTTATTCAGTATAGCATAACGATCTTTTCTCTTCAATCCTTCGTTGACAAGGAGTCAAAAGAGTGATACCATAATTCTGTGATAATTTTTACGAAAATTGCTTCATTTCAGGAGGTTTTTATAGATGAAACGTGATATTTCCCAGGAAACAAAAGATATTCTGGAGGGCGTAGAACAGTTCTGGAAAGATGTCTGCGCTTTGCCGCAGGCAGACACGCAGATGCCTGACCGCCGCCGCTTCATTTTGCTTCTCAGCGGCCTGTCCTCTTATCGTAAAGTACCGGGTATCGAAGAACATCAGGGCTTTGATAGTCTGTATCACTGCAAGGGACGAATTGCAGCAAACCAGACCAAAGAATATCTGGAAAAGGTCATGGGTGTTACCGATAAAGAAAGCTTGTATCAAGTGGCAAATAATTTCTATCACAGTGGCGATGAGTATGACCAGTTCATGAGTTTTTGGGAAAGACGTCCTGTTTTCAATGAGAAAGATTTGACTGCTGAAGGTCGTGGTGCTTTCCAGAAATGCAAAGGCTTCGCGGAACTCTTCCGTGACTTGGTGGAAAACCGCGGTTTCTTTGCATGGGACTGCAATGAACGCATTTGTCTGTATCGTGCAGCCTGTGCCTGCGGCTTGATTTCTGACGCTGAATTCTGGAATCTCTGCGAGCCATTGGCAAGAAAAGCAACGCAGCTGTATCGTAGCTGGAAGGAATATGCTCTCAGTGCCTTCTGCGGCGCGATTTACTTCGCGTACTGTCAGTATGGCTGTCAGGAAGGCGAGGAACTGAAACAGTTCTATGCCATCAACAATATGCTCCTACACAAGCTGTTCCTTGGTGAGGGTCACTGGACTCGCTGGGATTGGTATGAATTCCCGGTGAAACAGTGGGCAATTCCGGGTCCGCAGATCAAACAGGTTTTGACTGACTGGAACGGTCCTGTTGGCTGTCTGGCAACCGACCGTATTATGGTCGATGGCTGCAAAGTAGGCTACATGTATCGTCAGCAGCCTGTCAACGAAGGGGACAGCGGTTGGTGTTTCTTTGCCGGCGATGAGGATGATGCTTACACCTGCAATCCGGATAATGTGGGTGTCTTCCACTTAAATACGCTCTGCAACTATGATCCATCCATTATGCCGCTGCTGAATGCGCCATACGGTACTGCTTATGTACGCGGCGAAGACGGCTTGTTCCATGAAGAGCAGCTGGAAAACGAGGAATAACTATGAGACGAACTGCGTTTTCCCTGATACTTTGTCTGCTGCTAAGTTTTTGTGCCTGCACGCAGCGCAGTGCAGCGCCGACAATGGCAGTACAGCCGACAACAAAAGAACCGACGAGAGATATGACGGAAGTCTCAGAGAAGCTGCAGCCTCAGGTGGATTTGTCCCCGTTGACCGAGAGTTCATTAGGGCAGGCTCTTGTTGCTTCCGTTCGAGAAGTAGAGAGCGTTGTGATCACCAGTACAGCCAATGGGGAAGTAGTCTATGAGTCTACGGACGATGTGCTGTCGCAGGGCTTCTATGACGCTCTGCAGATCATCAACGAGGAATACGAGACTTTGGATATTCGCCCCATTGATTATGAAGTTGATTTTACGACGGCTTTGGGTATCACAAAACACTATGGATTATGGATCAATTTCACGAAAGACAACAATGTCATTGTGCAATGTGATGGTGATTTATGGGATTTGCCAATCGGCGAAAGCAACTGGCTGCGTGCTAAGATCGGTGGACTTGCATAATCACGCATGACTGGCAAAATACTTTACACTAAATAATGGCAAATTGATATATATTGAATTAAAATGCTTGTTTTAAGCCATTATTGTTAATGTGTAAAGTTATATAACATTATAGGAAAGAATGGAGAGATTCTGATGAAAAGCATCAAACCTGGTCGAGGACCGTCGAAAAGAAGCTTTGCCGGCTCTGTTTTTGTCGTGATTTTTGGTATCATCTGGACGATTATAGCCTTTACAATGACTGCTACCGGAGGCTTTGGAATCATCGGATTGTTGTTCCCATTGTTCGGTATTTGCTTTGTGGGTTTCGGAATCTATGATGCCTACATTGCTTACCAAAATGCTCATGGCGAGGACCGTATGTCGCTCTTCGATATTGTAGACGGTGATGAAGAACCGGACCCTTGGGCGCCGGACTATGAGCAGAGAAAAGCTCAGCAGCAGTCGCTTCGAAGCGATGATAGGGAAGAAGCAAACTTCTGTCCATACTGCGGCAAAGCGGTGGAGCCTGAGCATAATTTCTGCAAACACTGCGGAAAACCACTGGAATAGTTTTCATAAGAAGCTGCCAAACTCTTGACGATGGCAGCTTCTTTGTATTATAATAATTAAATGATATTTGCTTTTGCGAGTGTCAAGTTTACAAACTCTATAAGGAGGAAAAACAATATGCAGCGAGTTACTCTTCGCGAGCTGTCCGCTACTTCTGAAAAATATGCAGACAGCCTCATCACTGTTGCAGGCTGGGTTCGCACCCTGCGCACATCCAAACATCTTGGTTTTATTGAATTGAATGACGGTACAGCCTTTAAGAATCTTCAGGTTGTATTTGAAGATAATAAAGTGAATAATTTCGACGAGATCGGCAAACTGAATGTTGGTGCTGCTGTCATCGTTAAGGGCAAACTGCTGCTGACTCCGGAAGCAAAACAGCCATACGAGATCCATGCAGAAGAAATCGAAATTGAGGGTACTTCCACCCCGGATTACCCACTTCAGAAGAAAAAACACTCTGTGGAATTCCTGCGTACCATTGCTCATCTGCGTCCAAGAACCAATACTTTCAGTGCTGTGTTCCGCGTACGTTCCGTAGCAGCTTACGCTATTCATAAATTCTTCAATGAGCGCGGCTTTGTTTACGCTCATACTCCACTGATCACCGGTTCCGACTGTGAAGGCGCAGGCGAAATGTTCCGCGTAACCACTCTGGATCCACAGAACCCGCCTCTGACTGAGGATGGCAAAGTTGATTTCAGCCAAGACTTCTTCGGCAAACCAACCAGCTTGACTGTTTCCGGTCAGCTGAACGGTGAATGTATGGCAATGGCATTCTCCAACATCTACACCTTTGGTCCTACCTTCCGTGCAGAAAAATCCTACACCGGCCGTCACGCTGCTGAGTTCTGGATGATCGAACCTGAAATGGCTTTCGCTGATCTCAACGACTACATGGACGTTGCGACCGATATGATCAAATATGTTCTGGCATACGTTATGGAACAGTGCCCGGACGAAATGAAATTCTTCAATCAGTTCTACGATAAAGGCCTGCTGGAACGTCTGCAGAACGTTGTTGATTCCGATTTCGTACGTCTGCCATACACCGAAGCAGTTGATATTCTCGAAAAATCCGGTAAGAAATTCGACTATCCTGTTTCTTGGGGCACCGACCTCCAGACCGAGCATGAACGTTACCTGACTGAAGAAGTTTACAAGAAACCAGTCTTTGTTACCGACTATCCAAAAGATATCAAAGCGTTCTACATGCGACTCAACGACGATAACAAGACCGTTGCAGCAGCTGACCTGCTGGTACCTGGCGTTGGCGAAATCATCGGCGGCAGCCAGCGTGAGGAGCGTCTGGATGTTCTTCTGGATAGAATCCATGAACTGGGTCTCAAAGAAGAAGATTACAGCTGGTACCTCGACCTTCGTCGTTACGGCGGTGCACGTCATGCGGGTTATGGTCTGGGCTTCGAACGCCTGATCATGTATATGACCGGTATTTCCAATATCCGTGACGTAATTCCATTCCCAAGAACCACCGGTTCCGCAGAATTCTAAAAAAGACGAGCCGCCTCATTTGAGGCGGCTTTTTTCAGGAGTTGATGAAATGGTAGAAGTCGTTGCTGCTTTGATCTGGGATGAGGATCGGTTTCTGATTTGCCAGCGTCCCGCCAATAAAGCAAGAGCATTGCTGTGGGAATTTGTAGGCGGAAAAACCGAAGCGGATGAAAGCCTGCAGGAAGCATTGATTCGCGAGTGCAAGGAAGAGCTTGATATTACTGTGGCGGTCGATGATGTTTTTATGGATGTTGTGCATGAATATCCCGATATTACAGTGCATCTGACCTTATTCAACAGCCGCATCGCAGAGGGAACACCAAAACTGCTGGAGCATCATGATATGAAGTGGATCAAAGTATCAGAAATCGACGAGTTTGATTTTTGTCCGGCGGATGTTGATATCCTCGCAAAACTAAAACAAATCAAAGCATAAAGAAAGAGCCTGAGATGTTCTCAGGCTCTTGTTGTTTATTTGTCGGCAACGATATTGTTTGCCCAGATACCGGATTTCAGCATGAAGTAACCAATCACTACTTTGATTGCATCGGCAAACTGTACGCAGAAGTAAATCACAACGACGCTGACGCCGGTGAAACGGCTGAGACAGAATGCGATCGGCAGGCTGACAACCCAAGTGAACACACAGTCGAAGAGGAAAGTGATAAAAGTCTTGCCGCCGGAACGCAGTGTGAAGTACATACCATGAGACAGCGCGTGAATCGGAAGCGCTGCACCTGCAACCAACAGAAGCTGTGTAGTCAGATCACGAACAGCCTGTTCGGTGTTGTAAATCAGTGGAACAAACGGAGAGGTAACGGCAATCAGAATGCCGACACCGATATGAGTTGCAAAGGTAAAGAACAGCAGTTTGTTGTCAGTATCTTTTGCTTCTTCGATTTTGCCTGCGCCAAGAAGCTGGCCGACCATAATGGATACTGCATTACCCATAGCGAACATAATAACGCAGAACAGATTCCAAACGGTGCTGGTGATGTTGGTAGCAGCAACGACAGTCAAGCCGCGGGTGGAGTAGCTCTGGTTGATCATAGTGGTACCGATACTCCACAATACCTCGTTGGCGATCAGCGGAGCTGCCGTGATCAGAATACGGCTGACAATAGCAGTCGGAATTTTCAGACTCTTGTAGGCACCGACAATGAATTCAAAGCGCTGCTGATGTGTATGGGTGATATACATTAAGTACAGTGCTTCTACATAACGTGAAATTACCGTAGCGATCGCAGCACCGACTACGCCCAGACGAGGGGCACCGAAGTTACCGAAAATCAAAATATAGTTGAGCACAAGGTTCAGCAGGATGGCGATAACGCTGGCGAACATTGGCGCCTTGGTTTCGCCGGTTTCTCTCAGAGTAGAGGAGTAGGTCTGGGAAAGAGCGAAAGGAGGCAGTCCGATCAGCATCACAGCCAGATAGGCTTTCGCTTCGCTGAGAGTCAGCACCAGATCGCCGCCGGAACCGGTATCGGTCAGGAACAAACCAATCAGCGGCTCACTGAAATTGAGCAGCACAGCAAGAGCTGCAATGGTCACAAGTACCGCGTAAATAATCTTAAAACGGAAAGCATAGCGTACACCATCGTTGTCGCCTTTGCCGTAGTACTGTGCACCGAAAATGGAGGCGCCGGCAAGACCACCGAAAATAGCCAGATTAAAAACAAAAATCAACTGGTTAACAATGGCAACACCGGACATGGATTCAGTACCCAGCCGCCCAACCATAACATTGTCCAGCAATGACACAAAGCTGGTGATACCCTGCTGAATGATCATCGGTATAATGAGGATCAACAGACCATGGTAAAAGGCCTTGCTGCCGATAAATGTTTTCTTGAATTTTTGAAGCATAAGGTCTCCTTCTTTCTTTTTGTCGTATCACCACACATTATAGCTGATTTTATCAAAAGATTCCAGTCCTTTTCTTGCTTCTCTGTAAATAATGCGATATAATTACATCGTAAGTGATACAATGATGAAAGTGAGATGAGTCCTGAAATGGAACTGACTTACGGCAGACCGGCAAGCAGCGAGGGTCGTCTGGAAAAAGAGATCCGCGTTTATGACCTGCTGGATCAGCTGGGGATTGAATATTGGCGGGTGGATCATGCACCTGCTTTTGATATGGAAGTCTGCAAAGCGATCGATGAGGCTCTGCAGGCAATTATTTGCAAAAATCTGTTTCTCTGCAATCGACAGAAAACCAAGTTTTATCTGTTGATGATCCCGGGGGACAAGGTGTTCAAAACGAAGGAGCTGTCCCATCAGATCGGCAGCAGCCGTCTTTCCTTTGCAGATCCCGAGGACATGGAGAAATATCTGGATATTACACCGGGTTCCATGAGTTTGATGGGCTTGATGAACGATCCTGATAATAATGTTCGTCTGCTGGTGGATGAAGATGTGCTGAAGGACGAGTGGCTGGGCTGCCACCCGTGTATCAACACATCCAGTATGCGTCTGAGAACTGCCGATGCGTTCGGCAAATTCCTGGAAGCAGTCCATCATGACATGACCGTTGTCAAACTGGTCGGAGAAGATTAAATACATTTTATATAACAGGGGGAACTACTATGAAGTACACAACATTAGGTAAAACCGGTCTGAACGTATCCGTTGTTGGTCTCGGCGGTATTCCGATCCAGAGAACCGACGTGGAAGGCACTCGCAAGGTCATTGATGCCTGCGTGGAATGCGGCGTAAACTACATCGACACCGCTCGTGGATACACTGTTTCCGAAGAATATCTCGGTGAAGTGCTGGAAGGCAGACGCGATAAATTCATTCTTGCTACCAAAACCATGGCTCGTGACTACGATGGTATGAAAGCTGACATCGAAAAGAGCCTGAAAAATCTGCGCACCAACTACATCGATCTGTATCAGATTCATAACATCAAAACCGATGCCGAATTCGATACCTGCTTCGGTGAAAACGGTGCATATAAAGCTCTGCTGGAGGCAAAAGCAGAAGGCAAAATCGGTCATATCGGTGCAACCGCTCATGGTCTGGAAGCATTTGAACGTCTGATCACTGAGTTTGAAGATAAAATCGAAACCATCATGTTCCCATTCAATATCGTGGAATCTCAGGGTCTGGAACTGATGAAAAAATGCACCGAAAAGAATATTGCTTTTATCGCAATGAAACCAATGGCCGGCGGTAATCTGGAAGACGGCACTCTGGCAATGAAATACATCCTCAATAACCCAGACTGCACCATCGCGATCCCGGGTATGGGCGATGCAAAAGAAGTATACGAAAACTGTGCTGCTGTTGACGCAGGCGAACTGAATGAAGAAGACAAAGCTGCTTGTCAGAAAATCATTTCTGAGCTGGGTAAAAACTTCTGCCGCCGCTGCGGTTACTGCGCACCATGTCCACAGGGTATTAACATCCCAAGCAACTTCCTCTTTGCAAACTACCTGCGTCACTATGGTCTGGCAGAGTGGGCAAAAGGCCGTTACTACTCCATGGAAAAAACTGCAAAAGATTGTATCAAATGCGGTGTATGTGAAACTCGCTGCCCATACGAACTGCCAATTCGTGAGATGCTTGTTAAAGTAGCAGAAGATATGAAATAATCCCAAAGGAGCCTTTAAGATGAAAAAGACTGTTCTGAGAGAATATGCAAAACTGATCGTCCGCGTGGGCGCTAATGTTCAGAAAGGTCAGGATGTTGTTGTTAATGCAGGTCTGGACCAGCCTGAATTTGTAAAAATGGTAGTGGAAGAAGCTTATAAAGCAGGTGCTGCCAATGTTATGGTACAGTGGAGCTATCAGCCGCTGACCAAACTGGATGTTCGCTACAAAACTCTGAAAAACCTCTCCGCTGTTCAGGAGTGGGAAAAAGCAAAATGGCAGCACTTTGTTGATAAAATGCCTGCTATGATCCATCTTTCTTCCGCAGACCCGGATGGTTTGAAGGGCATGAACGTTGCGAAATTCTCCAAAGCAAATCAGGCAAGCCGCAAGGTGATCAAACCATACCGTGACCAGATGGACAACAAATATCAGTGGTGTATTGCAGCAGTTCCTGGTGAAGCTTGGGCGAAGAAAGTATTCCCTGGCTGCAGCAAACGTCAGGCTGTGGAAAAAATGTGGGAAGCAATTCTCAACTGCGCAAGAGCAAACGGCGATGCGGTTGCTGCTTGGGATGAGCACAACAAAGATCTGATCTCCCGCTGCCAGCACCTGACCGATATGGGTATCAAATCTCTGCATATCACCGCAGATAACGGCACTGATTTTACCGTAGAACTGATCGAAGAATCTCACTGGTGCGGCGGTGGTGACACTACAATCGACGGTATTTACTTTAATCCAAATATGCCGACCGAGGAATGCTTCATCTCTCCAATGAAGGGCAAAGCAGAAGGTATCGTGTACTCCACCAAACCGCTGTCCTATCAGGGTCAGCTGATTGAAAACTTCTCCGTTCGCTTTGAAAACGGTAAAGCAGTGGAAGTTCACGCTGAAAAAGGTGAGGAAGCCCTGAAAGCGATGATCTCTATGGACGAAGGCGCTTCCTATCTGGGTGAAGTTGCTCTGGTTCCGGAGAGAAGCCCAATCGCAGAAAGCGGTCTGCTCTTCTACAACACTCTCTTCGATGAAAACGCTGCCTGCCATCTGGCAATCGGTGCCGGTTTCACCAACACCATCAATAACTTTGAAGAAAAAACCATGGAAGAGTGCCATGCAATGGGCGTCAATGAATCCATGACTCATGTTGACTTTATGATCGGCTGTGCATCTATGAACATTGATGCAACCTGTCGTGATGGTCAGGTTCGTCCGGTATTCCGCAACGGCAACTGGGCGTTCTAAGCAAATATTGATCAAAAGCCGCCGTGTCCATAAGATGCGGCGGCTTTTTTACAGGAGAATACAATGAAACGTAATGAACTGGAACAGGTCTTATCTTTTTTGCTGGAGCAGGGCATTGATTTTGCGGAGCTGTTTCTGGAGGACAGGCGAACCCAGGAGCTGCGCTGGGAAAATAAAAATCCCACTGGCAGTCAATCAGTGCGTTTGTACGGAGTTGGTCTGCGCTTGATCCATCGGGGAGAGGTCATTTATACACACAGCAACGACGTCTCTCCGGACGGTTTGATGAAACTGGCAAAGCGCTCTCTGGAGTTTCTGCAGAATCGTGGGGAAAAACGAATCATTTCATCACAGAGAACGCAGTTGCTCCGGAATCCAAATCAAATTCAAATCCTGCCGTCTGCCGTTGAATTAAAGAGAAAATGGGTTGTTCTGAAAGAAACCGATGCGGCGATTCTTGGCGCAGGACTCCCTCTTATGAATCATCGTCTGCAATACAGTGATATGGAGCAGCAGGTACAAATCGCTAATACAGAAGGTATTTATGCCGAGGAGCAGCGTATGGTCAGCCGTATGCGCTGTTATTATACTGTCGGTGACAGCAGAAAAGCTCAGTCTGACTGGTGCGATTTCGTGAAGCCTGTCGGTTTTGAAGCATGGGAAAGCGAAGAACATCAGCGCTACTTCATTGAACAGATCAAATCGACGAATACAACACTGCATGCTCAACCGTTGAAGGCCTGTGTGCTTCCCGTTGTGATGGAAGCCGGTGCCTGCGGTACGCTCTGGCATGAATGCTGCGGCCATACCCTGGAAGCAATCGCAATTTCCGAGGGACGCAGTGATTTTATCGGAAAAATCGGGCAGAAAATTGCGTCAGAAAAGGTGACCCTCATTGATGATGGTACCATTCCCGGTTTATACGGTTCTTCTGCTTATGATGACGAGGGTCAGCCTCGCCGCCGCAATGTTCTGATTGAAAACGGCGTGCTGAAAGATTACCTCTGTGATCGCTATCATGGTGAAAAAATCGGAAGAAGCAGCAATGGCTGTGGCCGTCGTCAAGACTACACTTTTGCACCAACATCCCGTATGAGCAATACATTCCTCGAAGCCGGTCATGACGATGAGGAAGAGATCATTCGCTCTCTGGCAGAAGGTCTTTATGTAAAACGTCTTGGTGGAGGCAGCGGCGGACAGATTTTCTCGTTGGCTTGCAGTGAAGCGTGGATGATCAAAAACGGTCAGCTGGCGTATCCTGTATCCCGCTGTATGCTGACGGGAAATGGACTGGAAGTGATGCAGAAAGTTGATCGAGTGGGCAGAACACTGAAAACGGAGTACGGCTCTTTCTGCGGTGCGTCATCCGGTTTAGTTGGTGTAACTGCCTTCCAGCCAAGAGTACGTATCAGTGAAATGGTGATCGGAGGGGAAGCGTAATGGAGATTTTCAAACGATATCGCGATTACCTTCAGACCTTAAAAGATCAAGAAGGTCTCTATGAAGTCAACGGCGAGCATCGCTCCCTGTTATCCATCGAATACACTGACGGTGTTCGTACCGCAGTAAAAGCGACAGATGAGAGCAGTCTTTACGCACGAGCCGGCAACACAAACCTCGGTTCTGCTTTGAGCCAGTGTTTAACAGAGTCGCCGGAAGAATTGCTGGCGACAGCCATTTCCATGTGTACTGATTCATTGGTACCGATGTCAGCCAAGTACCAGAGCCATCAAAGCAATTACGAAGCGGTTCAGCATCTTGGCTCTGCACAGGAGCTGGAAGAACAGCTTAAAGCGATAGATAAAGAGCTGCCGTTTGACGGGAAGACACTGAATTTGCAGGAAGTGGTCGAGACACGCTGGGTTTGCAATCAGCATGGATTGGCTCGTCAGTTCAGCCGCAAGCGCCTGGAACTGGATGTGGACTACCTTGGACTGCATTGGAATTGCTCTGCGTCAGCTGCGGCTCTTGATTTGAGCAATCTGAAAATTGATATGGAAGATCAGAGACAAAATCAGCTGCCGCTCGGACACTGCTCATCGGGAGTATATCCTGCGGTTTTCAGTAATTTTGCTTTTACAAAATTCTGGGTGACCGGCTGGCAGCTATTCAGCGGATTGGCACAGCAAAACGGAGCCAGTGCATTTGGAGGGAGAATAGGTGAGCATATTGCGTCCGCGCAGCTGTCATTGTTTGACGTTGCGGAAGACGGCGATACAGGCTACGCCTATCCGTTTGACTGCGAAGGAAGGAACGGAGAAGCAGTCCCGCTGATTCAGCATGGAGTACTGACTTCTGCGCTTCATAACATGAGTACGGGAGAGAGCACAGGCAATGCGGGAAGAACCCTCGGTCTTGTCAAGGGAAACGCCATCAGTGTAACACCGAAAAATTTTCTCTTTGACTGCGGAGCCTTTTCCACAAAGGAACTTCTTGCAAAATTAGATGATGGTCTCTATATTTTTGATGTTTTTGATGAGTTCCACGGCATCAATGTGGCATCGGGACAGTTTAGTTTCCCGTGCAAAGCGGCGCGTATCGTTAATGGAGAGAAGACGGAATTACTGGAAGGGCTGACGATAAACGGACACATCAGCGATTTGCTGCAAGCGGTACAGGCTGTGGGCGATCATCGCTGCTATATGCCGTTGCTGATGCATCAATGCTGGCAGGTAGGAGCACCGGCAATTCTCGTTTCAGAAGTTCAAGTAACAGGGAATGAGTAGAGCACAGTCTGTACATCAAAACAAATGAAAACGATGATTGATTCAAGGAGTGGGGAGAATGAACGATTTACTGGATCGTATCTGGGAAACGAAAAATAAAAACTGCCTGTTGTTTGCTTATCCCCAGCCAATTACGGAATCCTTACTTCGTTGGGTCGATGAAAACAATCCACAGCATTATAATAAAAATCATTTTCTGGCATTGGAAGAGCTGAACGAGTTCGATTTACAGGCGGCAGTGGAATTTCAAAAACGGGCTGGTTTGCAAGGTTTTCTGCTGAAAAGCCGAAAAAGACTGCCCAATGAGTTGATTGTGCATTTCGGACTGAAAGAGGAAAAACAGCTGTTGATGGCACAGTTGATAGACCGAAGTGCAGCGTGGAAAACAAACCCTGCGGTTCAAATCAAAGACTGCCGAAGCACTGTCGTTGCTGATGATTTGATGGTGGCTTGTGTTTCTCTGACCGAAGATCCAAATCGACAGCGTTGGATTCGTCATACGATGAAAGAAGCTCTGGAAGCTGCCCGCAGGCATCCCAATTATCACTGGCTGGTAGCTTATGAAAGCGGGCAGATCATAGGTCGCTGTTACGCATTCGCAGACTGCGGCTGTGTGCAGATGGAAGATTTATGGGTCGCTCCACACGCACGGCAGCGTCATGCTGCCACATCGCTGATGAAATATGTGCGGGATCATTTTGATGGTTTGTTTTTCCTGCATACCGAGGCAGAGGACAGCGTGAAAAGTATGTACGGGAAATTGGGCTTTGAGATTGTTGATGAAGTTTATGAATACAGTAAAGTCTGGGGGAATCCACATGAATAAGGATGTACAGGCGATTCGCTGCTGCGAGGATCGATGGAGGGAACTCTTTGCGGTCAGACAGCCATTTCGGGATGGAATCATCCGCTGGAACAATAAGAATCTGCGTGATCAGTACACCACCAATACTTTTTTCTCAGAGCAAGAACTGTGCCGAGACGATGTGCAGGCAGCCGAGAGGTATCAACAAGAACACGATCTTTCATTTCTGCAGTTGATGTGCCGAAAACCACTGAAGGCAGAGCTGGTTCAGGAATTTTCATTAAAAGAGGAACTGGTTTTGACTATGCAGCTGAAAGGGGATAGCTGCCACTGGAAGGAAAATGCTCTTGTTCAAATCAAAGACGTACAATATGATGACATTGAACAGGAACTCATCAACTTCCATCTGCAGCAGGAAGCAGAAGCACTGAAGCAAAGCGACTACGCCAAACGCCAGATTCTGCAGGATATGGACGCAGCGAAGAAACACCTGGAGTATCATTGGCTGGCAGCATATCTGCATGGAGAAATTGCGGGAATCTGTCATGTGCTTAGTTATGCCGGTTGTGTGGAAATCGATGATTTGGTTGTTGATGAGTCGTTCCGCAACCAATATGTAGCAACGACGATCTTAAAATATGCTGCACAGCATTTTGATGGGATCAAATATCTCCATGCGGACGCAGAGGGTACTGCCAAGCAATTGTATGAAAAGCTTGGTTTTACTCAAGTTGACCTTTGCTGGGAATATCGAAAGGTATGGAGCTGAAAATGGCTTAAATAAGCCACTGCAACCACCGGTTGACAAAGTTCCAAGTCCGCTTGGTAGTGATTTTACAATACTTTTGCTATGATTTAGTCAAAGAAAACAGCAAAAGAAAGAGGTGTCCTTATGATCCTTGCAGAAAAAATTATGCAGTTGAGAAAGAAGAATGGCTGGTCTCAGGAAGAGTTAGCAGAGCAGCTGAATGTGTCACGACAGTCCGTTTCCAAATGGGAAAGCGCACAGTCTATTCCCGATTTGAACAAGATCCTTGCTATGAGTGAACTCTTCGGCGTCAGCACGGATTACTTACTGAAAGACGATGCGGAAGAGATTCCGACCGAACCGGTCATGGAAGAGAAAGCGATCAACAGTGAAGCTCATTTTGTTTCCATGGAAGAAGCAAATCGCTTCCTTGATGCAAAGGAGATCACCGCTCCTCGCGTAGCACTGGGAACTGCCCTTTGTATTGTTTCACCGATTCCTCTGATTTTTCTGGAAGCGGTTTCTTCGAAACTGCTTATCAACGGAAATGATACCTGGCTCAGTGAAAATATTGCTGCAAGCATCGGAATGGTGCTGATGACAATTTTGATTGTTATTGCAGTGATGCTGTTCCTATCCTGCCGCAGATACACAGCGGATTTTGATTACCTTGATAAAGAACAGATCGAAACAGCTTATGGAATCAGCGGCATGGCAAAAGACTTACAGAACAACTATCGAGACCGATACCATCAGGCAAATATGCTGGGAACCTGCCTGTGCATTATCGCAGTACTTCCTCTGTTTATATCTGTTGCCATTGGAGAGAAGTTCGCAAGTGAAGATATGGTTGCGGCGATTGGCATGAGCTTTATGCTTTTCATTGTTGCAGTTGCAGTCCACCGTTTCATTTCCGTCGGTATCATTTGGGAAAGCTATCAGAAACTGCTGCAGGAAGGGGATTACAGCAAGGCTCGCAAAAAAGATAATGAAAGTCCATTTTCAAAGCTTTACTGGCCGCTTGTGACTGCGCTCTACTTTTTCATCAGCTTTTCCAGTGGTGCATGGCATCTGACCTGGCTGATTTGGCTCTTTGCCAGCCCACTGAAAGATTTTATCCAGTCCATTATTAAGAAATAACGAAACAAACAAAAAGCCTGCATCAGTGATGCAGGCTTTTTTCTATAATTTGATCCAATATCTTTGTGTGACGCGTTCACCATTGTTCCATTCGTTTTCCAAAATACCTCCACAGGACAGGATAGTCTTTGCGGAAGCGGTATTTGCTTTGCTGCAGGTGATGAGAACACGATCAAGTTTCAGTTCTTCTTTACAGAATTCAAGTGCAAGTGTGAGTTGCTCCTTCCCGTAGCCTTTACGCTGTTCGGAAGGACGCACGGCGTATCCAATATGGCCGCCAAGCTGAAGCAGATGCTCGGTCAGGCGGTGGCGAACATCAATGCGTCCAATGAGTTTGCCGTCTGATTTTCTGATGGAAAGGAAGGTAGTCGCGGGGACCCAACCCTCAGGAAGTCTGTCTTCATAACGATAATCAATCGCTTGTTTTTGCCAAGTCTCGAAATCCTGTTCCAACATGGAACCGATTCCTTCAGTGATATGGTGGTCAATGAACTCCTGTTTGAATCCATCAAACTGCTCTTTGGTGATTGCTTCGGGAAGAACCAGTTTCAGTTCTTTCATCGGAGTACCTCCTATTTGACAGTGATCCAATATCTTTGTGTGATCCGTTCGCCGTCAGGAATTTCATTTTCCAATACGCCGCTACAGGAAAGAATTGTGCGGGAAGAACCAAGATTATTCTTGTCGCAGGTCAAAAGAGCTTTGTCGATACCCAGCTCCTTGCATTTCTCCAGAGCAAGACGGAGCTGTTCAGTTGCATAGCCTTTTCTGCGTTCGCTTGGACGAATAGAATAGCCGATGTGACCGCCGTGTGTACGAAGGAAGTCGTTGAGATAGTGACGAATATCGATCATACCGATGAGCTTACCGTCTTCTTCACGGATGCTCATGTAAGTGGTCGCAGGCACCAAGCCTGGAGCAACGGTTTCCTGACTGCGATTTTTGATGTTGCTCTGCAGCCATTCGTCAAACTCTTTGTTTGCAAGACCGGAAGTGCCGTCCATGGCGCTGCCTGCATCAATGTACTCCTGCTTGAAGGCGAGAATCGCCTCGCGCCAGCTTTCGTCAGGTAAAATCAGTTTCAATGTACTCATGCTTTACTCTCCTTTCAAAAATGGGCTTGCTTGCCCTGTATAGAACACGTCCAGTCGATGGAGCGGACGGGTCGAACAAACATAAAGCAGTTTCTTATCCAGCGGTGTGTGGTAGTTTTCCACATTGACTTCGTCCAGGATCGCCGCGTCAAATTCCAAACCTTTAGCCAGATACAGAGGCAGAATGGAGACACCGGAGATGCCTTTGCTGTGGTCAGAGACCACTTTGCATTCGACGAAGGATTTGATCTCGGAATACAGTTCCTGTGCTCGTTCCATGGTTTTGCAAATCACGGCAATGGATTCGCAGCCGTCTTCTTTGCAGCTGTGGATAGATGCGGCAATTTTCTTCGCCATATCCGCATGGTCTTTGGCTTTTACGATTTGCGGTTCCTTGCCGTGACGATCAAAGGCTTCAACAGGGAAGCTTGTCTCCAGAAAACGCTCGCTGAAGCGGCTGATCTCATAAGAACAGCGGAAGCCTTTATTCAGCGTGATCAAAGCGGAGGATTTCCTGTTCAGTGCGGAAGCAAACTCATCGTAGAGGCTGAGGGAAGCTTCTTTTTCGATGGTCTGGTTGATATCGCCGAGAACGGTAAAGCGAGCATTTGGGAAGAGACTGCCGAGAATGTGGAAATGTAGGGGATAGTAATCCTGCGCTTCATCCACAACAACCTGCTTGATGTGAGGATAGTTCATGCCGGCCAGTCCGTTTTTCAGGTACATCATAGCAATCGATGCACCATATTCCAATTTCTGCTGTTTCATAGACTGCAGTGCTGTGTTCAGATACATTTCCCAATCCGCAGGCAGAGTGATGCCTTTTGCCATACGCAGGAACAAACTGCGGTTTTCCAGCAGCGTGCGGAACAGATCGGAATAAGCCAGAGTTGTGAAAGCATCAATACGATGTTTCAGCTTGGTAGATTCACGAATGGAGGTGTAGCGTGCATAAAGTCTGTAATCATAGCGATGTTCATTGATAGGGCGGTAGAATGCAACCAGCTTCTCCATACGCTGTCTGCGTTCCTCATGAACAGCGTCCCAGATACGGCGGGAGATCAGCTGCAGAGACTTTTCCACAGGAACGGTGCGGTTGCTGCTGTAAAGAAAGTCTGACATCTGCTTGCGGGTCATGAGCATTTTGTTGTTGTAGTACAGGTCCTCGAAAGGAATGTTTGCTTTGATATATTCCAGATAACGGTCGAGAATGCGGCAGAACTCCGGTGAGGCGAAGAAGGCAGTTCTTGCGCGCTTTTCGGCTTTTTCAGAGTCAGAGAGGGAGGAGGTCAGTGCTTCAATGAAGTCATTTTTAGTTTCCAGATCACCATCCCAGTGAACATTGCGGCGGAAAATCTCCTCAAATGTGACGCTCATGATCGACTCCTCGCCCAGTTCAGGGAGTACATTGGCGATATATCGACCGAACAGTGCATTTGGAGACAAAATCAGTACATTCTGTGCATTGAGGGATTGATTCAAACCCTGATACATCAGATAAGCAATACGATGCAGTGCCACAGAGGTTTTACCGCTGCCGGCAACACCCTGTACCATCAGCAGTTCGTGATCTGTATCACGAATGATCTCATCCTGCTGGCGCTGGATGGTTTCCACAATGCTTTTCATTTGAGGAGAAGCGTTGTGAGAAAGAACATCACGGAGAATCTCATCCTGAATGTTGATGCTGGAATCGAAGTAATAGCAAAGCTCACCGTTTTTGATTTCATACTGACGTTTTTTCGTAATTTCACCACGAATCATTCCGGCAGGCGCAGCATACTCGGCAGGTCCCATCTCGTAACGATAGAAGATACTGGACACCGGTGCACGCCAGTCATAAACATAAGTCTCATAGTTTTCCTCGTCGCTGACGGAATGGAGACCGATGTAAATTTTTTCCGTGGGATAGCCACTTTCCTTGAAATCTACGCGAGCGAAGTATGGGCTGTTCAAAGAAGATTCGTACTGTTTGATTCGCTGAATGGTTGCCTGCTGAGTGGATGCTTTCATCTGGATGGATTCCAGATACTGATTGGCGTCCATATATTTTCCCGCCATGGCATTATCCAGAAATTCACGTTTTGCTTCCAAAACCTCATCATACTGTCCGGATACGGCATTTTTCTCCTGACGGAGAGTTTCTGCAAGAACCTTTTTTGTTCGTTCCAGATAAGAGGCTTCTTCTTTGTAGTCCGGCAATTCCCAGATGTTTTCTGCCATAAACATACACTCCTTTTACACATCGATCGAGCTTAGATATAATCAATTATTATATCATATTTTGTTTCTGCAGGCAAGAAAAAGCCCTCGCATCAGCGAGGGCTTAGAGATGCTTATTGGATATCAAATTCAGCATATAATATTTGACTGTCGCGGTTGCCGGCAGCATAGCTCACAGAAATGTCTTTACCAATGCGATAATGTCCGGCAGGAAGTTCACCGTAAAGCCACTCAATGTTAACATCCATTTCGGTTTTTCCGTTCAGTGGGATGATGTAAGCTTCCATTGTCCAGGCACGTTCGTATTCACTGGGAGTTTCTTCAATGCTTTTCCACTCACCATCTTTGTACAGCTCGATCCAGTAAGGGCTTCCTGTCCAGAGCTCGCCGTTTATTTCTACACCAGACTGCTCAATAGTGAGAGTCAAGCCGGTCGTACTGATATTATCAACAGACAGCTCAAGTCCCCAGTCCAGATCGATTTCTGCTTCAACAGTGTCTTCATCAGGAAGTACGTCTTCCTCGTACAGGGATTCGCTTCCACTGGTATTGCAGGCAGAAAGAGTAAACAGAAGCATAGCAGCAAGAATGATAGCCAAGACTTTTTTCATAAACAAAACCTCCTTGATGTCTTTACTGATAAAAACGACAAAAAGGGAAGAAGGTTACAAGTTATGTTCTTAAATCAGCAATAACTCTCTTTGGATTCAGCAGCAGCTGAACAGCTTCCTCGGCAGAACGGCACAGAATCGTTGCATGCGGCAGGAGAGCTCCGCACATACCTTCCACATCAAGAACACCGATACTGAGTCTTGCTGTCTTAAACATCGGAATATCGTTGAAGCCGTTACCGAGACAAGCTACATTGTCAGCTCCCAGTTCTTCCACGATTTCTTTTTTGCAGGCAGCTGCATTTTCCTGTGGAAAAGTACGCACAGTTAAGCCGAGTGGTTCACACTGAGCTTTTGCGGTACCGTGGGTATCGGCGGTCAGTACGGTGATCGGAACCAGCTGTTTCAGCTTGATCAGCAAAGGCTTGAGGTCCATTGGAATTTTTCCGTCAACAGCAATGGTACCATTATAGTCAACGACAACATGAGTGATTTCATAAGGTTTCAATCCAGGAACATGAATTTCGATCATAAAGGATTCCTCCTGAGGGTCAAATTTCTTTCTTTAACAAATTATAGCATAGAATAACGGGCATTTGCACGGAATTTTTGTCAAAAAACAGCAAGAATTTCTGAAAAAATGTAGAAATACTCTTTTTTTCGATTTTTCTGTTGTAATCGGGATATAAAAACAGTATAATTAGTTGTTGTAATAAAGAAATATCGACCGCTGATTGCAGCGTGTGCCATCGAGATCGTCCGGGTCGGAAATTCGGACAAAGGTTCTCCTATGGCGCGAGGTACCGGTGTGATACCGGAGCCCTTGCGGCCAAAGCGGCACGCTGTTGTCGACGGTTTTTTTATTATTACTGAGGAAATGGAGGCAGAGTGACATGAGCAAAATTGGTTTTGACAACGATAAATATCTGAAAATGCAGTCAGAGCATATTATTGAGAGAATTTCCGGCTTTGACAATAAACTGTATCTTGAATTGGGCGGCAAGCTCTTTGATGACTTCCATGCGTCCCGTGTGCTTCCGGGCTTTGCTCCTGACAGCAAAATCCGTATGCTCATGGAGATGAAAGACAGCGCAGAGATCGTCATTGTCATCAGTGCTTCCGATATTGAGCAGTCCAAAGTTCGCGGCGACTTGGGCATCACTTACGATCAGGACGTTCTTCGTCTGATCGACGCTTTCCGCGGTATTGGCTTGTTGGTGGACAGCGTTGTTATCTCTCAGTATTCCGGACAGGCTGCAGTTGATACTTTCAAAAACAACCTGCAGAAACTGGGCTTGAAGGTCTACATCCACTATCCGATCGAGGGCTATCCAAGTAACGTTCCGCTGATCGTCAGCGACGAAGGCTTTGGTAAAAACGAATACATTGAAACCACCCGTCCACTGGTTATTGTGACTGCACCGGGTCCGGGCAGCGGCAAAATGGCTACCTGTCTCAGCCAGTTGTATCATGAGTATAAACGAGGAATCAAAGCCGGCTATGCGAAGTTTGAAACCTTCCCGGTTTGGAACCTCCCATTGAACCATCCGGTGAATCTGGCTTATGAAGCAGCAACCGCTGATTTGAACGATGTCAATATGATCGACCCCTTCCACCTGGAAGCCTACGGTAAGACCACCGTCAACTACAATCGTGACGTTGAAGTTTTCCCGGTGCTGAATGCGATTTTTGAAAAAATCACCGGTGTCAGCCCATACAAATCCCCAACCGACATGGGTGTCAATATGGCTGGTAACTGCATCTTCGATGATGAAGCTTGCCGTGAAGCATCCAAGCAGGAAATCGTGCGCCGTTATTATCAGGCTTTGGTTGATCGCCGTATCAGCAACGGTAAGGATGCTCCGATTTACAAGATCGAACTGTTGATGAAAAAAGCGGGTATCGATCCAAGTATTCGTCAGTGCATAAAAGCATCCATGGATCTTGCTGCTGAAACAGAACAGCCTGCTGCAGCGATTGAGCTGCCGGATGGACGCATTGTAACCGGTAAAACCTCCGCGCTGCTTGGTGCATCTTCTGCAGCAATGCTCAATGCACTGAAAGCTTTGGGCGGCATTGCCGATGATCTGCATCTCATCTCTCCAACCATTATTGAACCGATTCAGGATCTGAAGATCAATCATCTCGGCAACCACAACCCACGTTTGCACATGGATGAGGTGCTGATCGCACTTTCCATCTGTGCAGTGACTGATCCAACGGCAGAACAGGCCATGAAACAGATCGAAAAACTGAAAGGTTCCAACGCACATTCTACCGTTATTCTGTCTCAGGTTGATATCAACACCTACAAGAAGCTGGGCATCCATCTTACCTGTGAACCAAAATATCAGACCAAGAAACTGTTCCATAAGAAATAAAGAGAAGACCGCCTCGTTTGAGGTGGTCTTTGTGCGTTTATTTGGATTTTTTGCGATAGATCAGATAGGAATACAGATACGGGATCACAACAAGGATGAAAATATCAGTAAAAATCAGTATCATGCCGATGGATTCCGGCAGGAAAGGGATGATTACCATCAATGCGCCACCGAGTACCCAAAGCTTTCCGCCAAAGCGGTGAGTTTTGTACCAGTTTTCTTCATCTGCCAGTGCCCACGGAGTTTTGATTCCACAGAAATAACTCTGCTTGAATTTTGGCATGTAATTACCGATGATGATCAACATAATACCAACCAGAGGACCAATGATATAGCCAGCATTGAAGTTACCGCTGACAAAAGTCATACCCCAGAGACTGCCATTCATCTGCAGGATAGGGTAAGCTACTGTTACAATGTGAGTGACCAAAAGTAGAAGTTGAACCAGAACATGAAGCAGTTGATATGCTTTCGGGAATTTGGCATAGTTCGCACTTTTCGGGTCAGCTTTTGGGAGAAAATCTGCAAGCACCAACAAGGCGGCCATGATAATAGGGATCATAAGAACAAATAATTTTCCGGAATAGTTATCCGGATTACCATTGAAATCAAAATGAATTGGAATTTGCTCTGGTAGGAATGGGTACGCAATTAGCGAAATCAGCAGGGCAAGTGCCGGGAAAATATATAGTTTTTTTGAGATGTACTTCATGATTAGTCCTCCTTAGTCAGACTTTTGATCCAGACAATGATATCATCCAGAACAGTCGTGTTCAGTTCATAATAGATAAATTTGCCTTTCTTACTATCAATGATGAGATCCGCTTGCCGTAAAATGGATAAATGGTGCGAAAGGGTAGCGCCGCTGATATTGAAATGCTCACCAATTTCCCCAACGGAGAGCGGTCCGGCTCGAAGCAGAGTCAAAATCTCTCTGCGTGTCTTATCGGATAAAGCCTTGAAGGTTTCTTGGTATGACATTATATCGCCTCCTCATTTAGATATTTATCTAACTATCTAAATGATAGCAGTAATCTTTTGCTTTGTCAATACATTTAGATGAATTTCTAAATGTTAAGTTTTGCCGCAGGCTGTTACAAACAGCGGATTTATGTTATACTTAGGATAACTACAATCATGAAGGCGGTGAAACAATGATTTATCGTTGTTCCAATCCCAACTGTCAATTCCTCGGTGAAGGGGAGCATCTGGAAACTTGTCCGGAATGCGGCAGTCCATTACTGGTGATTCAAGAGGGAGAACTAAGCGGCAAAGACTGGGCTGCTCTTGGTGTATATGCAATGAGTCCTGAGCATCGAAATGATGCCCGTTGTTTTGAATGCTGCAGAAATGCCGCAAAAGAGGGGGAACTCTGGGGTATCTGCAATCTTGGCTGGTGCTATGAAGAGGGCATCGGTGTTGAAGCGGATCCGGAAGAAGCATTCTGGCTGTATAGTCAGGCAGCAGAAATGGGCTATGTACCTGCAATCTGCAATTTGGGAACCTGCTTGGAGCGAGGTTTTGGCTGCAGCAGGGATACGGAGAAGGCGGCAGATTTATATCGAGAAGCGGCCAGCCGAGGCTTTGCTCGCGCACAGCGCTTGCTGGCGTCCTGCTACCATGAAGGCACCGGTGTTCTGAAAAATGAAAAAGAGTCTCTCTTTTGGTTGGAACATGCAGCACTTTCCGGTGACGAAGCGGCTCAGTTATGGCTGGGTTCCAAGTATGAATCCGGTCGTGGAGTGAAGAAAGACCCCAAACGAGCCTTTCATTGGTACAAACAATGTGCATCCAGTGGCTATCCGGGTGGTCTGCGCTGTTTGGCACGCTGCTATCGCTATGGTACAGGCACAGAAGTCGATTTGGAAAAATCCATTGAATTATTTGAGGAAGCAGCACAGTCCGCCGATGCGGAATCTATGTACTATCTTGGACTCAGTTATGAAAATGGCGAGGGGGTCAAAAAAAGCGCCTCTCTCGCTGCTCAGTGGTATGAACTGGGCGCTGAATTGGGTGACGCAAACTGCCAGTGCAACATTGGTTGGTGTTACGAATGTGCATCCGGTGTAAAACGAGACATGAAAAAAGCGGTACACTGGTATCGCGAATCCGCGAAACAAGGAGTCAGCCGTGCTCAATGTAACCTTGGCTGGTGCTATGAAACAGGAAGCGGCATTGAACAAAGCTGGGAACGAGCAGCATGGTGGTACTTGTCAGCTGCCAGAAGCGGTTTGCCTCGCGGAATGCACTGTGTCGGCTGGTGTTATCAAAACGGTAAGGGTATGGCGAAAGATATTGACGAAGCAATCAAATGGTATGAAAAAGCCGCAGAAAAAGGCTATGCCCCATCCCAATGCAACCTTGGCCTCTGCTATGAAAAAGGCGAAGGTGTGGAAAAAGACATCGACAAAGCCATTGAACTGTATCAGCAGGCTGCGGAACAGGGCGAGTGGGATGCAATCTGTAATATCGCACACAGCTACATCAATGGTATTGGCCTGGAGAAAGACCCCGACCGCGGAATCAATCTTTATTTGGAGGCAGCAGGAGCGGGCTTTGGACGCGCACTTTGCAATTTAGGCTGGCACTTCCAAGTCGGACACAGCGTAGAAAAGGATGAGAAGCGCGCCTTTGAATACTATGAATTGGCTGTCGAGGAGGGCTTCATCCCGGCAATCGCGGCTTTAGCAGAATGCTGGCTGAAAGGAATCGGCTGCAAAGCAGATCGCAATCAGGCAATCGAATTGCTTTACGTAGGAGCAGAAAAAGGCGATGCCTGTTCACAGTGTGAGTTGGGGAAACTTCTTTCCGAAGAAGGCGGCGAAGTGTTGGACGATGCGATCGGATTCCTGAAAATGTCTGCCACTCAAAAGTATCCGGAGGGAATGTATCAGCTGGCATACCACTACTATGAAGGACGAGGAATCTATCGTGACTTCAATAAGGCTCGTGAATTGTGTGAAGAGCTGCTTGGTATGGATCTTCGAGACAAGCTGCGTGAAAAAGTGAATGCTCTTTTAGCATTACTGACGAAGTAGCAGAAAAAATTGATAAAAAGAAAAGGACCTCTTGTAGACAGCCCCTGTAAAAACGGACAATAGACAAAAAGGCCCCCTGTGTAGGATAATAACTACACAGGGGGTATTGCTATGTCAAAAAGAAAATACACGAAAATCAAAGATATTGAACCTGTAATCCTGG
>JAFSIC010000029.1 GCA_017439985.1 Oscillospiraceae bacterium
AGCTCATCTGGTAGAGCGCCACCTTGCCAAGGTGGAGGTAGCGAGTTCGAGCCTCGTAACCCGCTCCATATGGGAGTTTAGCTCAGCTGGGAGAGCATCTGCCTTACAAGCAGAGGGTCACAGGTTCGAGCCCTGTAACTCCCACCAAAAAAGCACAGCAAACGCTGTGCTTTTTTCTTTTATCTCTGTTTCAGTGTAACAAAATGTGTTATACTATAAGAAAAGGAGGTGGAAAGCATGAAAAATATGGATAGGATGGAGCGCATTTTGGTCGTTCTCATTATGGTGGTGGAGCTTGTGATTATTTTCCGGGCAATAACGATCAACACGATGATGGGCTTTGGATTTGCGCTGTTTTTCCACGGCTTGGACTATGTCATCATGCAGATCCACCAGAAGTACTTCCGCGACGATGAGAAGCGCAGAAAGTAGGGGAGAGTATGAAAGAGAAACTGTGGCAGCACGGAAAAATCATCATTGCATCAACCATTTTCATTGTGATCGTCAGCGTGCTGATGGAGGGAATGTGGCTGCTGGGTATTCCGAAGATCGAGGATGTGCAGTCTGTTGCAGTCACTGACCTGCGTCATTCCACTGAGGCCAAGGAATTCAGCGATGGGGAAAGCATCGAACTGGCGGTGAAGCTCAGCGGATTTCTGAAATATAAGCCTCTGTCGCCTGTAAAAGGCCCCTCAGAGCCTGTTGTCACCATTACATACTATTTGAAGGATGGCAGCTCTCAGAGCCTCTCAGCCAATGAGAATACGGTCTGGTGGAAGGGTAGAACCCATCAGCTCAAGCAAGAAGAAGCCTTCCTCAAACTCAGTGAGGGTATCTTCTTCTATGAGGAAGCCATTGCCGCCGATCAAGCAAACCAATAAGCAGAAAAGCAAAAGGCACCCACATGGGTGCCTTTTTTTGCTATAAAAAACGGGAAGCCTGTTTCAAGGCTTCCCGAAAAATGTTCCTGAATGAATTATTCAGCGTCTGCTTCTTCAGCAGCTTCTTCTACTGGAGCTTCTTCCAGCAGAGCTTTCATAGACAGGCTAACGCGTTTTTTGTCGAAGTCGATGTCAGTGATCATAACGTCAACTTCCTGGCCAACGGTCAGAACGTCCTGAGGTTTAGCGATTCTTTCGTTGGAGATCTGAGAAATGTGGATCAGACCGTCAACACCTGGCAGAACCTGTGCGAAAGCACCGAAGGTGGTCATGGACACGATCTTAGCTTTGCATACGGATTCTACAGCGTAATCTCTCTTGAGGATTTCCCAAGGATTGTCCTCGGTTTTCTTGTAACCCAGGGAGATTTTTTTGTTTTCGGTGTCGATATCTTTTACGAACACTTCCAGAACGTCGCCAACTTTAACAACATCGGATGGATGTTTGATTCTCTGCCAGGACAGTTCGGAGATGTGAACCATACCGTCAACGCCGCCCAGATCTACGAATGCGCCGTAGGAGGTGAGGGATTTAACAGTACCGTTGAATACCTGACCAGCTTCTACAGAAGACCAGAACTGTTCTTCCTGAGCTTTTCTTTCTTCTTTCAGAACGTCTTTGATGGAGCCTACTGCTCTGTGACGTTTTTCGTTTACTTCGCGGATTACGAAGCGAACTTCCTGTTTCAGCAGCTGTTCCAGAGCTTCGTTTTTAGCAACGCCGGACAGGGAAGCAGGGATGAATACTTTCACGCCGTCGGTGATAGCCAGAACGCCGCCTTTAACAACGTCAGTAACAACACCGGAGAGCACTTCGTTGGTGCCAGCGGATTTCATTACTTTTTCGAAACCAGCCTGAGCGTCCAGACGTTTTTTGGACAGCATTACGGTACCTTCAACGTCGTTTACACGCATAACGATGAATTCCAGTTCGTCGCCAACTTTAACGATGTCTTCTGGTTTCAGGTTTGGGTTGCTGGTGAGCTCGCTCAGTGGAGCGTAGCAGGTGTGTTTGGTGCCGATGTCAACGGAAATTTCGTTTGGCGCGATACCGGTAACGATACCTTTTACCTTTTCTCCTGTATATGTACTTTTGAAGGATGCGTTCAGCATCTCTTCGAATGTCATTTCTTCATTCAGATTTTTTTCAATCTCGCACATGGTTTTTTGTACCTCCTTAATTATACCGACCGGAGTTGAAGCTCCTGCCGTCACACCGACCCGCATACCAGAACGGAAGGGAAGCCCCTTCATCTCGGCAAGCTCTTCAGCGGTCTCCACCCACACGGTGGTGCAGGCTGCGCTGCAGATCTCGGCCAACTTCTTCGTATTGGAAGAATGTTTGCCGCCGATGACGATCATGATATCACTTTCCGCCGCCAGTTGGGCAGCTTCGGTTTGACGAGTCAATGTAGCTTTACATATTGTATCAAAAATTTTTGGATTTGTACACAGTTTTTTTGCGATTTCTACGCATTTTTTCCATAGTTTCGCATTAAACGTCGTTTGTGCTACTAAAACCCAATCTTTTTTTGACATTTTGACGATAGTTTCCTCCAAATTCTGGAGCTCTTCGTCATTCTGGAAGACCAGATAATCACCGGAGCAATGGCCCATAATGCCGATAACCTCCGGATGAGTCGGATTTCCTGCGATCAGGACGCCGGTGTCGGCACCTACCTCGGAAACAATGGTTTGGATTTTTTTCACATAAGGGCAGGTGGCGTCCACATAAGGCAGACCTGCGGCGCTCAGCTCCTCATAAACAGAGCGGGGAACACCGTGGGAACGAATGATGACCGGACGCTGCTCCGTCATGTCTGCGATGGATTCCGCAACATCGGCGCCTTTGCTTTTCAGCTCGGCGGTGACCTGCGGATTGTGAATGATCTCGCCGAGGGTATAGAGCTTTTTGCCTTCTGCCAGCTGCTGATAAACAGTGTCCACAGCGCGGCTGACACCGAAGCAGAAGCCTGCGGTTTTCGCTACGGTTACAGGCATATTAGTCCTCGCTTTCTTCCGGCTTCGGAGGCAGGAGGGACAGCTCTTCCACTTTGGAGCGGATGATTCGGGTAGCGCCTTTCAGCTCGCGAGGGCTCTGTGTATCGCTGAAGCCGAGGGTTTCAAACGGAATCACAGGACCGTAGTTGACAACCACGCGGCCACGGAATTTCTTGCCGTCCAGATAGGTCACATTGCAAGGAAGAACATCCGCTTTGGTCTGCTGAACGATCAGGCTCAGACCGGATTTGAAGCGCTGCAGATAGCCGTCCTTGGAGCGGGTACCTTCCGGGAAGATGGCCAGCGCGCCGCCGTCTTTGACGATGTTGATGGCTTTGTCCAGCGCGCCCATGTCGGCGGTACCGCGCTCAATAGGGAAGCAGCCCAGACCGTTGACAAAGAGGATACGCAGGAAAGGATTCTTAAAGAGCTCTGCCTTGCCGATGAAGCGCAGCTTGATGCGGGTCGGAACGCCCAGACAAACGATGGTCGGGTCCAGACCGGACACGTGGTTGGAGCAAAACACGAATGGTCCGCTTTTTGGAACATTTTCTGTTCCGCGCAGTTCCAGGCGGAACCAGAGATGCCAGAGAATGTTCACAGCAGTGTGTGCGATGGTGTAAAACATATTAAACACGCTCCTTGATGATTTCTTTTACTTTCTCCACCGTTTCAGCGAAGTTCAGAGCAGTGGAGTCCAGAAGGATTGCGTCGTCAGCCTGTTTCAGCGGAGCGATCGGGCGGTTCATGTCCTGTTCGTCGCGGCGGATCACATCAGCGAGGATCTCTTCGTAAGTGTCAGGCAGACCCTTCTCGCTGAATTCTTTCCAGCGGCGTCTTGCACGCTCCTCTGCGGAGGCAGTGAGGAAAATCTTCACCTCAGCGTCAGGGAGAACCACGGTGCCGATATCGCGGCCGTCCATGATGACGCTCTGGCGTTTTGCCATACCGCGCTGCTGTTCCAGCAGGAAAGCGCGAACTTCCGGGATGGCGGACACATTGGAGGCAGCCATGCCCATTTCCGGCAGGCGGATTTCAGAAGAAACATCTTCACCGTTGAGGAAAATGCGCTGTCCCAGCTCCTCGGAGTAAGTCAGCTCCAGAGAGATTTCCGGCAGCAGAGCAGCAACGGCGGGTGCATTTTTTGTGTCCACGCCCTGGCGGATGGCATAAGCGCCGATGGCACGGTACATAGCACCGGTATCAACGTAAATAATGGAAAGCTCAGCGGCTACCTTGCGGGCGATGGTGCTTTTTCCCGCACCGGCAGGGCCGTCGATGGCGATAGCAAACATAGAAAAAACCTCATTTCTGCATAAAAGTACAGCCTAATTATAACACAAAATTCATGGCTGTACAATCAGCGAATCATTTTGATGAGGTACTCGGTGGTGCCGTCCTCAAAGACCTTTTCCTCGGTCAGGCGGAAGCCGTGGCCTTCGTAAAAGGCGATGGCGCGGGAGTTTTTCTCCAGCACCCAAAGCTGGGAAGCGTCTGTCTGTTCCAGAACATGACGCAGAAGCTGCGAGCCAATGCCCTGACTGTGCAGGACAGGCTCCACAAAAAGCTTGCTGATGGTCTGTTCATTGACGCTGACCATAGCCTTGACCACGCCGTCATCATAGACGTAGATGCTGTCCAGCAGGGCAGGGTCTTTCTCATAGCGTTCCATGAAATGAGAGACCTGCAGCTCGTCGAAGTAATAGAAGTCGCTGCGGAAGATGGGATAGAAATTAAGACGGTAGTTGAAGATTTCGATCTCAGCCAGACGGCAGATATCCTGCCTGCAGGCTTTGCGGATGTGAGGATTCACGGAGATTCTCCTTTCGTAGCAGGGAATATGCAAACTGTGTAAGAGTTATGGGAGTATTATAAAAATAAATTTCCAAGACCTCACATAAACGCTGCACAGAATGCACATGTGATGTAAGAGCAGCAGAATCTGTTGAAATTGTTGATTTTCTATGGGAACCCCTATATACAAGCACTTATATGAAAAGTTCCCATTTTATTTCAACATTTTCAACATGGATAGACAAAAGCCTCCGACCGATGGGTCAGAGGCTGAGAATTTAACCTGCGCAGCAGTAAGTTGCCGCTGCGAAAGCGGTGGAGAAGGCGATCTGCAGATTGTAGCCGCCGGTATAAGCGTCCACATCCAGCAGTTCTCCGGCGAAGTACAGATTTCTGCACTTTTTGGATTCCATGGTCTTTGGAGAGACCTCGGAAACTGCCACGCCGCCTGCGGTGACGATCGCTTCCTCGATAGGGCGGAAGCACTTGGCGGAAATCGGGAAGCTTTTGATAACAGAAATCAGCTTCATGCGCTGTTCCTTGGTGATCTGGTTGACCTTCTGTTCCGCAGGGATGCCGCTGAGTTTTACAACCACCGGGATCATCTTTCTCGGCAGCAGCAGAGACAGGGAATTGCTGAAAGCCTTGTTCTTGAACTGCTCGAAATCCCGCAGCAGACGGGCATCCAGCTGTTCCTCGGAGAGAGCAGGCTTCAGGTCGATCTCCATCTTGTAGCGGGACAGGTCGCCGCTCATGCAGCAGCTGGCAGAGAGCACCAGCGGACCGCTGACACCGAAATGTGTGAAGAGCATCTCGCCCAGCTCGGAGTAGGCGATCTTGCCGTTGTTTTTATCCGAAACGGTCAGTACCACATTCTTAAGGGAAAGCCCCATCATATCGGCACAGTAGCTCTCATTGGTTACGATGGGGACCAGAGATGGTTTCAGCTTGGTGACTGTATGTCCTGCCTGACGAGCCAGCGCATAGCCGTCGCCGGTGGAACCGGTTGCAGGATAACTTTTACCGCCGGTGCAGAGCAGAACCGCATCGGCAAAATAATCCTTGCCCTCGGCGGTGGATACGCCTTTCACGCAGTCTTCTTCGATCAGAAGCTCTTTAACGGTGCCGCGTACAAAGCGGCAGCCCAGCTTTCTGCACTCATCCACCAGAGCGTCCACCACATCCATGGAGCGGTCGCTTTCCGGAAAGACGCGCTGACCGCGCTCCACTTTCAGCGGAACGCCCAGCTCTTCAAAAAAGCCCATGACTTCGTAGGGGTTGAAGTTATTCAGACAGCTGTACAGGAAGCGGGGATTGTTCATTACATTGGGGAGAAATTCCTCAATAGTACAGCAGTTGCAGACATTGCAGCGTCCTTTGCCGGTGATCAGCAGTTTGCGGCCCGGACGCTCCATCTTTTCGATGAGAGTTACGGACAGACCGCGGCGTCCGGCAATGATGCCTGCCATGAGACCGGCGGCACCTGCGCCGACGATCAGAAAATTAGAATGGTTCGTAGTTGCCATCGTCGCTCACTTTCTCATATACGTTGTATTCGTCCCAGATCTGTTCCAGTTCCGCGAAGGTCTGGCTGATCTCCTGTTCTTTTTCCAGACTGATAGCCACGATCAGCGCATTGATCAGGCTGAGAGGAGCCACCAGAGAGTCGATAAAGGAGGCCATGTCGCTGCTTGCACAGAGAACGGAATCGCTTTCTTCCACCAGTGGAGAATCCATGGTATCGGTGATGGAAACCACCGGTGTTCCGCGGGTACGGGCAAAACGAGCCGCCTTGATGGTGCGCTGAGAGTAGCGCGGGAAGCTCATGCAGATCATTACGTCATCCTTGGAGATGCGGAACATCTGCTCAAACATCTCGCTGGAATTGGTGGTGTTCAGCACGCGCACATCAGGGAAGATGTGGGTGAAGTAGAATCCCAAAAAGCGTGCCAGAGAGGATGCGGAACGCACGCCGAGGATATAGATGGTCTTGGCTTTGACGATGCAGTCCACCGCCGCATTGAAGCTGTCCATATCCACACTTTCCAGTGTGTTTTTGATGCGGTCCATATCTGCTTGCAGAACTTTTGAGACCACGTCGCTGCGGGACATCTGTCCACTGGTGATCTCGATGCGCTGTACAGCAGTCAGGCGATTGCGGATGATCTCCTGCAGGCGTTTCTGCAGCTGAGGATAACCCTCACAGCCCACTTCGGCAGCAAAGCGCACCACGGTGGACTCGCTGACGCCGACGGTGGCACCCAGCTTGGATGCGGTCATGAAGGCTGCTTTTTCATAATGTTCCAGAAGATAACGTGCGATCGCGCGCTGACCTTTTGAGAAGGTAGGCAGCCGGTGTTCGATCTCTTTCAAAAAATCGGTAGTCAAAAAAGTTCGCCGTCCTTTTCTAAAAATCATTTAAAAAATCTATACCATATTGTAACGGCTGAGCATGCAAAAATCAAGAGCTTTTTGCATGAAAGTGAAAGAAATCCTGCAAATTCTCCTTGAGTTTTTCCGCTTTGCACCGTTAAATTTTGCGTAACACGGGATTTTTGACCGAGAAAATTTCATTTGCAGTCGTTTGCGAAAGTGCGGACGCAGAAAGGCTCTTTACGAAAACGAAAATTTGTTCTATACTAAAAGAAGACTTGATGATTGGAGCGTGAGCACATGGCAGCACCTTTGGCGGACCGTCTGCGTCCGAGAACCCTGGACGATGTGGTTGGACAAAGCCATATTCTTGGAGAAAAGGGCATGATCCGCCGCATTATGGCCAGCGGAAAGATCCCCAATATGATTTTCTACGGTCCTCCCGGCACGGGAAAAACCACGGTTGCTGAAATCATGGCTCGTCAGGCAGGGAAGAAGCTGTTCCGTCTCAATGGTACGACCGCATCGACCTCCGATATCCGCGAGGTCATTTCCTCGCTGAACACCATCGACGGCATGAACGGCGTGGTGCTGTATCTGGACGAGATCCAGTACCTCAACAAAAAACAGCAGCAGACCTTGTTGGAATTTCTGGAGAACGGCTCCATCACCCTCATCGCATCCACCACAGAAAATCCTTATTTTTATGTGTACAACGCGATCCTCTCCCGAAGTACAGTCTTTGAATTTCGATCGGTCTCTCCGCAGGATGTGGAGAAAGCAATCCTGCGCGCAGTGAACATCCTTGGAGAAGAGTACGGCTGCAGCGTTACCATGGAGGAGGGCGTCAGCTCTGCGATAGCTCACAGCTGCGGCGGTGACGTGCGTAAATCCCTCAACATGGTGGAGGTGCTTTTCCTTGCTGCCAAACGGGAGGGAGACCAACTGCATATTGCTCTCAGTGATGTGGAGGCTGTGTCGGAGAAGGGCTCTCTGCGCTACGACCGCGCCGACGATATGCACTACGATTTGCTGTCTGCCCTGCAGAAGTCGGTCCGCGGCTCCGATGAGAACGCCGCTCTGCACTATCTGGCTCGTCTGCTTGAAGCGGGAGATCTGCTGTCTCCGTGCCGTCGTTTGTTGGTCATGGCAAGCGAGGATGTGGGCCTGGCCTATCCGCAGTGTATTTCCATTGTAAAATCCTGCATCGACAGTGCTCTGCAGCTGGGTCTGCCGGAAGCACGGCTTCCTTTGGCAGAGGCGGTCATCGTTATGTGTACTGCACCGAAATCCAACAGTGCCATCTGTGCTATCGATGCTGCCATTGCCGATGTGCGCCGCGGCGGAGACTTGTCCATTCCTTCCTATCTGCGGGACGGACACTATGAGGGCGCGCAGAAGATGGGTCATGCCATCGGCTATCAGTACCCGCACAACTACCCGAACCACTACTACCCGCAGACTTATCTGCCGGATTCTCTGGCAGGTGCTGTGTACTATCACTTCGGCGACAATAAAACCGAACAGGCCGCCGCAGCCTATCGTCAGAAGATTCTGGCGGAGGCGAAGAAAAGCAAATAAAAGAAAAGTCCACCCGATCAGGGTGGATTTTTTATGGATGGAATGGAAAGCTAACTTGACATTTATCTTAGTTGTGTTATACTAAAGATGGAAAGGAAACTTTCCATAATGTGAGAAGCTGACAGGAAGAGGGGACAACATGAAAAATCGTTTGGAGGAGCTGCGGAAGCAGCGAGGGATACGACAAGAGGAGTTGGCAGCTGTTTTGGAAGTTTCAAGACAAACCATTGGTTCGCTGGAAAATGGGCGCTACAATCCGTCTATTTTGTTGGCGTTCAAAATCGCCCGTTACTTTGGTATGAGCATTGAAGAGATTTTCATTTACGAGGAGGAAGAAGCATGAAGAAACAGGAATTGTACGTATCTGTTACTTGGATCTTTATTGGGCTTTTGGTACTGTCCATGGCGATTTACGGCAGTGTTCATGCGTGGAAGGCAGACAGTTTACTCTGGGGATTCACCGGTGCGACTCTTGGCCAGGGTTTGATGAGACTGCAGCGTTATTTCCATTGGAGCAAGCCGGAAAACCGAGAGGAATATGCTCGCCGTCAGAAAGCGGAGCATATCGCTCAGCACGATGAACGCAATGTGATGCTCCGCGATAAAAGTGGACGCCTTGCCTATGTTTACTCACTGATGCTTCACTGGATATTGTTTGTGCTCTCCAGTGTCTGCTATGTGATGGACTGGTTTGAGCCTTATGCGCGTTTTGCTATGGTATCGCTGTCCATCCTACTTTTGGTGGAATACGGACTGGGTATTTGGACATGGCATCAAGTCGGAAAGAAAGCATAAGAAAAGCCGCCTCATCTGAGGCGGCTTGTTTTATATACCAAAATATTTTCTCAGCGGATTCAGACTCATCAGGAAGAATAGCTCCGGATTGTTCTTTACTAAAGATTTTAACTCAGTTTCCTTCATCCAGTGAATATTACAGGTCTCATCCGTTTCTGTAAGCGGCTCTCCATCGGATTCGCAGAGAAATACCGATAGAATGATGGAATAAGTACCGCTGAGATTTTGATTGATGCAGAAAGGTTGAGCACATATCGTTGTATGTTCAAAAGAACTTGTGAAAGACGAATCCTCACCTTCGATCCGAGTGACAATGAGACCGGTTTCTTCCCGAACTTCCCGTCGTAAAGCGGAGTAAAGGTTCTCATATTCGCGCACTTTGCCTGCGGGGATCTCCAGCAGTCCGTTGGTGCCGCAGTCGTTGGCTTTATTTCTGGTTTGGATCAAGATATGCGGTTCGTTATTGATACTGCGCCGAATGATAGCGCCGACAGCCGGCGTGGCGAAGGTTTCTTTCATTCAATCAACTCCTTTGCATCGATTGTATCAAAGGAAAAAGGAAGAAACAAGATTTCAAATTTTAATAAATTCTGAATAAAAAAGCCTCCCTGTTGAGGGAGGCTATGAAACTTATTTTGTTCCCACTTTCAGCATCTGCGGAGCGTATTTTGCCATCAGATAAGCTGCAGCGGATGTGATAATGATCTCCGGGATCATGTAGCAGCCGTTGTAAATGACGGAGTACAGGAAGAACAGCAGGTTGCCGCTGAAGGTACCCATCATCATCTCACCAAAGGCTCCCACTTCACCAAAGAACCAGCTTGCGAAGGTTCCGAAGAAGAGGAAACCGGAGAGAATGTGAACCACATAGCGCAGACAGCTTGCCAGAACAGCGCCTTTCAGCAGTTCTTTTGGGCCGTTTTCGCCCTTTTTGAAGCAACCGCCCAAGCCAAGAACAGCAAAGGCCAGTACATAGTCCAGCAGGATGATACCGACTACTGCTGCCCAGTATGGGATCACAAAAATGCCGCTGGAGTAGATGCCGCTTTCCGCACCGAGAGCCACCATCGTGAATGTTCCGTCCACAGCGCCGAGAACTGTCTGCAGTGCTGCATAGATCAGAGCAGAAAAGCTGCCCCATTTCCAACCGTAACGATAGGAGAGCAGGATCATCGGCAGCATGCTGCACAGAGTGATGGAGCCGCCCCATGGCAGGTGGAAGATCTTGAGCATGGAAAGAATGACAGACAGTGCGATCATCAGGCCGCTTTCAACGATTCGACGGGTTTTGAGCGTAGAGTTCATAGAAAAACCTCCATAGAATTTTGTTGGAGCAGTTTTTCATCGATACTTCGCGCGCAGTACCAAAAGAAAAACGCTTGATGATAACACCAAGCGCTTGAAGTACGACAATATACCCATTACGGGCCTGTCTTATGTTCCTACGCCGGCATTATCCGGATCAGGTCAAAGGGTTAAAAGCGTTGAGCCGCTTTCTCTCAGCCGGGACTACCCAGCACCCCATTTTCTTGAGCGCTTTCATCATACTCGCTTTTTTCTGTCTTGTCAAGCAGTTTCGACAAAGTTTATACGCTTTGTCTGGTAGCATATAATTGTAAAATATTTCCAAGTTAAACTTTTTGGACATTTTCTTCTGCTGCGGGATATGGTATAATCATGATGTATGATTTTACGATAAAGGAGCGAAGAAGATGAAAGCAGGAATCTCTACCGCTTGCCTGTTTCCCTTGGATTTGGAGCAGTCCCTCCATCGTTTGGGAGAACGGGGCGTCCGCTTCAGCGAGTGCTTTTTCAATACCCCCAGTGAGCTGAAGGCTCCGGCAGTCCGCCGGCTGAAAGAGGCGGCGGCATTCTATGGCATGGAGATCGCTTCCATTCACAGCTTCCACAGCGAGATGGAGACCTTCTACTTTTTCACAAACTACAAGAATCGCCTGGAGGACGGTATTGAACAGTATCGCCGTTATTTTGAAGCGGCAGCCGAACTTGGAGCGAAGTATTTGATTTTCCACGGTGATTATCACTTTTCTCGCGAAGCGATGCTGACGGAGGAGCAGTCCTTCGAGAACATCCATACTTTGTGGTCTGTGGGCAAGGAGTACGGTGTGGAACTGCTTCACGAGAATGTATCCCGCTGCAAAGGCGGTCAGCCGGATTATCTCAGACGGCTGCACCATGCGATTCCGGAGATGGGTTTTGTGCTTGACTGCAAACAAGCTCTGCGTTCCGGTCATCGTCCGGAGGAGTTTGTGCAGACTTTAGGTAGCAGCATCCGCCACATTCATCTCAGTGACAGCTTGATGGTCAATGCTTCCATCGAAAAAGACTGCCTGCCGCCGGGCAAAGGCAACTATGATTTTGAGCGGCTGTTTCGTCTGCTGAAAGAACAGGGTGCCGACCCATCTATGATGATCGAACTGTATTCCGATAGCTTTGAAACCATGGAGGAATTGGTTGAATCCTGTGATTTTATACAACGAAAGCTGGATATTGTGAATAACTATTGATATAGCTTCCAAAAATGTTGAAAAGCATTCGATTGCTTTCGGAAGCTTTCGACAGGATTCGACAAAGCTCGACAAACTTCGACAGAGCCTTCCGTAAAAATGCACAAGTCACAGGAATGGTTTTCGTTGTCCTCGGCAGTCCGTCAGAAAAGTTTACACTTGGTGGAAAGATACAGGGCGTTTTGACGGCAGTTTTTCTGAAATTGCTGTGCTATAATAGCTACAGGACGTCTGATTATTTTGACGGAGGTGTGCGTTGTGCTGCAAACACAAAAAGCAGAATATGTGATGATTCAAACAGAGCGGGAACTGGACGGACAGAAATATCGTTGTTACGGAATCAAAATGATCTATGCAGGTGCAGAAGTCACCGTAGAGGACCTGTCTCTGCAGTATCGGGAAGTGGAGGAACTTGTGCGGCTCTGCAATGAAAAGGAGCTGTCTCCCCTGCATTTTCAGGACATTCTGGAGGATTTTCTGGCTCGCTGATGCAATAGAAGATTGTTGAGAGACGGGATCTCACTTTCCCAAAGCTCATCCATGCGGTAGTGCAGTTCCTGCGTAACAGCAGCAAATTCTGCTTCGTCGCCATGTTCAGCTAAGGCAGGCAATCGAACGGCGCAGCTGCCGATGGCTTCCAGCGGATCCTGGCGAACAAAGGGCAGTAACTTTCCCTCATAGGAAAGCCAAAGCTCCAGAAATTCTTCAGAGGCAGCGGTTCCTGCCGGGAGGTTTCCTTCATCTGCGGCCTGTTCCATGCGGCGGAGCAGGGGAGCAGCTTTGCTGCGAAGCGCAGAAAACTGCCAGAGAGACCAGCTTGCTGAGCCAAGAATCGTGCAGACGATCAGGATGGCAATGAGAAGACGTTTCATGCTTGTTTACCGTCCTTTTCTTTCTCTACAATATAAACAGTTTGGTCGGGTGTGCAGGTCATCAAAAAGATGTCCTGTAACTCCCGGCCTTGTTTTTTTGCCAGTTTTCGTACTGTTTCTTCCCCGATGCCGCAGTAGTCCAAGCCCTGTGGAAGCAGCTGTCCGTCACTGACCACCACAGCGGGAATGTTCAAAGCCGGAGGTGTTTTTCCGAGGTCGGAGGCTGTCAGAGGAAGGGTTTCGGCTTTCTTGCAGACAGAGAGCTGTCCGGTTGTTTCCACCACAGCCATCTCCACCTGCTGAACGTCAAAAATGGAATTGACCCGCAGCTGCTCCATCAGATCATCCACGGAATAACGCAGATTTTCCAGCTCCTGCTGGTCGATTTTCCCTTGACGAATGATGATTCGCGGTGTTCCGCTGAGAATGGTGCGGAAGCGGCGGTTTTTCATGCCCAGATAGGACAGGATGACCTCAAAGCACATCAGTGTCAGGATGGGCACCGCTCCGGACAGCAGGGGAACATTGGTGTTTTCAATGGGAAGGGTTGCGATATTGGAAATAAGAATGGTCGTGACCAGCTCCGAGGGCTGCAGTTCACCCAGCTGCCGTTTGCCCATGATACGCATTCCCAGCACGACCAGAGCATACAGGATTAGAGTACGCAGAAAAACCACCAGCATGATATCACTCCTTGCAAGTTCTGTTCATAGTCTATCCCATCTTTTCGGGAATATCCCATGAAAATCTGTCCAAACTATGAGCAGCATACATGAAGGAGGCTGTTTATGGATCCTCAGATTCTCAGTAAGGATTTGAATATCAATTTGATGGATTTTCGGGAGAGAACGGCACATTCCAGCGATTTCATTGAGCATCGCATTACAGCCAGCGGAGTGGATTGCGCTCTGCTGCTTTGTGACGGTATGGTGAAGCAGGAGCTGTTGGCAGAATTTCTGGCGGAGCCGTTGATGGGCCTGCGTTTAGCTCGTCCCGGTCCGGAGGCACTGCTCCAATGGCTGATGGAGCGTGCTGTTCTTGCCGCTGACCAGAAGCCCTGCAATACCATGGAGGAAGTTCTGCACTTTGCTATGTCGGGCTTTGTGGTGATTTTGGCGGACGGTGCCAATCACGCCATCGCCTGTGGCTTGCAGGGCTATTCGCTGCGCTCTGTAACAGAACCGGACACGGAGATGAACCTCCGTGGAGCCAGAGAGGGCTTTGTGGAAGCAATCCGTATCAATCAAACCATGATACGCCGCCGCATCAAATCCTCTGCACTCAAGTTCGAGCTGTATCCGCTGAACAATCAATCCAAAACAGATATTTCCATCGTTTACATGACGGACCGCGCCGATGAAAAAATGGTGGAGCAGGTGAAGCGGCAGCTGTCGGAAGTGCAGATGGATGTGATTCTTTCTGCGGGTTACTTGCAGCCTTTTCTGGAGGGCAGACCGCTGTCGCTTTTCTCTCGCGTAGGGACGACGGAACGTCCCGATGTGCTCTGCTCCAAAGTGGCAGAGGGACGCATCGGTATTCTGGTTGACGGCGTACCCTTTGCTCTCATCGTGCCTTATTTGTTCAATGAACATTTCCAGAGTCTCGATGACTATGCTTACCGCCCATATTACGCTTTGCTGATCCGTTTACTGAAGTATGCAGCTTTTTTCCTGTCCATTCTGCTGCCGGGAATGTATGTGGCTCTGTCTGTCTTTGATCCGGAATTTCTGCCGGATCAGCTGCTCTTCACCATTGTTTCCGCAGAGGAATCCACGCCTTTTCCTATGATGCTGGAGGCGCTTATCATCCACTTTATTTATGAGCTAATGAGGGAGGCGGGACTGCGTTTGCCACGGCCTGTGGGTCATGCGGTGGGTATCGTCGGGGCGCTGGTCATCGGGGATGCGGCGGTCAACGCGGGCCTGGTGGGTTCTCCCATGGTTATGATCGTAGCGCTGACCGCCCTCAGTTCCTTTGTGGTGCCTTCGCTTTATGAAGCGGTGGCCCTGCTGAAATTTCTGTTCATTATTGTCGGCGGGACCTGGGGACTCTACGGCATTGCGCTGGGGCTGATGCTGTTGGCGGTAAACCTTTGTGCACTGATGTCGGAGGGCGTCCCTCACATGGCGCCGCTGGCTCCGTTTTCTGCGTTCAGTATGAGGGACACAGCTTTTCGCCAGAGTTGGCGCAGCCTGGGAAAACGCTCTGCAAAACTGCAGCGTATGCCCGGTTCCGACTGGAAAAAGGGGGATGAAAAACGATGAGCCGGTCCGTCCGTATCAATTCTCTGCAGCTGTTGTCCATGCTGCTGGTCAGCCGCTTTTTTACGATGTTGGTGGCTGTACCGAACAGACACTATGCCCTCAGCGGCAGCGATGCGCTGCTTCCGCCATTGTTCAGTGCTTTGCTGATGGCACTGTTGCTGCTGCCCTTGATTTTTCTGATGAAGCGTCATCCGCAGCAGTCTTTGACGCAAATCACAGAAGTGTATCTGCCCAAGGGAAAGCCGCTGATTTTGCTTTGCCTGTTACTGTTTTGTCTGCTGACTGCTATTGCTGCTGCAAGTCAGTCGGAGTATTTTGTTTCCACTGCGCTCTATCCCAACGCCAAACGGCATTGGGTCCTGATTTTATTTGTTCTGGTAGTCTGGTATATGGTTTCCATGGGAGTGGAGGCTATCTCCCGCGTATCGCTTTTGGTCTGCGGGCTGATCGTTTTGTCGTTTGCACTGATTTTCACAGGGGTTCTCAGTGAGGTGGACTGGCTGAATCTGGGAGCGCCGTTCCGGGATTCAGCAGAAACACTGGCTATGACCACGGTGGCCTACTGGGGGCAGAACATGGAGCTTGTCCTCCTTTGCATTCTGCAGCCATATACAAGGAAATCCCGATTCAACAGGGACAGCTATCTCTTTTTGCTGGGAGCGTTTCTGCTGTCGGAAGTTATCAGCTTCTTCACGACTGTAGTACTGGGCAGTTACGGCGCAACACGGATGTTTCCTGTTTTCACACTGGCCGCATTGTCGGGACATGGTTTCTTCTCCCGTTTGGATTATCTTCACATCATCAATTGGACATTTGCCTGCCTGCTCCGCTGCGCGATGTATGCCACGGCATCTGTTCTGCTTCTGAGAGAGCTGCTGCCAAAGCAGTCAAGCGCACGATTGAGAGCAGCAACCATGGCATTGATCACCCTTGTGTGCCTCTTCTTAACCAGGGGAGACGGAGGAACCCGTTGGTTCTATCAGTTCTTTGCGTCGGGAATACCCATTCTGATTGCAGTCGTACTGCTTCCGCTCATCCTCCTGTGGAAAAGCAGAAAGAAGGTGAAGCAATGAAAAGAATCATCGTTGTGCTTTTGCTTTTGTTCAGTCTCTGCGGCTGTATGGAAAGTCGGGAACTGAAGGAGCGTACCATCATCGAAGCAGTGGGCATCGACAAGAAAGACGAGCAGTACAACCTGATCTTTCAGCAGTACCAGCCGGAAGCAGGGCAGGGAAAGGAAGGCTCCGCCGGGTCCGGAAAGAGCAAGCCGGTCCAATCGCAGGGACGAAGCATCAGTGAAGCCATCGACCGTGTTACTCATTACAACGGCAATGAGGTTTTCCTGGGCAACAGCACTTACATCGTGTTGGGCGAGGAGATGGCTCGTAACGGGATTCTGCAGGAACTTCACTATTTCAATGGTGAAAATGAAATTTCTCCCTCTACGACTCTGGTCATTGCCGACGGCAGTGCCGAAGAACTGATTTCTGCACAGGCGGCAAGTCAAGGCAACAGTTCTGTCCTGCGGGATATTCTGGAGCAGGGACAGAAAAACGGCGTGATCGGAAAAAGTACGATGATGAATGTGATGAAGCGTTTGGTAGAGGAGGGAGCGTCCCCGTATTTGCCTGTTATTTCCGCTGAGAAAAAGGGAGAGGACAGCATCTTCAAAATCAGCGGTATGGCTGTTTTTGACAGAGAAAAATTGGTTGATGTAATCCCCATCGATGAAGCCAAGGGCATCCTCTGGGTCAACGATGAGATCGAACGGGCTTTGCTTGTGGTGGAACAGGAGGAGCTGGGGATTCTTTCTGCGGAAGTGCAGAACAGCAAAACAAGAATCAAAACAGAAGTCATCGAGGGAATCCCGAATTTTTATATCAATATCGAATGCAGCGCACAGCTTTTGGAGGTCATCAGCGAGCGTAAAAGCGGAAGTCTCGATCAAAAGCAGCAGAAGCTGGCAGAGCATTTGCTGTCTGAGGCGATTCGGGAAGAAACGGAATCTACAGTCAGACGCTGTTTGCTTCGGAATCACTGTGATGTGTTCCGCTTCTGCGATCACCTGAAGAACGCGGAGCCGGAATATTGGTCGCAAATCGAGGAGCAATGGAAGCAGCAAATGGCGGACTGTCAAGTGAGGGTACAGGTTCATTGCAGCCTTGCAAAAACCGGTCAGCAGGCGATGGAATGATTTTCGTACAGGCAGGGTTTGACCTTTTTCTGCAGCAAAGGAACTCTTTCTGATTTTCACTCATAGGATAGTGTGAAATCATTGATAGGAGGTATCCTTTATGTACGGTAATGGTAATAATGGCTGTTGGTGGATCCTTATTCTTATCCTGCTTATCTGCTGCTGTGGCGGCGGTTATGGCTGCGGCAATATGGGCAGCATCGGCGGTGGCTGCGGTTGTGGCTGTGGCTGCTCCGGCGGCTGTAATCACGGCTGCGGAAACAACTGCGGCAGCGGCTGTGGCTGCAATCAGTCCTGCGGCTGCTGCGATTAAGCAGAAAGAAAGCCTCTTCCGGAAACGGAAGGGGCTTTTCTCCTGTATATTTTCCATTGAAAAGTCAACACTTTCCATGAAGAGAAAATACAGACCTTGGGAGGGATTCCATGAGCGACTCAGAGAAAAAAATCACGGAAAATGCCCGTACAGCGCTGGATCTGGCGCGTCAGCACGCAGAAAGCCTGGGGCAGACCTATATCGGAACAGAGCACATGGTGCTTGGGATCATGATGGAGGGCAGCAGCGCGGCTGCAGCAGCGATCCGCAGGCAGAATATCAGTGCGGAGGACTTTCTGCGGCTCATTGAAAGTCACATTGGTCGTGGCACAAAAAGCAAACTGGGCTACGCAGATTTTTCGCCCAATATGCAGCAGATCCTCCATGAATTGCTGCACATCAGCGCAGAGAAGGTGGACTGCAAACAGATTTTACTGAAAATCCTGCGTGTGACTCAGTCAGCAGGCCGACAATATTTGAAAGAAGCGGGCTGTGATCTGCAGCGGCTGCAGGACACGCTCCATAATCTGCAGAACTCGGAGCAGACGAAAATCCCGAAAAAAAGCCGGGAGCGGGAGGGGATCCTGCGGCGTTATTCGGTGGATCTCAGTGAGCTGGCGCTGGAGCAGAAGCTGGATCCTGTCATCGGGCGGGAAAAGGAAATGGAGCAGCTGCTGCGGATTCTCTGCCGCCGCACAAAGAACAATCCCTGTCTGGTGGGAGATGCAGGTGTGGGAAAAACAGCCATTGTGGAGGGCTTGGCGCAGAAGATCAATGATGGTTCTGTGCCTGAACTTTTGAAAGGAAAGCGTATTCTGTCTTTGGATATGACAGCTCTGCTTGCGGGAAGCAAGTTCCGCGGTGAATTTGAGGAGCGCATTCAGAATTGCCTTGCAGAAGCGACCGCACGGGGAGACTGTATCCTGTTCATCGATGAGATCCATATCTTAACCGAGGCCGGTTCTGCCGAGGGGGCAACATCCGCCGCCAACTTGCTGAAACCACAGCTGGCTCGCGGAGACTTGCAGGTCATTGGTGCGACCACATGGAGCGAGCACAAGCGTTTTATCGAAAAGGACGCAGCACTGTCCCGTCGCTTTCAGAAAATTCTGGTGGAGGAACCGGATGAAGATACAGCGGTGCAGATGCTGAAAGGTTTGGTTCCGCGCTATGAACTGCATCACGGTGTGCAAATTCCGGAGGAAACGGTTCGTGCAGCGGTACAGCTGTCACAGCGATATTTGCAGGAGCGAAAACTGCCGGATAAAGCGCTGGATTTACTGGACGAAGCAGCAGCCAAAGCGGCGCAGGATCAAAGAAAGCTGTTTCATGCGCTGAAATCACAGTTGCAGGCGGAACTCAATGCTCTGGATGAAGAAAAGCGCCGTTGTCTGAAAGAAAATGAGCTCTATATGGCAGCGTCTGTCAGCGACAGAGAAAGTGAAGTTCAGCAGCGTCTGCGCAGTTTGCGTCCCATCGGTTCTCAGCGCTGTGAGGTGACAAAGGAAACCATTGCTCAGTTGATCTCGGAGCAGTGTGGTATCAACTGCAGCAGTTTGCAGCAAGAAGAAAGTGAAAAACTCCTGCATTTTGAAGAAGCGTTATTCCGCCGCGTCATCGGACAGGAGCAGGCAGTGCGAGCAGTGGCAGAAAGTATCCGCTGCAGCCGCAGTGGTTTGAGTGACCCAAAACGACCTGCAGGCAGTTTTCTTTTCATGGGCCCCAGTGGTGTTGGAAAAACCGAACTTTGCCGTGCTTTGGCACAGGAATTGTTCGGCAGTGAGGATGCGATGATCCGCTTGGATATGTCGGAGTTTGCGCAGGAGCACATGGCAGCTCGTCTCATCGGAGCGCCGCCCGGTTATGTGGGATATCAGGAGGGAGGACGCCTGACCGAAGCGGTGCGCAAACGACCATACTCATTGGTATTGTTTGATGAATTGGAAAAAGCTCATCCTCGTATCTGCGATTTACTGCTGCAGATTTTGGAGGAGGGAGAACTGAAGGATGCAGACGGTAAAAGCGTCAGCTTCCGCAGCTGTGTCATCATTATGACATCGAACGTCGGTGCCGAGAAATTCCAAAGCAGAACTGGTATCGGTTTTGAACAGAACGACCCGCAGCGAAGTTATGAAAAAGCTGCGGCTCTCAGTAAAGAAGCACTGAAAAAGCAGTTTCGACCGGAGTTTATCAACCGCATTGATGAGATCGTCGTCTTTCGTGATCTGGACGCTGCAGCTCTGCATCAAATCTGCAGCAAGCTGTTGAGCGATTTGCAGGAACGATTGGAGCAGAAGCAGCTGAGTTTGACAGTCAGCCCGCAGGCAATGGAAGAACTGTGCCGTGAGGGCAGTGAACAACAAATGGGCGCGCGACCGTTGCGCCGCAGTATTCGCCGGAACATTGAATATCCCCTGTCACAGCAGCTGATCAGCGGGCGTTTCCGAGAGGGCAGCTGCATCCTCTGTGATTATGACGGCAATGGTTTTTCATTTTCTATGGCGGAGCAGGGGGAGCAATCACCGCTTACTTTTACCTGCTAACAGGCTAATATTAGTAAAACGCTGAATATTTTGGAAACTATTCAGCGTTTTGAATAATATCCTGCAAATAATCTTGATTAAATGAATAGTTTTGCAAGTTAAAATTCACACAAAGAGAGAAAATCTGAAAAGTTCTGGAAATCACTTCTAAGGCGTGTTATAATAAATAAAAATATTTTTTATTTATTGGGGGAAATACGCAATGGCGAAGCAGGTTGTTGGACAGCCTCGTTATCTGAAAGAAGTGAATCAGAATATCATCGACAGACTCATCATTGAAAAAGGTCCGCTGACCAAACCGCAAATCGCAGCGTTGACCGGACTTAGTCTGCCGACCGTCAATAAAATCGTAGATCTGCTGGAAGCAGAGAATAAAGTTCGCAGTATCGGTATGACCGGTAATGGCGTTGGTCGTCGTGCTCAGTTGTACCAGACCAACGAAGACAGCGGTAATGTGCTGACTGTTTATATTTCGCAGGGAACCATGACCTGCTGTGTTGTTAACATGGTCGGTGTGGTCATTTATCGTTTTTCCGTTAACCTGAACGGCGAAAAAGACCCAACAGAAACACTCGTCAACTCTCTGGAGCGTATGAAACAGAACTGTGTTGCTCCTGCAGTAGCGATCGGTATTGGCTTGCCGGGCGTTGTTGACGAAAAAGATGTGGTTTCCTGTATCCCGAGTATCCCGCAGTGGGAGGGCTTATGTCTGAAGGAAGAGTTAGCGAAATACTTTGACATTCCTTCCTATGTGGAAAACAACGCAAAATTGACAGCAATCGGTTTTTACAATACCCAGCTGAAACCAAAGTACCGCGATGTTGTTTACCTGCACATCGGCAAAGGAATCTCTTCCGGTATTATTCTGGACACCAAGCTGCACAAAGGTTTTTCCAGTTTTGCGGGAGAATTGGGTTATATGGTTCTGGATGAGCATCACGGACAGAATGAAGAAGGCGTCGGCGCATTGGAGCAGTCCCTGTCTCAGCTGATTTTGGATTATCGCAGTGAACAGCATCCTGTTACTGCGGCACAGATCCGGGAGAAACTGGTGGATTGCCTTGCAAAAGTCATCGTCAACTATGTATGTGTCCTGAACCCGGAAGTAGTTGTTCTGCGCGGCGGCATTATGACCGGAGATTTTGTGGACGAACTTCGTGAGAAAATCACGAAATTTGTACCTGACCGCTGTATGCCGACCCTGATGATCGACACCAGTGAGTTTTCCAGTATCAAGGGTATCGTAGCGGCTTGCCGTCAATTCATTTCTCCGACTCTTGGTCTTGTGGAGGACGGAACCATCTAATGAAGTATGAATCTATGACGGACGCTGTTTTTCTGCAGCGTCCGAATCGTTTTATTGCCCATTGTGAGCGAAACGGCGAAACGGTGGTGGCTCATGTAAAAAACACAGGCCGCTGCAAAGAATTGCTGCTTCCGGGTGTTAAAGTCTGGCTGCAGGATCATCGAGGGGAAGCCAAGCAGAGAAAGACGGATTTTTCTCTCATCGCAGTGGAAAAGCAAACGGAGCAGGGGGCTCTGCTCATCAATATGGACTCGCAGGCACCGAATAAAATCGCGGAAGAAGCATTGCTTGAGGGAAGGATTCAGCTGCCTCTGGATCATGGGGAGGAGATTCTTTCTGTACGCCGCGAGGTGATCTTTGGAAGCAGCCGCTTTGATTTGCAGGTGACGACCAATCAGCGAATCTGGTATGTGGAAGTCAAGGGTGTGACGCTGGAAGATACGGTCGATCATTTCCGCACAGCACGCTTTCCCGATGCGCCCACGGAACGTGGCGTAAAGCATATCCATGAGCTTATTGCGGCCAAAGAAGCAGGGTATGGAGCGGCGGTGCTGTTCATTATTCAAATGCCGAAGGTGGATCAATTCCGACCAAACTGGCGTACCCATCGAGATTTTGGTTTTGCACTGCAGCAGGCGCAGAAAGCGGGAGTGGCTGTTCTGGCTTACGATTGTGAGGTCAAAGTCGGAGAAGTCACAGCAGCAAATAGAGTTCCTGTGGAGCTGTCTCAGACACAGTGTGCGCTGTGGTTTTCCACAGAGGAGACGCAGGCTCTGCTGGCGGAGCTGAATGACAACGATTTGCAGCTGCTTTCCACACTGCATCACGGAAAAGCACAGGAAGACAGCACAGTGACGCAGGCTCTGATGAAACGAGCAGCACGGCAGTTGGGTTTTTCGCAGGTCTGTATCGAAAGAAACGAAAAAGGTGCTCCGATAACTAATGTTGCGGACTTACATGTCAGCGGCAGCCACACCGAAGGCTGTTGTGCGGCCGTGGCTTCACTGTATCCTGTTGGTATTGACGCAGAGCCAATCGGACCGCTGCGTGAAAAGGTCGCAAAACGAATGTACTCGGAGCGGGAATTGGAGTGGCTGTATGCACAGCCAGACAAAGACGAAGCCTTTACCCGTCTATGGACACTGCAAGAAGCCTATGGAAAACTGCGAGGCATTGGACTGTCCGCTGCAAAAGAGGTGGAATTCCGTGAGGAAAATGGGCAGATGCTTTGCTCTGACCCGCACATCACAGTAAAGACTCAGCGACAGAAAAATTATCTGATTTCAATCGCAGAGAGCGATTCTGATTAGCATTTTGCCAGTCAGAACCGCTCTTTTTTTCACAGTTTATTGCAAAACAGCGGATTTTCCCCAAACAGTTCATAATTTGTTTGAAAACAGGATACTTTGTGGTAAAATATCTTCTGTATGATTTTTCATGAGAGCAAGAAGACACAGAAGGAGTTTTTATATGAACAAAAAAATCTCATTGGGTGTGGCGTTTGCACTGATGTTCATCGTTGCAACAGTGACCTTCACCACCACGGTTATGTACACCCGCAATAAATTTAATCAGACTGTTTCCAACATCACACAGCGTGAAGCGATGTATGACAAGCTGGCGGAGATCGATACCTATGTCCGCAACAATTATATCGGCAGTATCGATGAAGATCTGCTGATGGACAGCATCGCTTATGGCTATATGTCCGGCATTGAAGATCGTTACGGCAGCTACTATACGGTGGAGCAGTACGAGCAGATCACAAACAGTACAGAGGGCAAGATCGTGGGTATCGGTATCACTGCATCCCGCACCGAAAACGGCTACATTCTCGTTGAAGAAGTGTATCCGGATTCCCCGGCAGCTGCGGCACAGATCGTTGCCGGCGAGCTGATCGTAAAAGTCAACGATATTGACCTGACTCCGGAAACCTACGCTGACGCCATCAATGAGATCGGCGGTCAGGCAGGTACCACCTTGAGCCTGGTTGTCCGCAACGGCAGCGAAGATCGAGAGATCACCGAGATCACCCGCCGAAAAGTACAGAAGCCGACCGTGTACAGCAACAGTTTTGATGAGATCGGCTATGTGCGTATTATGGAGTTCAACGGTACGACCTACGACCAGTTCAAGACCGCAGTGGAAACCCTTCTGAACGGCGGTGCAACTTCTCTGGTATTTGACGTTCGTGACAATGGCGGCGGAACACTGGATGCCGTAGTGAAAGTATTGGATATGCTGCTGCCGGAGGGCGATCTGGCTACCTCTGTGGATAAGAGCGGTAACGTGGAAATCATCGGTACCTCCGACGAAAGCCACATTGATGTTCCAATGGTTGTTCTGACCAACGGCAACACAGCCAGTGCGGCAGAGCTCTTCACACAGGCGCTCCGAGACTATGAAGCTGCAAAATCTGTCGGTACCAAAACTTACGGTAAGGGCACTATGCAGGTTTACCATAAACTGAAAGATGGTTCTGCTATTAAAATCACCACCAATAAATACAATCCTCCGCTGAGTCAGAACTATGATGGCATCGGTATCACTCCGGACTACGAAGTTGCTATTGCTATGGAGGAAATCCTCAGCGCAGATGCGATCTCCCCGGAAATGGACCCACAGCTGGCTGCTGCCGTGGAATATCTGACCACCGGCACTGTTACTGCAAGCAATGAGATCAATGCAGAGGACACTACGGTAGAAACCGAAACCGACATTGTAAACGGTGAGGAAACAACAGAATCTGAAGGTGAAGAGAGCAGCGACGAAGAGTCTGCAGAAGACTCCACCGAAGAAAATACAGAAGAATAAATCGTAAAAGCTGCCCGAAACGGCAGCTTTTCTTTTTTGCTGTCAAACTGCGACAAGTCCCACGGCATTTCCTTTCTATAATGAAAACAGCGACAACTGTGAGAGGAGAAACAAGCATGATTTTGGTATTGTCTGCAGATCCGACTCTGCAGAATTTTTGGACAAACTTCTGGAATAAGCCGTGTATCAAAGAGTGTTCGGCGCAGGGAGAAAGCATTTTGCTTCTGCATCCGGGGCGGAATCCAAAGTGGAGCAAACTGGCGCAGAAAACAGGACAATATGCGTCACGGATCGTAGCGGGGAAGGGAATTACTCTACCCAAAGAGCGCCCGTGGAAGCGGCAGGAATTTACGAAACAGAAGGAGAAGATCCTGCTTAACACGCTGCGCTCTAAAGCGGATGAAACGGATTGGGTCGGACTCTGCGATCCGGAAGGAAAACTGACCATGCTGGCCTGGGAGTTGGCACAATCCTTTCCGCGAGTGACGGTCTGGTGTGAGTTCAAGGAGCGTTACCAACCTTTGTGTGAAGCATTGATGAAAGAGCTGGGGGCAGCAGTGGAATTGACAAACAGCAGAGAGGGGCTTATGGGCTGCCCTCTCATCGGGGCAATGGAAGCACCGCCTTTCCGTTGTCAGTGGGATGGTTTGCTGCTGTTAACAGGAAAAACAGAGCTGCCGCCTCTCAGCGGAGAGCTCAGACAGGAGCTGCGTATATCCGTGCCGGAAGATGTAAAAAAAGCTGCTCCATTTGATGTAGATCCTATGGAGCTGTACTTGGCGATCTTGAAAGAAAAGCGACAGGAAATACCGCCGAACCTCTGCTTTGAACTGCAAGAGGATGGTGCGGATATCAATACCTTTGAAAAGTTTCTGTAAACACGAAATTTTGGCTTGACATCTATGAAAACATTGACTATAATAGGGCTATTGCAGTGGGGGGAGTATGCCTTTTGGGCGCCCATTTGCTCTACTATGCGGGGCAGCCAGCCCTGAGAGGAGAATGTAAATTGGCAGAACAGCTGATTATGACCAAAGAGGGTTACGAAGAACTGGTGAAAGAACTTCAGACCCTGAAAACCGAACGCCGCGCAGAGATCTCTGAAAAGATCAAGATCGCAAGAGGCTTTGGTGACCTTTCCGAAAACAGTGAGTATGACGAGGCAAAGAATGAGCAGGCTATCGTAGAAGCTCGTATCGTTGTCCTGGAAAAACAGCTGAAAAACGTGAAAATCGTTGATAAATCCGCACTGAATCACGATACTGTTTCCATCGGTACCACCGTTACTATCCGCGACAAAGAATTCGGTGATGAAATGACCTACCGTTTTGTAAGCTCTGTAGAATCCAGCTCTGATTTCGATACCATCACTGACGAATCTCCGGTTGGTAAAGCTCTGCTGCATCACAAAGTGGGTGACTGCGTAGAAGTTACTGTTCCATCCGGTGCAGTGATCGAATACGAAATCGTGGAAATTAAGGCTTAAGTACCAAAATCGATTACGTTCGGCACGGGTTTTCTATGAAACCCGTGCTTTTTTCTGCGGTTTTTTACGGAAAACTTGTTTTTTGATTGGAAAACAAGTATAATGTTAAGCGTGAATTTGACGAATTCAATTCGTTTTAATATGTTATTTTATAAAATGAAAGGATGTTTTGACCATGGCAGAAAACATGGAAAATCAGGTTCAGCAGACCGAAGAGAACCTGTCTGAAGTGCTGCAGATCCGCCGTGACAAACTGGCAGCTCTCCGCGAAAACAATATGGATCCATTCACCATCACCAAATATGATGTGAATGACTACGCAAAAAATATCGTTGACAACTTCGATGAAATGGAAGGCAAAGCTGTGTCCATGGCTGGCCGTATCATGAGCCGCCGTATCATGGGTAAAGCATCCTTCTTCGATATTCAGGACACCACCGGTCGTATTCAGGTTTACATGAATATGAAACTGGTTGGTCAGGAAACCTACGAGCAGTTCAAAAAATGGGATATCGGTGACATCGTTGGTATCACCGGCGAAGTATTCCGCACCCAGCACGGCGAAATTTCCATTCGCTGCAACGGCATCACTCTGCTGAGCAAATCTCTGCTCCCACTGCCGGAGAAATTCCACGGTCTGAAAGATACCGACACCAGATATCGTCAGCGTTATGTTGACCTGATCGTAAACCCTGACGTAAAAGATACCTTCGTAAAACGTTCCCAGATCCTCCGCGAAGTTCGCGCTTATCTGGACGAAAAAGGCTTCCTGGAAGTTGATACCCCAATCCTGACCCCATTCGAGATCGGTGCTTCCGCTCGTCCATTCCTGACCCACCACAATACTCTGGATATGGATATGGTTCTCCGCATCGAGACCGAGCTGTACCTGAAACGTCTGGTTGTTGGCGGTATGGACAGAGTTTACGAAGTTGGCCGTATCTTCCGTAACGAAGGTATGGACACCAAACACAACCCTGAGTTCACTTCCATCGAGCTGTACCAGGCATACACCGACTACCAGGGCATGATGGATCTGGTAGAAGAAATGATGAAACGCGTTGCTCAGAATGTTTGCGGTTCTCTGGTGATCCCATATCAGGGCAAAGAGATCGACCTGGGCAACTGGACTCGTATGACCATGGTGGAAGCTGTTAAGAAATACTCCGGCGTTGACTTCAACGAAGTTCACACCGATGAAGAAGCAATCGCTCTGGCAAAAGAACATCATGTTGACCTGCCTGAAGTACCTTCCAAAGGTGCTATCATCGCAGAATTCTTCGACGCATTCGTAGAAGAAAACCTGATCCAGCCAACCTTCATCTACGATTACCCAGTGGAAATCAGCCCTCTGGCAAAACGCAAACCGGAAGATCCAGCATTCACCGAGCGTTTTGAATACTTTATCAACGCAACTGAATTCGGCAACGCATTCTCCGAGCTGAACGACCCAATCGACCAGAAAGAACGCTTCGAGCGTCAGGTTGCAGAACGCAAAGCTCTGGATCCAAGCTGCAAAGCTCAGGTTGACTACGACTATGTAACCGCTCTGGAATACGGTCTGCCACCAACAGGTGGTCTGGGCTTCGGCGTAGACCGTCTGGTTATGCTGCTGACTGACAGCGCATCCATCCGCGATGTTCTTCTCTTCCCAACAATGAAACCAATTGACTAATGGACTTCTAAAAAATCCGATAACTAAGCCATTTTAATGGTAGAGTGTAAAGGTGAATTTACACCAATACACCGAGCGCACACCAAACAATGAAAAAACTAATGCAGGAAAAGCACCGTTCAGCTTAGTTTGATTACATCACAATTTTATAACACAAAAAGAAGCAGGGTAGCCATTCGGCTACCCTGCTTTTCTGTATTTATATAAGATAGGTTATCTTGGGTGGCGCATTGTCATTTCAACCCTCAAAACTGACATTTCAGAGGCTGAAAACGACATTTCAGAGCTTTCGTCTTGAAAGTTTTTCCTGCTGTGGTAGGATGAAGGCGAAAGGAGAGATGTTATGAAAAAGGTATTATGTATTCTTTTGGCTCTGTTGATGGCGGGCTGTACAGTGCCGGCAGCGCAGCCGGAAGAAGTGCCGCAGACACCGATTGAGGACGTTGTTTTGGAGACCACTGAACCTGTTGCTGAGTCGGAAGAACCGCTGCAGGGAATCTGGAGCGAGGAACTGATCTCATTGATGGAACAAATCAACGCAGAGCATCAGGCGGTGAAGAAAGTAAGTTTGGATGGATATGAAAAATATATTCAAACGGAACTGAAAAAAGCAACAGTGACCGTTGCTGAATCAAATGAAGACGGAAGTTTTTCTGTAGCGCAGGTTGAGGCAGATTTACAGTATTTCTTCGATTATTTGAGAAGTAATTACGGTCTGTATTTGTACTTCGGCGGTGATGAAGCATTCAGTGCAGCGAGGGAAGCAATTATTCATCAAGTCAGAGAAGAAGAGACACTAACTGTGGAGCGCTTCAGTGAGATATTGTGGGAGAATATGCGTTTCATCCAAGATGGACACTTTAGTATTGATAATAAGGGCACACTCAAGTCATTGATTCCACATTTCTTCATAGAGATCCCATTTCATAAGACGGAAAATGGATATCAAAGCGAAGACGGAAAGCTGGTTTCAGCTGTTGAAGGATACGATGATTTGGATTTATTGTTCAAGCGTTCCTTATCAAGGGATGGCGACATCGTTTACTATCCTGTTGTGATGATGGAATATCTCAATGGAATGTCTGCCTGCCCGCCTTTGCAGTTGACATACGAGGATGCATCGACACAGCTGTTGTTTGCGGAACCGTATCAACGTTTGGAAACGGATATTACTGCAAGTGAAGTAACTAGAATGTCAACGGTAGAAGGCATCAAGTCTTTTGCATCGATCGGTTGTTATATGAAACGCTTCAGTGAAGCCGCAAAGGAACTGAAAACAGAACCTCTGTCCATCGTGGATCTTCGCTTTAACCGCGGCGGAAATTATACAACACTGTCAGAATGGTTTGTCAATTATACAGATCGACAGGTTCCTGCTCATTGTATCTGTATTGGTGCCAAGCTACCAGAAGAGCAAGACCTATTACAAGGCTATATGGAACTGGAACATGGGAAAGCGATTTTTGCAGATTCTGATGACTTTATCAGCAATGATAGCTTGATGGTTGTTTTGACAAGTAAGCGTTCTGCTTCCGGTGCAGAACTGTTTGTGGATATGACTCATAATCTGGAAAATACTCTGATTATTGGTGAAAACACAGCAGGTTGTTTGCAGGGTACCGGCGGCATGGTGCTGACCTTACCTAATAGCCGCTTAAAATTCAGCTGCGGTACGGCAGTGAACCTCTGGCCGGAAGGCCAGTTCTCCGAAGGCTACGGTCTGGAGCCGGATCTCTGGTGTCCGGCTGTTTATGCCGAGGAGGCGGCGATCAATTTCCTGAAAAAGAATGTGCAGTAACAAAGAGCCCTGACTTTCGTCAGGGCTCTTTGTATATAGTGAAGTAATTGAACAGAAATATCTGGGCATATCTACATATTTCTGGAAAACATATTGATTTTGCAACTACAACTTGTTATGATTAAAATGAACTACAAGATGTTAGTGAAAGGAGGACACTATGAGCATTCACAATATTTCTGATTCTGAACTGGAACTGATGAAAATCATCTGGCAAAAGGGCGGAAAAGCGCTGTTGGCGGAGATCATGGAGCAGTTGTCCCAGCAGGGAAACAGCTGGCAGAACAACACGGTCATCACCTTGCTGAGCCGTTTGGTGGAGAAAAAACTGCTGAAAACCAATAAAATCGGCAGGAAAAATGAGTATCGCGCCATCGTCAGCGAGGAGGAGTACCAGACTTCTCAAACGCAGACGCTGGTGGACAAGCTCTACGAGGGTAAGGCCAAAGGTTTGTTGCTGACCCTTTTGCAGAACAACATGCTCAGCGATGAGGATCGCGAGGAACTGAAACACTTCTGGGAGCGGGAGAGTGAGTAAGAATGATGGAGAGTATGAAGACGATTTTATCGATGTCGATTTCAGGCGGCGTGATGATCGCGGCCTTGCTGCTTTTGAAGCCGCTGTTGAAAGAAAAACTGAGCAAGAGCTGGCAGTATTACATCTGGCTTCTCGTGATTTTGCGCCTGCTGATGCCATTTTCCATGGAAGCAAGTGTCATGAATCATAGCTTTGCGGAGACTTCGATCGTGATGGAGCAGCAGCTGCAGATTCCGCAGCTGCCACAGGCCGTGATCACAGAGCCGAGTGATCCGCAAGTTGCTCCTGTGGCTCCGATTGCGAAGCCGGAGAATACCATCCCGTTAGAGACGGTTCCAATTGCCCCGCCAATCGAGAAACCAGCCATCGACTGGCGAGATATTGCAAAGCAGGCGCTGAATTACAGTGGTTTGCTGTGGGCTGCCGTTGCCGCAGGACTTTTTGTGAGGAAGATTTTTATTTATCAGCGCTTCGTGCGTCATGTGCGAAGAAGCTGGATCCCTGTTTCTGAAGCGGAACTGCTGGATCATGTGGCACTGTTGGCTCAGCGCTTGGAAATCAAGAAGGCGATTGATCTCTGCATCAGTCCGGCGATTTCGACACCGATGCTAATCGGTTTCACGAAGTCGCGAGTGCTTCTGCCGCAGACTGCTATCAGTCAATCGGAACTGGAGTACACAATTCTCCACGAACTGACCCACTATAAACGGAAAGATATGCTCTACAAGTGGCTGGTTCAGCTGACCTTGTGCCTGCATTGGTTCAATCCGCTGGTGTACTTGATGGAAAAAGAAATCAGCCGATGCTGCGAGCTGGCCTGCGATGAAGCTGTCATTAAAAATCTGGATGGCAGTGGCAAACGAGCTTACGGTGACACGCTGATCAATGCGGCAGGAAAGAAAGATTTGGGCAGCGAATTGGCCTCTGTCACTCTCAGTGAAAGCGGCGAACTGTTGAAAGAACGACTGCTTGCGATTCTGAATTACCGCAAAATGAGCAAGCGGTTGCTTGCATTGGCGCTGGCACTGACTCTGCTTCTGACCGCCTGCGGTACGGTGCTGGGTGCTTATGTGAAGCGGGAAAAGGCGGAAGAATCAACCGTGGAAGAAATGCCTGAGATGCCAACAGAAATTCCGCAGGAATACCCTGCAGAACAAGAGAAAGAAACTGACAATAAAACTTATCTTGATTATCTTAGGCGCAGTGGATGGCTTTGGAAAAGTTTCAATGTCAGCGAAGGCATTGACTGGCAGTCTTATGGTGACTGGAATTGGTTCGGATTTATTGCCGACCATGAAATGGACTATGTTGTCGATGAAGATGGATTTGTCTGGTGCAAACAGGAAGAAATCGAAAATGCCTTGGAAGAACATCTTGACATTGATGCGGCTGAACTGAGAACACAGACCAATTATTATGATGCCAAGAAGGAAATGTATCGAATCCCGGAAGGCTGGGACCCGGGCTTAGTTTGGTATGCTTTGCTTGATTCCCGACAGGAGGGTAACCTGCTGTACATTGAAAGCACGCTTTATGATGCTACCCGCGGAGATGCTGTTATGGGTACTGCGTTAACCACTGTTCGTCTGGAAGATGATGGTTGGAAGGTCCTCTCCAATACCTTCCCTCACAAAACAGCTGAAGAACTGTTCCGCGAGAAGGTAAGTTTCGAGAATTTCCGCTTCTATAGTGAAGAACCGGGAGTGACAGAAATCGTCCTTGATGGTATCGAAAGTTATTATGAGCAGTTCATGGGCGAGACGGTACCGGAATCCATGCGCATTGACTCACTGGAAATCAGCAATTTGAAAGAAGTGGGCTTTGGTAAGAATGAGAGCTTGTACCGTGCGGATATTGCTTACCGTACCTCCAGCCCTTATTGGTATACAGGTGTCGGTGTGCCGCGAGAAGATGGCAGCTATGATTGCCTGATCGAATCACAGGGCTTCCGCTTCAAATCATTGAACGACGGAAATCACATCATCACAGACGTTGGACAGGGCGGTATGATGGATGGCCTGTACCTTCTGGATGAAAACGAAGATCCGATCTATGATAAAATCGATGTGAGCCTCTATCAATACGGACAACATGTGCAGACCGTTTCCGTAACAGAGAAATGGCAGATGCGTCGATTGCTGGAAAACACACTGTACAGTGATGGTACGGGAGAACTCCGCAGCGAGTCTGATTTTGAAGAGATGCATGAGTATGTGGTGGTTAATATTGATGGCCATGATCCGTTCTATTTCTTTGCAGATAAAGGCAGAGAGCTTTCCCATGGTGGTGGAACAACGACATTGTATTCGTATTCGCATCCGTACTACCGCCAGAGCGGAGATCGCTGCGATCAGATTGCTTCCAGCGACTTTATTGATGTTTACGGATTGACCAACGGAGAAAGTAATTATCGTATGAATCTGGAGTCCAATTCAGATGTCAGTATGGTTTTTAGCAATATTGACTTTGTACCAGAGTTTTCTAAACATAATGAAGGTGAAATCCGTATAGGTAAAGGTAATGAACTTGAGATTAGTGTGCTTCGGCATATTGGCACAAGCACCGGGGCTCCGTCAGGACCTGTTTTGACCTATATTGTGGACTTGGATGACAATTCCATTGTGAGTAGGGAATACAGGGGTGTTGTGAATGACGGTATGCTTACAATAAGTAATCCTGACGACGGCACAATGGAAACCATGAGCGATGAGCGCTTGGTGGAAGTGGCGAAGCAGCTGAATACCCTGTTGAAATCCTACCGCTTGCCGCTGCTGACACAGAACCTCAAGGACGAGGAATCTCTGGCCAAGTATGAGATAGCAATGACTGCACCCAATGACCGGCTGGTTTCTCATGGCAGCTATGTGACAACGAATGGTATTACGATTCTTGAGATCTGCAGTGTTGCAGAAGCACAGGAAAGACTGCTGGTAAAACCGGATCAGCTATTCGATGTGATCGAGCAGTCCGATTGTACTTTCGGAAAGTGGAATGGACAAGCGTATCACATCCGCTGGACCATAGAACAAGGCGGCGTGAGCGGATATCAGCATGAATTCCACTACTTCCTGACCGATGGAACATACTGGGTCTATGCCGTAGGTTATCCACTCTATGGTAACGGTGGTGTAGGAACACAGGTCGAGTACTTCGAACAATGCCTGAGAACATTGGAAGTGACTCCATCTCAGCCGATGCTGCAAAATCCCATCAATGAAAACAGATTAAAAGAACTCCCGGTAGTCAGCGGTCCGGATGAAAACGGGTATTTTCCTCTGATCAGTGAAGCATTATGGAATCAGTATGTAATCCATAGCGATAAGAGGGCTGTTATGCCAACCACCGCAATTACGCCGTTTATGGAAAGCGAAGAATGCCGAAAGCTGCTCAGTAGTATCTATTCAGGCAGTCATATGGAAGTGCTGTATGAACATCGCAGCTATACACTGGCGGAAGATATGTACGATCCATATCGTTATGAGTACAGAGATCAGTATGTACCAACTTGGGTCGTCGTCTTGAAAATAGAAAACTGCAACGTCTTTGATCGCGTGGTTATTGTGGCACGGCAAAAGTATTCCGCCTCGAAGTCCAGAGATTCCAATGGAGAGATATTAGGAATAAAGTCTAAACTGCACTGGGATGAAGTCTATTCCACCGGTTGGGAAGCGGATTGGAATCTGGGAGATTGCATTGGTCTTACACCAGCTTTCGGTGTAAAAGCAAACTGGCATCCAAGTCTGTGGTTCCAAGATGAAAAGAGGGGACTGTTGCTGGACAATGATAACATTCAGGCGGCACTTCCGGTCAGTGATACAAATGCCATTCTTTCTTCTGTGTACAGTTATGCAGATTTAGGAGAGTATATCCAGCCGCCTCAGGGAAAAGAACAGGATAAACTGATTGCTACTGCCAACGGTGCTGCGTACTATTCGGCCAAGGATAAACGCTTAAGTGTTTTTGGAAATTCAACTGGTCGAGAGTACTTCCTCAATAATGAACGAATTTTGAGTTTGGGTTATTATAGTGCAGAACTGTATGATTTGTCTGCTGAGAATGCACCGAATCTTCTGATGGATTCCGCAGAATGGGGTATGGATTTGCATTTTGCAAACAGCTATGGCAGTGACTGGGCAGAGGAGCATTTTGCACTGATGTATTACAAAGCAAGCGAACAGCGTTGGAATGCTGTTATTTTCGATGCTGATGGCAAAGTACTGCATCACATCCCAACAGAATTGCCGGCAATCATGACGGAAAGTATGGGAATACCCCTGTATAATGTCACGGATATCAGCTTGTCCGAAGGTCGAATCAGCTTCAATTATTACCCGAGTGGTCAGGGAAGTGCGACATGGGAACAGTATGCCATTGATACCAAAGTCAGCGATGAATTGCTGAAAATCCGCTGATGGTCTATGAGAGGAGAAGGACAATGAGGAAAAGAGTATTTGCGCTGCTGCTGGCACTGTGCCTGCTTGTGGGATGTAGCAAGGCAACCGAAGAAACACAGCCTGAGGAAGTACCGACCCTTCCTCAGGTGCAGGATACTGTGGAAATCGATCCGCAGAATATCCCCATGGACTGGAATCAGTATCAGCTGTCCTTTCAGCTGACAGACAGTCTGCTGGAACAGTGGAGAAATCACGTCTTCCGCCAGCAGGTTGGTTGGCTGGAAGTAAAATGGATCCGCGATTTGAGTGAGGAAGATGCGATTTCAGACGAAAGTCTTACTGCATATTACCGTAAAAAAGGTGAGGCATCGAAGGCGGGAAACTATGAGGGAACGTGTTTTTCTCTCAAGAATGCCACAGAGAAACATTTCTACTTATCTGACGGTAATTATCAAATCCATTTGATCGGCTACGCTCAATACAGCGACTACAAGCAGGAAGACTATGAAAAAGAAATTGCATCTATGTACATTGAGAAAGGTGATTTTGCGCAGAAGTTTAGTTTGAGCAAAGAGGAATTGCAGAAGTCACTGACAGAAATCATGAAGAATTTTGACATGATGCTGGAATACTGTGCCCGTACAGATTTCACTGCGTTCCCTACGGAAAATCTGGATGTTGTGATGGTTCCATGCAGGTATTACCATATGGCAGATGAAGGACCGTGGCTTTATATGACAGAGGACTATCCTTTTGCAGAGGTGACGAAAGAACAGTGGGGAGAAGATTTCCCATGGAACAGCACAGCGGACATTGCAGAAGATATTCTCAAAATCTACTATGACCTGAGTACGTCAGATGACCTGAAATCAGAACTGCTTAGTACCGATTTTCCTGCTTTCAAGGATATCAAAGGAAAGCTTTATTTCAATACGGCCTTTGGCAGCAGAATGCCGGAACGAAACATGATCGAAACCTGGAATATGGATAGCATTGAACTATTGGAAGAAATCGATGGAACAGTGTATTTCCGTATTGACCGGAATAACGACGGAAGAAAGGTCGCACTTTTGTCTGTCAGACAAAATGCAGACGGTCAATGGCGCCTCGGCGGGAAGAACTACACCCTTTATTACTAAGGAGGGATTTGATGAGTAAGAAGATATTGTGTGTTCTGCTGTGTCTTTGTTCTCTTGCAGCGTGCACGGTACAGGAAACTCCACCGCAGCAGGAAGAAATTGTTGAAGAGAGCACACAAGTGACGGTTCCGGTAGAAAAGGAATCGCTGCCTTTTTTTACGGAAGAAGAGTGGGCTATCTTTCTTGAACAGGAAGATGGCGAAGCGGATACTGCTCCACCAATAGAGCCGATCGTTCCATTTCTGGAGAGTGAAGCATGCCGAAATAGTTTGAAAGAACTGCATCGAGGAGTGGATGATTGGAGCGTATTGTTTGAGCATAACAGTTACAAGAAAATACGCATGTACGATCCTGTCAACAACTGCTATCGACAGCAGTATGTTCCGTACAGAATTTGTATTCTCAAAACAAAGCAGCACAGTGAATTTGATCGTCTGCTTGCAGTCAGCTATGACTACTGTGATGCAGAGCATGTAAATGGTCCAAAACAGGGCTATCAGGTACAAAGAAAATCCATTCTTCTGGCTGAGGAAGGCAAAGAGGAAGAATGGAAGCTGGGTGATCTGACAGAGGCAAAGCTTGTGACGGAACCTGAGGAGCCTTCTTTCTCACTGTGGCTGCCGGAGCAGGAACGTGCACTGCTTGTACAGGTCGAGCAGGATTTCTGCACATTAAAGTTGGTCGAGCACATGACAGAGCAGCCTCCAATCATGATAGAATCGACCCACATCAAAGCGCAGCATGGCGGCATTGATCAGATGGGTGCAGATTGGATTCTGGATGTCAAGCTCGGAGAAGAGAGAAAACTCGCTTACTACCGTACATCAACGCACACTCTGCATTATTTTGAGGATGGACTGACAGAACAGTCGCTCCCGCGCTTTACAGAGCCATATTATCTGTCTTTGCTGAAAGACGATTGTATGCACTTCTATGATTTGGAGGCGGAAGATCCGGGGAAAATCGTGAAAACCTTAGGCGGAGAAGGAAATGGTTTGTCAGAACAGAGAATGATCCTTGACCGCAACAGCCTCACAGTGGATCTGGAAGATATGTCGACTCATGTGATTTTCTTCTATGAAGCAGACGGTGAATTCTGGAAGATTGCGAAGTTTGACAGCAGAGGTAACGTGCAAAGTCTGATCCAGACGACATTACCTGTGCCGAAAGATGATGCAAACTATCTGACTCATACAGAACTTCGGGGCGGTTTTTTAATCTTTTGCTTTGTGCATGCGGGTGACGAAGAGAAGTCCTATTACATGGATGTCCGCGAAGGAATGGATCATGGTATTTACCCGCAGCAGGTGGATTTTCAGCTGGGATTCAACGAGGAAAGTCGGCAGTTACTGACCTTTGGCGATAAAATTGGTATGTGGACGCTGGAAAATCTGGAAATGGAGAACGATCCTGAAGGAAATCTGGCGCATCTGATAGCAGATTTCAGCGGCTTTGGTAAAATCTCCGGTGTTCTGCGCCGCCATTCCCGAATGGAAAGTGGATATGAATTTGTTGTCGATACCAAAAGCCGGAATGATCTGCCACAGTTGGCTGGAAAGAGCAGCACAAAACGCTTGTATCTTGGGATAGAGGGCTCCGCCGGAATCGAGGAAAAAATATCGAATATGGACTTTGGTGAAGAAATTGCGTGCACAATCTATATCGATTATTATCAGCATGTTTTTTCCTATACAGAGGCTCAGGATCGTGTTCGCGTCACAAGACTGGATATAGACGGTGAGGTATGTCCTGAGGGCTTTACGGAGTACGGTCGCATGATTAAACCTCTGCTTTATCAAGAAACTCTGTGCAAAGAGTTTTCTGAGCAGAAACCGATTCAGTTGGACTTCTATGAATGGTACATAATTATAAGGACGTTGAAGGATGGGGACTGGACACCGACGATTCGTGTGGACGGAGCACTCAGAGCACATCCTCAGGAAGAGGTTGAGGGGCTTCTGGCGCAATATTTGCCAATTGAAATCGATTCGATCAGTGAGCAATCTAAGGGCTATCGTGCGGATCTGAAAGCCTATGTTGAACCATACGGTTTGGGCGGCTTCTCACCGGCATATCAAATCACCGACGTCCAGACTGGCCCGGATACTGTCACACTGACAGTAGAAATGTATAATGAAGTGGCAGATGTGTTCAATCGTTCCGATTTGACAGTAGAGTATACCGACCAGGGATGGAGATACGTTTCCAATGTGCTGCGTGAAAAAGTCTGGATTGAGGAAATTCTGGAGAAATATCATGTTAGTATGGAAGCACCAGATTATACGGAATCTGATCCGATCAAATTAAAGTCCTATGGAGCCTATATGCTCCATGAAGACATTGATCATTACTATATGTTGGAACTCCGTTCGGTTTTGAAAGCTGATGAAGCATGGCGCATCGTCCCGGATAGTTTCACTGAAATTGAAACCCGTGAGGATATCGTTGTCGGAAAATGGAGTGGTGAAGTTCTGCATCAAAAGAAAAATGTCTATGGTGAACTGGTGCACGAATTCCATTATTTTCTCAGTGATGGAATCTACAAAGTCCACGCTGTGGGAAAACCGATATACGGTATCGGTACCGGAACCCAAAATGAACTGTTCCAGCAATGTCTGAATACATTGGAAGTTACTCCAAAATAGGAGGGATTTGATGAGTAAGAGAGTTTTATCGTTACTGCTGGCTCTGTGTTTGCTGAGCGGCTGCACGAAGGCAGAGGAAGCTCCTGTGGAGATCCCGCAGGAGCCAATGCAGGAGACGCAAAGTCAGGAAAATGAAAAGCCGAAGCTGACAGTTCCTGATGTGAACCGTGATACGGAAATCACAGATGAAATCGTGCATGAACTGCTAATTTTCCTTGGTGCGTACGACTGCGGGGACGGAACAATGAACATGGTAGATCTCTTTGATCCACTGGAAGCTGAATGGTCCAGTAATAGGATGACAGCTGTTTGCTACAACTGGTATCAGATGAAAATGAAACGCCAGTACACAGAAGCGGAACTGAACGAGAAATATACCGGCCCCAATGGCAGAGAATATAACGATGACTGGTATTATCCTGCCGATGAATTCATTCCGGAGGCGGAGAAGTATTTTGATCTTGATGCCGTCAATCTCAGAAGCAATGAGTTTTACTATCACAAAGAGACGGATTGCTTCGTTCGACTGGGGGACAGCGGTAGTTTTGATAATAGGGTGACCATTGATGGCTGGGAGCGCTTTGAAGACAAGCTGCAGATCTTTTTAACGTTCAGCTCGACAATCGAAGAACTGGATATGAAGCCCTATCAGACGGTGCTGGCTGTCCGTCTGGAACACAACGGCTTCCGCTATATGTCCCATCAGCGCGTGGCACCGCAGGCGGATAAGAGCACGATTGATCGTATTCTTGCCGTTTTGACGGAGAACAAAGACAGCAGTTACCTGAAAATCAAGGACTGGAAACAGATCGACAGGGTGCTTTATGTTGAACTCTACGATGAATTGCTGGAGCAGGACAGCCGCCTGACGGCTGTTTACCACGAGGCCAACGGGGACTGGGATTGGCGCTGTGTTTCTTACGATGAGGTGGCGCAGGCAAAACAGTATACTACACAGCTGACTGTTCATGAATCCTACGAAGGCGACGCTCTCAGCGATGATAAAATGAAGCTGCAGTTTACGCTTCCCGATGGCATCAGCCTCAAGGAAACCTTCTCTGCTGACGGACAGGTGCATGGCTTGTTCCTGTACTATGGCGCCGAGCATCTGGGCAGAATCTCCGTATATAAAGATGCCGATGCCGAATTCTTTAACAGCAAAGCGGAGCCGTGGCCCATGACTTCGGACTTTGCTGATTTGAGCGCGGAAATGAATCGTGACTGTTACCGCCACATCACCGAATACCCTGCGAAAGAGTTTTGGCCATTTGAACGAGGAATTGCATATTATCTGAATTTGAACGGCTATTGCATGGAGGTTTGGGTGCTGCTTGACCGCGGCAAACCCGAACAGCAGGAATTACTGGAAGAACTGTTGAGCAGTCTCAGCGTTTCCAAAACAGAGCTGCAGGAAGCGCTGACAAAGACAGCACAAATTACTGCAGCTAACTACACTGATCTTGAATTTGAGCCTGTCATTGAAATGCTTGTGCCGGAAAAATCCAGCGTGACGGACGAAAGAGTTCATTTCGGTGATGATGTGGAAGGTCCGTATGCTTTCGGCTACAGTGCTCTGGATAATGGACAGTACCTCAGCATAAAAGACTGTGATTTTTCTGTTGGTTGGACAAGAGGCTTCCGCTGGATTCAGGTCAATGGCAAGGAGGCTTTTGTAGAAAAGAGAGAAGCTATACTGGATCGAAGTGGTCCGGATCTTCCACTCTATTTATACTGTTACAAGTTGCGTCTGGATGACAGCGACAATTATTTGTACTTTGCTTTTGTCAGCAAGACGGCCGATATGTGTCTTGCCATTGCCGAACAGAGAGCGTTTTCGGAGAGTTTGCGCTTGATCAAGCAGGCGGGAGCGGCTCCGATTCCGGAAGAAGTACTGACGGAACAGCAGAAGGAATTGCTGCATATCACAGAGTCATTGGATATCATGGGTCTGACGGTCAATGAGTCCATGTCCGAAGAACAAAAGGGTCTCTTCTTCCTCTGGCTTATCGATCAAGAGGAGTATGTGAATGCCGACAAGTGGAAAAACGACAGCGGAACTTACAAAATTTCCTTGAGGGATATTGAGTGGACACTTGGTGAGCGAACAACAATCACAGAGATCAATCCGGCTGCGGCTTTTCCATACCACAACTATGATGAAAAGACACAGTATCTGTATCTGAATGAGCTGGGTGGCTATGGCGGAGCAAGAGCACATGGACTTCTGTCCATAGAGGAGCAGGGCAATCGTACGACGATCGTCCTTGGTTCCTATGATATGGTAACCTTTTGGAATGAACCCCCGGTATACACCTTGCAGGAAACGATCACTGCGGAGTTTGAGTTCCAGTGGGGTGAATGGTGTATCGTTGACATGGACAGAGAAAAGATTGAGCAGAAAGGAGCAAAGCATGAGTAAGAAATTCCTATCACTCCTTTTGGTTCTTTGTTTGCTTTGCAGCTGTATAAAAACAGCGGAAGCTCTGGTGGAGATCCCGCAGGAACCGGCAGCACCGGAAGAAATCGAAGAAGTTTCTGTGAAAGAGGAAAACCGCGTCATTGGCGACTATGTTTTGCTGAAAAATAGCTGCAAATCCGCCCTGTATCCGATGCTGGAGTTAAAAGGAAAGCTGCTGTTCTACGACAGTTTCTCCAAACAGCTGGAGTGTTACAGTACGCACGACGGAGAGTGTTTATGGAGAAAACCCGTAGCGGAAACCGTTTTGGCAGTGGAAGCCTGTGATTACTGGGTGGGGTATGACTACCGTTTGCGCTGCGAGGATTGTGTGATTTATCAGAGCCAGTCAGATTCATCAAAAGAACAGCGAATTGAGCTGCCGATGAGCGAACGTTTCGCAGAACCCTTTGATCAGTCGCCTTCCTACGATGTATTCGGCTCACGACTGGTTTACTGTGACAAAAACGGCGATGTTTACTTAGGCTGGACTAACGGCAGTGCGGAACTGCTGCTTTCTGCCGACGAACTGGACCCTTTGGCCTATGAAAATATTTCTCCGAGCTGGTCGGAAAATGATTATCCCGGTCCTCATCAGTATTATGCGCCGCAGTTTCTCAACGATGGTGAGCGCATTATGTTGAGGTTCCGTACCGGCGACGATGTTCTGTATGGTTTTGTTATTTGCGATTTGAACGCTAAGATCATCGGCGGGCGCAGCTGTCCGATGCAGTACGGAATCGAGGCAGTCAACGACAGCAAAGTTGCCATTCATACAGGCGCATTCGGCTATTGTCTGACTGACGCAGAAACGGGAGAAACGACCGATTGCTTTAACTGGGATGAGGGTCAGCGCTTTTTGACATGGGACTATGAAACGTTCCTGGAAATTACCTCAGGTCCGAGTGTTCCATTTGGTCCGTTGTCCAACGCGGAGCTGACACTGAATGGGCAATCTCTCCTGAAAACGGAGGGCAGCATCCAAGTGAACCCAATCCAAATGACGGAGCATTTTGTGCTGGTTATTTTGTACCCTGAGAATGGAGAACAGCAGCTGGCTTTGCTGCGCTATCGAGAGCAGCAGAACGAAGAGCCGAGCCTCAACGTTTTTTGGACAGAGCTTGATTCTGCGGCAAAGAATGAGGGTTATAAGATTATCCAGAGAAGATTCAAGCCGTATAACGGCAAGACGCTGACCTTGACTATGGAAGTTCCGCAGGATTGGCAGTTGACCAAAGGTCGTTCGGATATTGACGACGCACAAGGCAAGAAAGCCTGCGTTTCCTTGGGAATCATCCGTGAATTACAGGAGGGTGAGGGGCTTACCAATCTGGAAAATCCGGAGGAAATGCCCTTTGCTTTGGATTCTTCCGTGGTGAGTTTTCAAAACAGGCTTTGTCTGCAAACCATCGGTGTGGCAGAGGACAGTGCGCAGTATAACAGCGAAATCAGAAGCTATAACTTTGTGGAAGAAGGTTGTCTCGTCAATGTTCATTTCTATGTAACGAAAGATGACCCTGAAAGTGATGAAGCGGTGTACCGCATCATGGAGTCTGTGAAGGCGGATATCACACCGAAAATGCCGGAAGTTGAGCCGACCTGGAATGATATCAGCTTCTCAGTCAGTCTCCAAAATGATAAAGAAGGTTTGATTGCAGGAAAGGCGGTAGAGCTGTCCATGACTGTTCCAAGCAACTGGATCCTTGACACAGGCAACGGTGTCATCGCTGATGGCGACTTCGTCTATGCGGATGGCAGAAAAGCCGCCGAAGGCTTTGTCATCGACCTGCTTGCTGACGGAGAGGCGATCAAAGACCGATATGAGCGCAGTTTGCTGTCCTTCTACAATCCTGCTGTGGGTGCGCCCAACAGCGTTTCAGTTGGCGGACAGACTGTATGGGTGAAGGTCAATAAGCGTTCTGTCGCTAAAGATGAACCAACACCTGCACTGGGAGAAGAGTCCTATAGCTACACCTACTTCCTGCCATACAAAGAGATTGGCTGCCTTGGGCTGACGATTTATGAACAAAGCGATGATTTCACCGGAGCTATCGAGAAACATCAAAAGATTCTGGAGAGCATCGTGTTTGGTGAGGAAAGGGATTGGCCGTAATGTATCTTGCCACACCTTACAAATCCTGCTAAAATAGATGCAGAGTAAGAAAGGGAGGTGGCAGGATGAGCTACCGCATTGCTGTCTGCGACGACTGTGCCGCAGATGGAGAGTACATTCATTCCATTGTGAAGGATTGGGCAGAACGAAATCAGACAGAGTATCAGCTGGAACGCTTCCCATCGGCGGAGGCGTTCCTCTTCCGCTATGCGGAAGACAAGCGCTGGGACATCCTTCTGCTGGATATCGAAATGGGACAGATGGATGGCGTTACCATGGCAAAGACAGTCCGCAAGGACAATGAGACAGTGCAGATCGTGTTCATCAGCGGCTATTCCGAATACATTGCCGAGGGCTATGATGTGGCGGCACTGCATTACCTGCTGAAGCCGGTGCAGCCGGAAAAACTGATGCAGGTTTTGGATCGGGCCGCACAGAAACTAAAGAAAAATGAGCGCTTCATCGCTTTGGAATGCTCCGGCGAGATGCTGCGGATTCCGTTGTATGAGATTCGCTATCTGGATGTTCAGCGAAATTATGTGACGATCCACGGGAAGCAGGAGTACACCGTCAAACGCAGCTTGGCTGAATTTGAGCCAGAACTGGATGAACGCTTCTTCCGTGCGGGACGCAGCTGTATTCTGAACTTAACTATGATCAGCAAGGTGACAAAAAGCAGCGTGTTTCTGTCGGATGGGACAGTGCTGCAGCTGCCGAGAGGGCAGTATGAAGCGCTGAATCGTGCGATCATTTCCCGCTTATAAGGAGGTATGGCATGAAATTCCATCTCTTTTCCCGCATGATCGATCGTCGCATCGCAGAGTATCAGCGTGAACTGATCGAAACCCACTATCGGGAAGTGGACAACATGTACCGGCAGATTCGCGGTTGGCGTCACGACTACCGCAACCACATTCAGACAATGAAAGCTTACGCCGCCTCTGAAAACTGGTCCGCGATCTGTGAGTATCTGGATAAACTGGATGTGGATCTTTCTACAGTCGATACCGTTGTGAAATCCGGCAATCCCATGTGCGACGCTATCCTGAACAGCAAAATCTCTCTGGCAAAATCCCGCGGCATTGAAGTTCGGGCAGATGCGCACATTCCGCTGGCACTGACGACCTCGGAAATCGATTTGTGCTGTATCATCGGCAACCTTTTTGACAATGCCATCGAAGCCAGCATGGATCTTCCGGAAGAGGAACGGTTGATTCGCGTGTATATGGACATGAAGAACACGCAGCTGTATATTTCCTTCACCAATTTCACAGCCAAAGGAAAGCTGAAGAAAGTGAAGGGACTTTTCCGAAGCAGCAAGGGAGAAGGCCACGGCTTTGGCTTGGTGCGCATCGACAACATTGTGGATCGCTATGGCGGTTATCTCAGCCGCAACAGTGAGGAAGGCGCTTTCACCACAGAAATTTTGCTGCCGCAATAGACAATCGTGCAATTCAGCACCGAAAATGAACAATTCGTCCCCGAAATGATCACGGGGACGTTTTTGGTGTTACGATACAGGCGAGGTGAGAAGATTGAATATAAATCAAAAATCAAAGCCAAAGTACAATATGCTGCAAAATTGCTGGTACATGCTGAAAATAGCACTGCTGAATCATCCGTCTGTACCTTGTCTGTGTCTGGCAGTGACAACGGTTTCGGTTCTCGGCAGCTTAGCAGAGCTGCTTGTTGTACCGATTCTGCTGGAAAAGGTGGAAAGCAGAGTTCCGCTGGATCATTTGCTATCGGTCATTCTGTTTTTCAGTATGGTGCTGCTTCTGCTGGCAACGCTAAAAGCATATTTGGACGCCAATGTTGAAGTGGGTAGATATGGGATCAGAAATGAACTGATGAACTTGCTGAATCACAAAGCGATGGAAACGTCCTATCCTCATCAGGAGGATCCCGAATTTATGACGTTTATGCAGAAGGCCTATGATGCGACGTCAATGGGTGAGAGTTCGGCAACACAGAGGATATGGTATTCGATGACAGACCTGCTGACGAATATCATCTGCTTTGTCATCTATTTAGTTCTTCTGAAATCCTTGGATTTTTGGCTGATCCTGATGGTGCTGGCAACCACGGCGATTTCTTATGCTGCAAACAGTCGGGTAAAGGAATGGGTTTATCGGAATCGAAGTGAGGGCTGGGCGTATCAGAAAAAAATCCACTATGTTCGCAAACGGGCGGAAGATCGTGTATATGCCAAGGAGATTCGCATTTTTGGTATGAAACAGTGGCTCAATGACGTCCACGGCAGAACACTGAACCTGTATGAAGCTTTCATTTATAAACGTGAAAAGAAGTATCTGCAGGTCAGTATTTTGGATGCTGTTCTGACTTTCCTTCGCAACGGAATTGCTTATTGGTACCTGATTACAATGGCAATCGGCGAGAACTGGAGTGTTTCTCAGTTTTTATTGTACTTTACAGCAATCGGCAGCTTCACAACATGGATTCTCGGAATTCTGAATCATCTTTCTACTCTGAGACAGCACAGCGAAGAGGTTGGGATTATGCGAGAGTTTTTGGAGGTTCCGGAGCCTTTCTTGTTTGAAGAAGGGAAGGCACTGGAGGTCAGCGCCGATGCAGAGTACGAGCTGACGCTGAAGAATGTATCGTTTCGCTATCCCGGTGCAGAACATGATACCATCCATCGGATGAATTTGACGATCAAGCCGGGAGAAAAGCTGGCAATCGTCGGCCTCAACGGTGCAGGTAAAACCACTTTGGTAAAACTGCTGTGCGGTTTTTATGATCCATCGGAAGGACAGGTCCTTCTGAATGGCAGCGATATCAGGCAGTACAACCGCAGAGATTATTACCGACTGTTTGGTGCAGTTTTTCAGCAGTTTTCGATCCTGTCGACCAACTTTGCAGAAAATGTAGCCCAGAGCGTGGATCATATCGATGAAGAACGGGTCATGAATTGTTTGGAAAAAGCCGGTTTGGCAGAGAAAATCAAATCTCTTCCACAGGGAATGTACACACATACGGGCCGCAGTGTTTTTGAAGACGGTGTGGAATTGTCCGGCGGCGAAATGCAGAGACTGATGCTGGCGAGAGCATTGTATAAGAACGCGCCAATTATTGTATTGGATGAGCCGACGGCAGCACTGGATCCGATTGCGGAAAATGATATTTACATGAAGTACAATGAGATGTGCAAGGAACGCAGTTCCATCTTCATCTCTCATCGTTTGGCATCGACGCGATTCTGCGACCGTATTATTTATCTGCAGGATGGGACAATCCTTGAAGAAGGAAGTCATAATCAGCTGATCGAATTCGGAGGCAGATATGCCGATTTGTTCCAAATTCAGAGCCAATACTATCGGGAAGGAGGAAAACAGAATGGAGAAAAAACAGTATCCCTTATTTGACGCATTGCTCATGAATTATCGGGCTTATATTATCATGGATGATCACTGTCCAAATCTGTTTTTGTCCATATTTCTGTACGCAGCCTGCAGCGCGATTGCGCCTTATGTCACGATTTATACTTCGGCAAGGATCATTTCTGAATTAGCCGGGGAGAGGCAAGCGCAGCAGCTGTGGTTCTGGGTAATGGTAACATTGTTCAGCAGCGCAGTGCTGGCACTTCTGAACAGCGTCTTGTTCCATTGGAAAACCTGCAAGCAGTACCCTCAAAATATGTATCGAAACAAAGTCTTCTCTGACAAAGCGATGGATATGGATTTCAGTGCGCTGGATCGCCAGTCTACCATTGACTTAAGAAGGAGAATCGACTTGCATCACCAATTCCGAAGTTGGGGACTGCTGCGAGTGGTGGAATATTATGAAACACTGCTGAATGCTTTGATCAGTATTCTCGGTGCGCTTGTGCTCTCGGCGTCATTGTTTCTGGAGAAGGTGCCAAGTACCGCAGGCAGGTGGACCATTTTGAATCATCCTTTGTTTGCTGTTCTGATTGCTGTGATTCTGTTATTCCTTTGTCTGCTTGCTCCCAAATGCAGTACAAAATCGGAGAACATTATGGTTTCCTTTACAAAGGTCTATGAAAAATCCAATCGTTTCTTCAATTACCTAGCCAATTTTCCCGATGAAAGGGATCGCTCGCTGGATGTCAGGATGTACTGTCAGGAAAAAAGCTTCGATCATTACTGGAAAAAGATGAACACATACGGTGACTATCGAGACAAAAATTCATTGGCAGCGGCTCATTTGGGCCCGCTGGGTTTATGGAAAGCAGCCGGTTCAGCAGTATCCATGTTGTCGTTGGCTGTGATTTATCTCTTTGTGTGTATGAAAGCCTGGGCAGGAGCCTTTAACGTCGGACAAGTCACGCAATATGTGGCAGCGATTACAGTATTATCCCAAAGTATTGCAAAATTGCTGGCTGTCTTCGGGGAACTAAAGAACAATGCGGTCTTTCTGGAGGATACCTTTGAGTATCTGGATATTAAGAACGAGATGTATCGAGGCAGCCTGACAACGGAAAAGCGCTCCGATCGGCAGTATGATGTGGAATTCCGGGATGTATCCTTCCGTTATCCGGGCAGCAATCAATACGCACTTCACCATGTAAACATGAAGTTTGAAGTGGGACAGAAACTGGCGGTTGTCGGAATGAATGGTTCCGGTAAAACGACCTTTATTAAGCTTCTTTGCCGCCTATACGACCCGACGGAGGGACAAATCCTGCTCAACGGTATTGATATCCGAAAGTATCGCTATGATGATTATATCGATCTGTTCTCTGTTGTTTTTCAGGATTTCAAACTGTTGTCCTTCCCACTGGCAGAAAATGTTGCAGTCAGTCGGAATTATGACAAGGAACGAGTTCGCAGCTGTTTGGAAAAAGTCGGTTTTGGAGATCGTCTGAATACTCTGCCTGATGGCGAAGAGACATTCCTGTATCGAGATTATAACGTCAATGGCATCGAAATCTCCGGTGGTGAAGCACAAAAAATCTCCATTGCCCGTGCGCTGTACAAGGATTCTCCATTTATCATTCTGGATGAACCGACGGCAGCGCTGGATCCGATTGCGGAAGCCGAGATCTACTCCAAATTCAATGATATCGTCGGCAACAAAACAGCAATCTATATCAGTCATCGACTGTCCAGCTGTCGTTTCTGTGACAACATTCTGGTCTTTGACCACGGCTCTGTTGTTCAGCAGGGCAATCATGACAGCCTACTGGCAGAAGAAGGCGGAAAATATCATGAGCTGTGGCACGCACAGGCTCAGTATTATGAGGAAGCGAAAGAGGATGTTGTAAGTTGATGTTAATAGAGTAGTAAATAGTAAGAGCAGAAGTTTCAAACTTCTGCTCTTTTAATATGTAATAAAACAGATAAGAGGACTTGTTACAAAAATAAAGTGTTATTCTAAAGATAATGATTCCTCTTCTCTACGTTGAAAATCAAGATGTCTGAGGTATTATTTGCATCATGTTTATGCGGAATTTTCTCTTTACACTATGGGTTGTACAATTGTAATAGTGAGGATAGTTCGATACAACTTTCTTATCACAACATTCCACTAAGCGATTGATTGGTGAAATAAGCTAAAAGATATGAGAAGGGTGGAAGAATTTTATAAATATAAGATATAATGCAAGAATACTTATTTATTTTATCGATTAGCAATTAAGAATAGATTGATGAAATCTATTTGATAAATAATTATCGTTAGGTTATAACATAATTGATCTGCTCAATTGAGCAGTATGAACAAAAGAAAAGGAGAAAAATCCAATGAACCAGAAAATGACCAAAGTGCTGGCACTGGCTATGGCTGCTGCAATGACTCTCTCTGCTTGCGGTTCTTCCGCTCCTGCAGAAACCCCAGCTGCACCATCTACCCCAGCAGCACCTACCACTCCGGCTGCACCATCCACCCCTGCAGCTCCTACTACTCCAGCTGCTCCGGAAGCTACCACCCCAGAATACGAACCAATCACTGACCTGGTTCTGTCCGGCGGCGCACCAAGCACCTTCCAGATTCTGAACACCGAAACTTCTAATGATAGAGTTTTCCTTATCAACCTGGTTGAAGGTCTCTGCGACAATAATAACAAAGGTCAGATGACTCCTGCAGTTGCAAAAGAATGGGGTACCACCGATGGCGGTAAAACCTGGACCTTCAAACTGCGCGACAATGCAAAATGGGTTGACATCAACGGCAACGAAAAAGCAAACGTTACCGCTTACGACTGGGCAACCGGTATGGAATACATTCTGAACTTCCATAAAAACTCCGGCTTTAACTCCGCAAACCTGGTTCAGAACATCGCAGGCGCTCAGGAATATCTGGATTACACCAAAGATCTGGATGCTGCAGAAGCTCTGGCTCTGACCTGGGGCGAAGGTTCTAAATTCGCTGAAATGGTTGGCATTGAAACTCCAGACGAATACACCATCGTGTACACCTGTCTGAAAGAAACCCCATACTTCGACTCTTTGACTACCACTTCTTCTCTGTACCCACTGGCACAGGGCCTGATCGATGAAGTTGGTATTGAAAATGTAAACGCTGTTACCAACGAAACCATGTGGTACAACAGCTGCTACACTATGACTGACTACGAACACGGCGGCGAAATCGTTCTGACTGCTAACCCACTGTACTGGGATACCGATTGCACCCTGTTCAACACCGTAACCTACAAAACCGTTGAATCTCAGGATATGGCTTACATGCTGTACGAAAACGGTGAAATCGACCGCGTTTCCCTGGGTCAGTCTCAGGCTAAAGCAATCGCAGAAGATCCAAACCACAAATTCCATGATTACATGGTAGAAGCAATCCCAGGCAGAACTTCCAACCATCTGCAGCTGAACTACGACAAAAACTTCCCAGATGGCACCAAAGACGTTCAGTGGAACACTGCTGTTGCTAACGAAGCATTCCGTAAAGCTCTCTACTACGGCGTAGACTTCACCGAATACTTCAAATGCTTCAACGCAGTTGAACCAATGTCCTGCACCAACGACTTCATCACCCGTGCTGGTGTATCTTACACCTCCGATGGTAAAGACTACGTAGAACTGGTTCGTGCAAACCTGGGCATGGATGCTGCAAGCTCTGACAAAATCGCTCACCTGAATGCTGACAAAGCAGCTCAGTACCTGGCACAGGCTAAAGAAGAACTGGCTAAAGAAGGCCTGACCTTCCCAATCGTTGCTGAATACTATGTAGGCAACAACCAGGGCGAACTGGACAACGCAGCAGTTCTGAAACAGTGCATCGAAGATGCTATGGGTTCTGACTTCGTTGAACTGAAAATCCTGACCTACGTAAAAGCATACTCTGAAGTACGTGACTCCGCTACCCAGGCATTCGGTATCTTCGGTTACGGCGGTGTTGTAGCTGACCCATCCACCTACCTGCGTCACTATCTGTACGATGACACCGCATGGTGGACCAACAAATACCTCCACACTGTAAACCTGCCAGAAGACAGCGACATCGTTGCAATTCAGAAAGAATTCACCGAACTCTACAACAAAGCAGACGCTATCGTTGATGACAACGATGCTCGTATGGCAGCATTCGCAGAAGCTGAAGCTCTCCTGCAGGAACATGCACTCACCATTCCTTGCTACGTAACCAACAGCCTGCAGCTGACCAAAATCGACCCTAACTCTCAGATGATCAGCCGTCTGGCAGCTTGCGATTCTAAGATGAAAAACTGGGTAACCAACGTTGATGGTTTCACCAGAGAACAGATCGCAGCAAACGCAGCAAAATAATCTTGTCGCTTCTTTTTGAAGTGATGAAATGAACGAATCTTTGATCAAAAGGGGGTTGCATTGTAAAATGCAGCCCCTTTTTTCTGTTGAACAGGAGACAAATGATTTATGTTAAAATATACGATTAAGCGCCTGTTTCAATCAGTCGTTACGATTTTCTTGATCGCTACGGCTGTATTTGTATTGATACGCATGCTTCCGCCGGAGAAGTTTTACTTCGACTCCGATGAACAGATGTATCTCACAGATGATGTAAAAGAAGGCATTCTTCGTGAAGCCGGTCTGTTGGACCCGCTTCCGGAACAGCTCTTCCGTTTTTATGCTGATACACTGCAGGGAGATTTCGGTATATCCCGTCGAATTCAGCGAGATGCTCCGGTAACTAAACTGATCAGCAAAAAAGTAGGAATTTCTCTGCGTAACGGTGCTATGGCATTGGGTATTTCTCTGGTTGTCGGCGCCGGCATGGGTGTGTTCCAGACTTTGTATAAAGATAAGTTGTTCGATCATATCGGTACCGGTTATACCGTTTTTGTCCGTGCTGTGCCGACCATCGTATCGTATTCTTTGATTCTTGTATTCGGTTCCAAGGTGCTGGGGCTGCCGTCGCTATACTCATCCAGAAAGCCGTTCCTGTCAAATATCATGCCGGTATTCTGCCTAGCTATGGTGTCCATCGCCGGCTATGCAATCTGGACCAGACGCTACATGGTAGACGAACTGAATAAAGATTACATCAAAATGGCCCGCATCAAAGGTTTATCTTCCCGTGAAATCATGTTTGGTCATGTGTTGAAAAATGCTTTTGTACCACTGGTACAGTATCTGCCGGCATCGTTGCTGGATACCATTGGCGGTTCCTTGCTGGTGGAGCGTTTCTTCTCTGTTCCGGGTATGGGTACCTTCCTGGCAGATGCCATTACCGCTTACGATGTCAACATTGTACAGACCCTGTCTTTGCTCTATGCAAGTTTGGGTGTCATGGGCGCATTCCTTGGTGACGTTCTGATGACGATGCTTGACCCAAGAATTACTCTGACAGGAAAGGAGGCCACACGATGAGCAACGATAAAAAGGACTTGTTCCGTTTTGCGGAACATTCTATTGAAGATGCAGAACGAATTGGTTTCTCAGACTACTCGTACTGGGGTTCCGTTATGCACAACTTCTTGAAGAAGAAAAGTGCAGTGTTTATGCTGATTCTCTTCCTCTTTGTTGTTATTTTCTCTCATGTTGCACTGGTCATTGCAAAATATGACTATTCGAGCCTGAGAATCGACTATGATCTCGCTTTCCAGACACCGAACGCAGAGTTCTGGTTCGGTACTGACAACTTGGGCCGTGACTATTGGTGTCAGGTATGGTATGCGGCTCAGATCTCCATTCGTCTTTCCCTGATCGTTGTACTGGGCGAGTCTATCCTCGGTGTTGTGATCGGTTGTATCTGGGGATACGTTCGCAGCTTGGATCGTTTCTTTACCGAGCTGTACAACTTCATCAGCAATATCCCGACCATCATCTATATGACTTTGATCGCTATGGTTGTTGGCCAGTCTTTCACTATCATGGCAGTGACCATGATCTCCATCGGTTGGCTGGGAATGGCACGCAATGTACGAAATCTGGTTATGATTTATCGTGACAGAGAGTATAATCTGGCTTCCCGCTGTCTGGGCACACCAATCTGGAGAGTTCTGCACAAAAATATTCTCCCACATCTGGTCAGCGCTATTATTCTGCGTCTTGCGATTTCCATTCCATCCACTATTGCACAAGAATCCACCTTGTCTTATCTGGGTCTGGGTCTCGGCATCGATACACCGTCTTTGGGTATTCTGCTGCGCAATGCTCGTACAGACTTCCTGAACAGACCGCATCTGCTGTTCTTCCCGGCGGTGATCGTATCCATCGTAACCTTTACATTCTATCTGGTTGGCAATGCTTTCTCTGATGCAGCTGACCCGAAAAACCATACATAAGCAGGAGGGAACAACATGAATAAAGAAATTATCCTTTCTGCAAAGGATGTAGAAATCAGTTTCAACCTGCGTGGTAGAACACTGAAAGCGATCCGAAAATGTTCCCTTGATCTGTACAAAGGGGAAACATTAGCTATCGTTGGTGAATCCGGTTCCGGTAAATCGGTATTTACCAAGTCCTTCATCGGTATGCTGGAAGCGAACGGTCATGTGACCGGCGGCAGCATCATGTACGATGGTGTCGATTTAGCTCAGTACAGCAAAGAGAAAGAGTGGATGACCATCCGTGGCAAAAAAATTGCCATGGTTATGCAGGACCCGATGACTTCGCTGGATCCACTGATGCCTGTGGGCAAACAGATCAAAGAAAGCATTGAGCATAATCAGGGTCTGCGTGGAAGTGAAGCGAAAAAAGCCGCTATCGAAATGCTGAAAAAAGTCGGTATCCCCGATGCAGAAAAACGCTATTCACAGTATCCTCACGAATTTTCCGGTGGTATGCGACAGAGGGTTGTTATCGCTATCGCGGTTGCCTGCTATCCTGAAATTCTGATCTGTGACGAGCCAACAACGGCGCTGGACGTTACCATTCAGGCGCAGATCCTGAAGCTGATCCGTGATCTGCAGAAAGAATACAACATGACAGTTGTGTATATCACGCATGACTTAGGTGTTGTTGCAAATGTTGCAGATCGCGTGGCAGTTATGTATGCAGGTCAGATCATTGAATATGGTCTGGTCGATGAGATTTTCTTCGATGCATGGCATCCATATACTTGGGAGCTGCTGGCATCTCTTCCTCAGTACGGCGAAAAAGGCAAACCACTGCCTACTATCGATGGTACACCACCAAACCTTTTCAATGAAATTACAGGCGATGCATTTGCACCACGCAATAAGCGTCCGTTGGAAATCGACTTTGTAGAGGAACCTCCGTACTTCGAGATTTCTCCGACCCATAAGGCAAAGACATGGTATCTGGATCCTCGTGCCCCCAAAATCGAGAAACCTCAGATCGCAAAAGAAGCTACCATGAAACCAATGGGCAAAGAGCCGGCTGTCTTTGACGAAAAACTGGTTGAGATCAAGAATCTCCAAGTCAGCTTTGGCAAGGGCAGAAGAAAATTTGTTGCAGTCAACAATGTCAATTTCGATATCTATAAAGGAGAGACCTTCTCTTTGGTTGGCGAGTCCGGTTCCGGTAAAACTACCATCGGTCGCGCCATTCTGCGCATCAATTCTGCTTCTTCCGGCGAAGTTCTCTACAAAGGTCAACGTATCAGCGGCAAAATCTCCAAGGAGACAGACCGTCATCTGATCAAAAACTGTCAGATGGTGTTCCAGGATCCGATGTCCTCCTTGAACGAACGCGCAAAGGTTGATTACATTGTTTCCGAAGGTTTGATCAACCATAAACTCTATCATGATGAAGCGGACAGAAAAGCCAAAGTGGATAATGCTCTCCGTGAAGTTGGTTTGCTGCCGGAGTTTTCTTCTCGTTTCCCGCATGAGTTTTCCGGCGGTCAGCGTCAGCGTATTGGTATCGCTCGAGCTCTTGTCATGGAGCCGGAATTTATTGTAGCCGATGAGCCAATCTCTGCACTGGATGTTTCTATTCGTGCACAGGTACTGAATTTGCTCAATGATCTGAAGAAGAAAAAGGGCTTGACCTATCTCTTCATCGCCCATGATCTGTCTGTTGTTCGCTATATCTCTGACCGTGTGGCAGTAATCCATAAAGGACGCATTGTTGAGCTGGCAGAAACAGAAGAACTGTTCGAGCATCCGCTGCACCCATATACAAAAGCTCTGCTGTCTGCGGTTCCGATCCCAAATCCGACACTGGAACGTCAGAAAGAGCTGTTGGTCTATGATTCTGCTATGCATGACTATTCCAGCGATCTGCCTGTTTGGGAGGAGATCAAGCCGGGGCACTTTGTTTACGGTAATCAGCGTGAGCTGGATCATTACAGAAAAGAACTGCAGAAATAAGGAGAAGAACTGTGAAACGTATCCTATCGCTGTTTCGTCCGTCTGTGATCCGGGCTGCTATCCACATGGCTGGAATTAAAATTTTGATTGCTTTGGCTGTGCTTTTTTTGTGGGACCGTCTGATCAATCAGGGGAGTATCCTGCCATATAGTATGATGGAATCCGGCTTTTTCGCAGCATTTATCTTCTTTGTCATCGGAGCATGGCTTCAGTATCTTTCCCTTGACGGAATGCATCCGTTTCGGGCATTGCAGACAAAGAAAAAGAATCGCTCCATCACTGCTATGGATGAGGAGGAGCTGGATGAAGATGAGGCGACTGCAGCCAAGCTGTTCTCCAATCTTTTTGCAGCAATCCTGTTTCTGATCCCGAGTTTGATCGCGGTAATTTTTAATTCTTAAAATCAACAAAATGTCACGACAGGGGATTTTGTTGCATAAATGAAGAAAACAGGCACAGCAAACTGCTGTGCCTGTTTTCTTATGGAAGTCTTATTGATATTCCTTCACCAGTTCAATGATACTGTTTATATTGCGGAAGCGGTTGCGGTCAACCTGAGTTGGCTGGATGGAGATTCCCTCAAAGTCCAGCTCTGTCAGCAGCTCAATGAACGCAAGGGAATCGAGAATTCCACTGTCGATTAGATCAATAGACTCATCCAGTGCATCCTCAGTGCCGCAAACACGAACCAACAGACTACGAATCATTTCATCCATAGGATCACCTCATTTTTATTTTCACATTGGGCGTAAGGGGAAGCTCCTCCATGGGGAAGAACAGACTTGGAATCATGTAAGACGGAAGCTGCTTTGCGAGTTCATGGCGCAGATCATCGATACAAGTGGGGAATGGCTGCAGATACGCCGTCAAACGGCGAACACTGCCGCTTCGATCATACTGCGGCACAATGACAGCCTGCTGAATGTCTGGGAGAGCCTCCACATGATGCCGAATTTCCACCAGATCGATGCGGTAGCCCATGTACTTGATTTGACTGTCCTTGCGTCCGAAACAGTACAGTAAGCCCTGTTCGATCGTACCGAGGTCGCCGCTGTGATAACAGGAAGACTGTGCGTCTTGATTCAAATACCCACGGAAAACAGAATCACCCTCCAGGCAGATTTCGTTTTGCTCGACAGTGATGTGAACAGCCGCTGTGCTGATTTCACCGACAGGAAGCAAATCCTGTTCCAGATGTTCAGCAGTGATTTGAACGCCGCAGACGGCGCAGGTCGCTTCGGTGGGTCCGTACGCGTTGAAAAGATACAGCTCAGGGAAGCGCTGAAGCATCAGAGCAGCGGTGTTTTTCGGCAAAAGCTCTCCGCAGAGAAAGACTGCTTTCAGTGCAGGCATCTGCTCCTGACAGAAGCCGTGGTCGCAGAGACAGAGACGCAAAAAGGTCGGCGTGCAGACAAGGGTACAATCGCTTTGTTTCTGAATAAGAGAGAAGAAGCGCGCCAGCTCAAACTGATCCTGTTTGGAGTTGAGAAGGAGGGTACCGCCATTGCACAGAGCCATGCACCAATCAGCTACCGACAAATCAAAGGAGAGATTGGCTTGATTGAGAATCGAAGCTCGTGAAAGCTGCGGATATTGCAGGATCCACTGAGCAAAGTTCTCCAGATTACCGCAGGAAATCGTAATGCCCTTGGGGGTTCCGGTGCTGCCAGAAGTAAACATGATATAGGCGATGCGCTCCTTGCAGAAGATGAACTCGAAGCGCTCATCACTGAAAGGGATATCGTTCCAATGAAAAGAGGGGATTGCTGCATTGATTTCGGAGTCCTCCGCATAGAACAGCTGTTCAGCGCCGCAGAGCCCCATGATTCGATGGATTCGTTCGGCGGGCAGGGAGCTGTCGCAGGGAACCCAAGCTCGTCCGCTGAGCAGACAAGCCAGCAGGGACACGATCATGCGAGGATGCTTATGACCGAAAACCAGAAGTGGTCCACGGCTTTCCTTTAGAAATGCAGCCAGTTGCTGAGCTTCCGCATAGAGCTGCCCGTAGGTGTAGCGGATATCACCTTGACAAACAGCAATCTGATGCGGATCCTGCTGGAAGATACGCTCTAAGTACATGCTTCATCCTCCTTCAGAATCTGATCCTGCGGGATCAAAGCAGGATCGTAGAGGACGCGGGAGTGATTGTCAAGAATCAGCTTCTTTTCCACCAGATTGCGCTGGCTGTCGTAGGCTTCGCGGTAGATTTTGCTGCAGCGGAACCAGCCGTCCGCTTCCTGTCGGAAGCAGTGACCTTCCTCCACGATGCGATACTTGTATGGAAACGGAGTTGTACTGCGCAGTTCACCGCAAAGATCGTCCTCCGTCACCCAAACAAGCAGCTGAACCGCCTGATTGCTATTGTTTTTGAACTGATAGTCCACATTGTTGTAGAATACAGAAGTTCCTGTTCCAAAGGGAACGCGACGGCGTTCGTCGGGGAAGAGGGAATCGCTGTGATGATGCAGCTCCGTCACTTCCAGTGGACTGTTGAGTACCAGCCAGTGAATCAGATTGGCCAGCTGACACAGGCCGCCTCCCGGAGCGGAGCCCAAGCCTTTGCAGCTGATGGTCAGTGCTTCTTTGTAGCCCTTTTCCTCGGTAGCACGACCAATCAGTTTCCAGAAAGAAAAGGTTTCCCCGGGCTCAATGACGATGCCGTTGACTTTCTCTGCGGCAAGCCGCAAATTGTGCGCCTTGTTGTACTGTAGCTGCAAATCTACCCCATGCAGGCGGCGAATCAGCGGAGAAACGTGGCTCTTCACGATGCAAGGCAGGGGATGATCGGGCTGTTGATAATAGGCGAAGCGCTGTCCAGAGAACAGATGCTTCAGATTCCGCAGGAGAAACTCCTTGCGCAGTGAGATTTCATAGCAAACAGGATGCAGCTCACAAAATAATTTTCTTTTCATACTCTTTACTCCTCGTTACAAATTCTGTTAATTTGTACTATCTGTACCATACAACATTTGTCGTGCCTTGTCAACGGGTTCCGCATGGAAAGTAGGCTCCTACTTTATAAAACGAAAGAAAAGACAAAAACAGGACAGACTTTTTCTTTTTTTCAAAATTTTGTTCCCAAACTGTCCGATTTTTGCTACAATTTTCGTTATATAGGTTAGAAGAGCAAAGAGGAGGAAAAACGATGCTTTGTTATTTGGCAATGATCGAGACGGAGGAAGAACGATCAAAGTTTGAGAAAATCTATATCCAATACCGCAGGCTGATGTACACTGTGGCATTTCGTGTGCTGAACAACAGCGAAGATGCGGAGGATGCGGTGCATACTGCGTTCATACGAATCGCAAAGAACATTGAAATCATCAACGACGATGTCGGAAGTCTCACAGGTTTGATGATCACCATCGCGCGAAATACAGCCATTGATATATACCGCAAACGCAGCAAGCAGGCTACGGTGGAGTTGACGGATGACATTGAGGCGCCGAACACGGAAACGAATTTAGACGAGTCGGCGGGCTGTTTGGAAAAGCTCCCGGAGAGACAAAAGACCATCCTGTTATTGAAGTATCATTACGGCTACAACAATGATGAAATCGCAAAACTTCTGGAAATTACTCCAACAAATGTGGCTAAGATTGTTTACAGGGCGAAAGTGAAACTGCGAGAATACTATGAGAAGGAGGATGTTCTATGATTACAGATGAAATGATTGCAGAAGCTGCCGCAAAGTATAATGACGCACTGATCCAATATTGGCAGAATGTCGAAATGGAAGAGCACGAATTTTCTTCAAAATTTGAGCGAAAAATGTGCCGTTTAATCTGGAAAGTAAAATTTCCTTATATGCATAAAGCTTTGAAGTCTGCAGCTTGTATACTCATTGCATTCTTAATTAGCTTTGCATCGGTAATGACATTTAATGTGGAAGCGAGAGCAGCCTTTACACGATGGATTCGAGAGGTTTATGAAGATAGTATTGTGTACGAATTCTTTGGTGAAAAGTCGGAAACAGCAAGTTTGGATTACCGTGTTACTTGGATACCGGAAGGGTATGAGTTGGTGGAGGAGTTTGATACTGAGATTTCTTATGCTGCACTTTATCAAAAAGGAAATGATTACAAAGAAGGCTTTGTAGTTGAGTGGTCCTATGTAGAGAGTGGAGATAAGATTGCCTTGGTAACATATGGTGAAGAATATCAGTGTGAGGACATCTATATTAATGGATACAGAGGAAGTTTCTATAAATCGATAAATGACAATAACAGTAATATTTTGTTCTGGGTGAACGAAGACGAAATGGTGGAATATCATCTTAATTCATATTTATCACTTGAAGATATGGCAAAAATCGCCGAGAATATAAAAAAATAAGTATTATGTGTCCAAAATCAACCTTCTTTTTCGTAATACTATATGAGTAAGAATCATATACAACAAAACAGCACCTGTCTCCTGTCGTGGGGCGGGTGCTGTTTTCTTATTAGGAAAGTATTTATTTTCCTAATTGTACAATTATTATCTTCCTATTCGTGAAACGGCGTGTTATCATAAAGACAGAACAAGAGCTCAAGTTCACAGCAGGAGGTCATAAGATGGAACTGAAACTGGCAGAGAATATTCGGTTTTTCCGCAGGAATAAGAAAATGACGCAGGAGCAGCTGGCAGAGTCGCTGGGAGTCACAGTGGGTGCGGTCTCTAAGTGGGAGTCCGCCATGACTACGCCGGAAATCAGCATGATCATGCGCTTGGCGGAGTTTTTTGATACATCGATGGATGTGCTGGTGGGTTATCACCTGCAAAACAAAAGCCTGCCCCAAATCATGGAACAGCTGAAAGAGCTGCGTCAGCAGAAAGAGTATGACGATGCCATCTCTCTGGGGGAAAAGGCCCTGCAGAAATACCCGAATTATTTTGATTTGGTCTATGAAACGGCACTGTGTTACTTGTCCAAATGCAGCAGTAAGCAAGGACGGGAAGCAAGCGGACGCTGTATCGAATTGTTGCAGCGTTCCAAAGAGTTGATCGACCAGAATGAGCAGCCGGAAATCACTTCTTGGCTCATTAAAAATCAAATGGGAGAGGCTTATGTTTACGCACGGAAACATGAGCAGGCGGTAGCCATCTTCAAAGAAAACAACATCAACGGCATCAATGATTCCCGTATTGCACAGCAGCTGTCCGATGTTCTGAAGCGAGATGATGAAGCTGCCGAGTACATTGAGCGTGCTCATAGAAGATTATTGGATGAATTGGTAGCAGTAGGCAGTGCTTTGCCTGGTTTTGGTGAGAAAAAGTGGAATCTCGACCATGGTAAACAGTGCCTGCAATGGATTCTTTCGACATTGGAAAGTTTACAGCCGGATCAAGGTGTATGCGTGACAGATCAGGTTTTAGTTAATACCTATCAGTTTGCAGCGGAGGTTTCTCTCAATTTGGGTGATCGAGAAAGTGCCAAAGGATATCTTATCAAAGCGTTTCGTTTGGCTGATAAGGTAGATAGTACCCCAATAGATGAAGTAATTGAAAGCCGGCTTCTTCCTCTTCATCGTTCGGAATCGTTCTTTTGGGATGAGGCGGGAAGTGCTCATCAAATGATGCAAAATCGTCTGAACTGGAACACTCGTGAGCAGGAACCGGACTACTACGCTCTCTGGGACGAAGTGTGCGCCGAATTAAAACAAGAGTAAAGAAAGAGTATTTTATCCGGAAGAAAGGGGATTCTTATGAGTGAGTACAAACGAATCCTATGGAAAAACAAAGGAAGATTGATTCCGCTGGCAATCCTGTTGGTTGTTGCCTCTGCGGCATCAGTGGCATCCGGCTATTCCCTCAGCTGGATTCTCAACAGCTACGAGGCAGAAGAACCGCTGAAAGCACTGTTGTGGGCGCTGTTAGGTTCTGCGGCAGTTTACACGCTGTCGATTCTGCTGGGGCATTGTAGCGAAGTGCTTGGCTTCAAAATGCAGCACATCATCAAGAACGACTTGCGCTATATGGTTTCTCGGAAAATCGCAGAACTGCCGCATCACGAGTTTGCCAAGAAAGACAGCGGCGCCTATGTGTCATGGCTCAGTAACGATGTGGACCAGCTCTATAGCAACTGCTTTGAATCTGTGGCTGTGGGAATCAGTAATGCGTGTTGTGCCATCTTTGCTCTGATAGTGATGGCGGTAAACAGCTGGTATCTTGGAATGGTAGCGATTTTGCTGTTTCTGATTCAATTCGCTGTGCCGCAGATGCTGAACAAGTACATGGAGCAGGCAATCAAACGCCGCTCTGCCGCTCTGGAAGTCAGTATAGAAGCCTACAAAGATACCATTATGGGTACTGGGATTTTCTATTTGAGCAATCTGCGTGAGCGAGTTGTTGAGCGGGTTTTTGCGGCTTCCGACAGAGCAGAACAAGAAGTATTTTTCAGCAATCGAACGACAAAACGAGTAAAAAGTATTTTAAGCGAAGTGGGCCTTATGAATCAGTTGATTCTTATGGCAGTAGCTATGCTGGCAGCAATTTTGGGCGATGCACCCTTGGGTATGGCGTTTGCAGTTGGCAACTTATGCGGACAATTCTGCAACGGTATCCGAGAATGTGTGCAGGCAGTGATGAGTGTTCGCTCCTCAAAGCCTCTCTGGGAGAAATTCCGGCCTGCGCAGATCGACGATACAAAGAAAGAAACACTGCCGGCGGTAGATAGTATTTCCATGGAAAATATCAGCTTTTCCTATGGTGAAAAGGCAATTTTGGCGAACAAAAGCTTCTGCTTTGAGCGGGGCGGCAAGTATGCCATCGTTGGTGAAAGCGGCAGCGGAAAAAGCACTGTATTGAAACTCCTTCTGGGTTTGCTGCCGGGCTATGAGGGCAGTATTCGCTACAATGAAACCGAGCAGAAACAGACAGAGCTAAGCAGTTTGTATAAGCAGGTGGCCTATGTGGATCAGCAGGTTTATTTGTTCCAGCACAGCCTGCGCTTCAATATTACGCTGGGGGCCGATTATTCTGATGAAGAAGTTATGGCAGCAGTGAAAGCCTGCAAGCTCGAAGATTTGGTGGAATCTCTGCCGCGCGGCCTTGATAGTCTGATCGAGGAAAATGGTAAAAATCTCTCCGGCGGTCAGCGTCAGCGTATTGCTTTAGCGCGAGGCTTCATTCGAAATGCACATTATATTCTCATGGATGAGGGTACTTCTGCACTGGATGAGGATAATGCTGTCGACATCGAAGCAAGCCTCATGGAGCAAAAGGACATTGGAGTTATTTTTATCACGCATAACCTGCATGAGAGTGTAAAAGAAAAATTAAACAAAGTTTATTGTATGTAAAAGCACCCGAAAGGGTGCTTTTTTCATGCTGAATTGACTCAAAAACCATATGATGATTACAAAAAACAGAGAGTTCTGTGACTTTTTTACAGGCTGTACGTTTTATGTACAGGAGGTGAATCTATGCAGTATAAAATCTTTATCGAACAATTGAAGCGAAGTAAGAAAACTGTAGTTTATCTCTGCCTGCTGGCGATTGCCACAGCTTTCTTTGTCATGAGTGTGAATTTGTACGCAAACAGCAGCGGCAACCTGAAAGTGGCGGAAGAAGCCTTTTCCACGCTGGCGGTGACGGAGCTGTACGGCGAAGTCGACAAGTACGGAAATCTTGTGGAGCGCAACAGTGAGGAGCACATCGGCTACGAAGCCGTTGGCGTGAGAGGCTACGATTTCAGCGAATTTGTCAACAGCGAGTATGTAGAAAGCTATGACTTGCGAACAAACTACGGTGCTTTCATCGAGGAACATCCGGCGATGATCTATTCATGGAGTACAAATTCCAAAGGGGAACTGTTGGAGGAGTATTGGCTGATGCGAAGCAACAATGTTATCCGCTTTAAAATCACAGCAGAGCAGCCCATGGAACTGGAATATGTGCCGCCCGGCCCGGATCGATGGACGAATAGAGGCTTCTTTGGTATTGAAGTTCTTGATGAAGCCGCTGCTTGTTTCGATTATCCTGACCGTCTGACTTATAGTACTTTGGGCTACAAGCAGGAAGAATGGGATGCTCTTGCGGAGGAAATCAAAGCCTTCAATCAGACCGATGACACAGATAAACTGATTCTTCAGCCGGGCGTGGAGTATATTGCTATCGTCGGCTATCATGGCTATTGGACGAGAAACGAAGAAACCGGTATTTGGGAACCTTCGGTGCGGCAGGGAATTGGTGATACATTCAGTCTTGTTACACCGTGGCAGGATTTCGAAAGCTGGTGTCTGACCTATGACGATTCTAAAGAAGGTGTGGAGTATCAGTGGAACAACACTCCATTCCCAATTCAGCGCTGGGAAGATGTTCAGAATGACCCGCAGTTGAAAGCCTACTTTGATGACTTGTGGCAGGATATTTATGTGCAGCAGCGCACCCACAACGTCGTTGCCACCGATGATGTCAGCTCCGTTCCTGCTTTCCATCTTGGCGGCGCGGAACTGACAGAAGGCAGATACATTACCGAAAAAGAATACGCCGAGGGCGCAAAGGTCTGCCTTATCAGCAATGAACTTGCAGAAAATCAGAACTGGAAAATCGGTGATAAACTGAATATGAAGATTTTTGAAAGCGATTATATTTCAGCAGAAGCACGGAATAACCACACTCAGCCCATTTACAATGGAGAGGTAACACCTTTTGTAAGCGAAGGTGAATATGAAATTGTGGGTATTTACTCCTCCTACGAGGTCAAAGGCTATACAGAACTTGCCACAAGTACGACAGAACATCTGAATTATAATATTTATCTACCGACCAAATCCATTTCCGTGCAGAGAGATCTGAGCGATGAAATGGTTCACGGCTCTACCTTCAGCGTGAAGCTGAAAAACGGTTCCATCGATGCGTTCAAAGCGGAGATGGAAGAGAAGGGAATCACTACGGTGGAAGCAGGCAAATATGTGCCGACCTTCCACTATTACGATCAGGGTTACAGTGCGGTTCGTTCCAGTCTGCTGTCCATGAACAGCACAGCGAAGCTGCTGCTTCTGCTGTCAACGATCCTTCTGCTGATTGTCTGCGTTCTGATTGCGTATTTCTTCTGGCAGAATCAAAGGCAGACAGTGGGCATCTTCCGTATGCTTGGTGGTACGAAGAAACATGCGATTGCCGCGGTGCTGACCTGTGCCATGATTCTGACAGGAGTCGGAGCGGTGGCGGGCGGTGTCGTCGGCTACGGCACAGCGTATGTTGTGGGTACCGGAATCGTCAAAGCCAATGTCAAGGAAATCGAGATGGATATGAGTCAGGACAATGACCTCTCTGCATTGACCGACCAACAATCTCATATCCGTGTTGCGGCAGATCCGTTGGTGACTCTCGCGGCCAGCGGAGCAAGTTTGCTCTATCCCGCATTCCTGCTGGGATTTGCCGCCATGGACATCGACAAAGAACCACGGGAACTTCTGCCGAAGGGCAAGGCGTAAGGAGGCGAGCACATGAAAGGAATGACCTATCTCTGGCGCATGGCTCTGCGCCGAAAAGCCGCCTGTCTGCTTGTGGTAATTTCCACAGCGGTGGCGACGGTGTTCATGCTCTTTTATCCGAGCCTCATTGAAAACACCCGTCAGCGCCTGGATGAAACCTATGATAACATCACCGTAACAGGCAGTATCGCCACCGCAAACATCATGCCGGCACCGCAGATTCCCAATGCTGTGTGGCATGAGATACAGGAAAGCGGTCTGTTTAGTCAACTTTACGGCAGCAGTTTTTTCAAACTTTATGCTTTTCCGAAAGAACTGCTGGAAGAAAAGGCAGGGAAAGACGCTTCGGAACAGCTGAATCTCCTGGCTTTCCAGACACTCCTCGCAGATGAAAATCAGACCGCGCACAGAGTCAAAGGCAGAATGGCAGGCTACAACAGTTTTGAAGCGGCAGATGAATTGCTGCGAATCCGGGATGACATTACTTGGCTGGAGGACTATGATGAAAACTGTCTGGCAGGAGAAGAACGCATCTGCATCATTCCCGAAAGCTGGGGCTACGAGTTAGGAGATACTATCTCGCTTCTGTCGATCATCACGCTGGATAAAAGTGAAGTAGAAGGTATCCTGAGGGTGAAAGTCGTTGCAACTTATCCGGGAAAAATCACCAGTCTCAGCGCCGCCATGCCGCTGAGATCCATGGAGCAACTGGCTGAAGACGCAACTGCCGCTCACAAAGAGGCTGGCAATCATTATACATGGATTTTGAATCTGGAGGACGTGTTCTTCACGGTCAAAGACAACCAGCAGCTGGACGAAGTGAAAGCCCTGCTGCAGAAACTTCGCGGAAACGATATGCTCAGTGTCCGACTGGACGATAAAACGCTGAAAGAAACCGTTAAGCCAATCGAAAGCAATCTTGCTCAGCTGGAAGGTTCATTCATCTTTTTCTTTGTGATGATAGCAGCCATCGGTTTCTTCATCAGTTTTCTGCTGGCAAGAGGTCGCAAAACGGAGTACGCTGTCATGTGTCTGCTGGGTGAAAGCAGAGCACAGATCACCATGAAAGCTTTGACAGAGCAGTTTGTACTCTGCCTTGTTGGTGTGGCTATTGGTGCCCTCATCGAAAGAAACAGCTTCGATGGAGCAATCTGCGCTGTGATCCTTCTGTGTTACACTATTGGTGCAGCAGCGGCAGTTATGCTGAATGTTGGCGTGAACGTCATGGACATCCTGCGGGATAAGGAGTAGCTTATGAGTATTTTACAGGCACAAAATGTGCATTACATTTATCAGAGCAAATATCAGAAAGTCCATGCAGTGAAAGGCATTGACTTCGAGTTTGAGGAAGGCAGATTCTATGCCATCGTTGGCAAAAGCGGCTGCGGCAAAACCACGTTTTTGTCCCTGCTGGCAGGTCTCGATTTACCGACGGAAGGACAGATCGTTTACAACGGAAAAAGTACCGCGGAACATAATCGGGACGATTATCGTCTGCGGGCTATCTCTCTCATTTGTCAGAGCTATAATCTGTTTCCCCTGCTGACAGTGGAAGAAAATGTGGCTTATCCCATGCTTCTGCGCGGTGTGAAAGAGAGCGAAGCCAAGCACATCGCTCACAAAAAACTGAAAGATGTGGGCTTGGGTGATACCTATTACAACCGCTTGCCGGCCATGCTGTCCGGCGGTGAACAGCAGAGAGTGGCTATCGCGAGAGCGCTTGCTTCCGATGCGAGAATCATCCTCGCCGATGAACCCACCGGCAATCTGGATACGGAAAACAGTGAGATCGTGTTCTCTCTGCTGCAGAGATTGGCGCACGAGGAAGGCTACTGCATCATCGTTGTGACCCATGATACAGCCATCGCTGACAAGGCCGACGAAGTCCTGCGTCTGCGGGACGGCGCACTGATTGGGTAGGAGGTGTCCTATGAAGAAATTACTGTGTCTTTTGTTGGGGGCGCTGCTGTTGACGGCCTGCCAGACGGAGGAAGAAGTGATGGCTCCGGTGGATGAAGTTCCTGCGGAAAAACAGGAAAGCACTGTGAGGGAAGAAAGCGTCATCGATAAGATCGACAAAGAACTGCACTGGGCCGAAGGTTTCCCTTTGGAAACTGAGGAGCTGCCGTGGACGGTTGATACCAGCAGTGCTGTTTATTTGCAGGAACTCTGCGACCCCAAATATGAAGGCCGTGCTGCGGGAAGCAGAGGCAATCGTGCTGCCGCAGACTGGATCGAGGAGCAATTTGTTGGAATGGGTCTGCAAATGCACCCCTCCTTTAGCTCTTACCGTCACAGCTTCAACAGCGATGTTTTTGAAATGCTGCCGGGCTATGCGGCTGTTGTTGCTGCAGACGGCACGGAAACAGAGCTGGAACTGGGGGTGGAGTGGACTTACACTCCATCGTACGAGGAACTCGACCTGACTCTTCCACTGTCAGAAAATGTGGAGGATTGTAGAACGGGGAAGGCTTTTCTGGATGCAACGGCAACGAAACAGGACTATCCAAGACAGGAAATCAGCGTGGTTTCTTCTGATTTGACTACAAACACCGGCCACTTCAGTGGGGATGGTCACGAGAACAAATCCCGCATTAAGGTGCTGCCGGAAGTGTATGAGAAATTAAAAGAAGAAGGCAGCAAACTGCATATCAAACTGCCTATGGCGGCACAGAAAGGAAAGGCAGAGAACATTATCGCCTATCTTCCGGGAGAAAACAAGGAGCATGCGGTGTTGCTCTGTGCCCACTTTGATGGTTCCGGTCAGAGCGGCAGGCTGATGCCGAGTGCCTATGATAATGCTTCTGGTATGGCGACTCTGCTGCAGACAGCATCATGGCTGAGCAAAGCGGACAGTCTGCCCTGTGATGTCATCATCGCGGCTTTTAATAGTGAAGAAATCGGTTTGGTCGGCTCGGAAGCATTTGCGGTTCAGATCAAATCGAAATATGAGCAGATTTCAGTCATTAACATCGACTGCGTGGGCTGGAAAGACGAAGCCCATGTGATTTATGCAGAAAACAGCCAGGGAGTTCTGCGCAATGACCTGGCCGCCGCTCTGGAACTGCAATATATGGGTGTTGATTATGCCAGCGATCACATGAGTTTTCGCGAGTCGAACATGAGGTCTGTTCTAATCTCGCAGGAAGCGAATTACTCTGGCGGGGCTGCAGATCGCATCGCTCACAGCTACCGCGATACTGCTGACAATCTGGACACAGACAGCATGGACGAACTGGCGAAAAAGCTCTGCATCTGGGTGATGGAGCGAGGTGATCTCTCTTTTTCGGCTTATGTTGTGGTTTGGTAGCGGGAGAGGACAGTGTCAATTTTCCTGAAGTATTCGCCCGATATTTTTTGGTGACGCACAGTGAAATGAAAAAAGCAGGATAGCCAAATGGCTATCCTGCTTTTTGACGTTAACTCGTATGTCAAATCAAAAATGATTATAAACCGCAACCTCATCAAAGGTTTTTCTTGGACGAGGATTTGGTGTTTCGTCGGGATAACCGACGGTTACAATGGTGATAACTCTGGTTCCCTCAGGGCAGCCGATAATTTCAGTTGCCATATCGGAGTCAAAAGAACCAATCCAGCAGGAACCTAAGCCCATGCCATAAGTTGCCAGATGCAGGTATGTGGTAGCGATGGAAGCATCGATGGTTCCGCGATTGTAGCCGGAGTCATTCATGCTATTGTATTCTGTAGCACAAATGCAGAAAATCAGCGGTGCGGTCATAGCAGGGCCGCGGCTTTCGCAGGCAATTCTCAGTTTGTTCAGCTGTTCTTCCTCGGTGACAGCAACAAACTTCCACTCCTGTCGGTTTCTGGCGCTGGGCGCAATACGCATCAAGTCGATGAGTTCATCAATTTTCTCCTGTTCAACAGGTGTATCCTTGTATTTACGAATGCTGATTCTGCTGCGAAGAACATCAAAAAATTCCATAATAAATCCCCCAATCTGTTCGAAACAGTTTTCTGTTCTTTCATTATACCATAGTTTGCGGCAATGGGGGAGAGTGCTGCGTTATATTCTTAAAATCTAAAGTCACGCTTGATATTTTCAATGAAAAACTCAAGAAACGCTACATGGTGAATGGGGATATCCTCCCGTATAATGAAGACAAAGGAACGAAAGTTCCAAATTCTGCGCGCAAAATCGAAAGCAAACATTTTAATGAGAAAGGAGTTCATCATGAACAAAGAAAGATCTGTTCGTAAGACAGTGATTCAATCCCTGCCGGGATTTTGGGGATATATGGCTTTATCCACGGCGCTCTTTCTGCTGATTCAGCTGATTGCGTTGGTGCCGAGCATTCTCATGCAGCAGGTCATCGATCGCTTTATCCCCAATAAACAAATCGATAAAATCGTCCTTTACATTATTCTGTTCTGTGTCTTGCCGTTGCTTGCTACCATTATGACCACGGCTTATCGCTATGGTTTGGCGATTATTTGTCGAAAACTGGGCTTGAAATTGGCGATTCGAGGTTTTGAGAACCTCATTCGTCAGCCGGTGGCTTACTTCGACGGAGAAAATTCTTCTGAGCTGGCAGCACACTGCCGTAAAGAATCCATGCAGTATATTACCTTCTGGATGATGGATATTCCGCAGCTGATCGCAACCGGATTGACCGGTATTGTGGTATTCGCTTATCTGTTCCGCTTGCACTGGAGCGTGGCAATCCTGCTGCTTCTTTACTTTCCGGTGGCCTATTTCCCAAGCAATCGCTTTGCCAATCACGTTAAAAGCCTGATGAAGAACATCGTCGGCAATAACGCCGCAATGAATCAAATTATCAACGACACCTTCCGTGGCATCAAATCCGTGAAATCCATGGTGCTGGAGAATGTACAGATCGAAAAGCTGAAGGCGGTCAACGAGAAAAGCGTTGCCATTTGGAGCAAGGTAGCTCTCTTTGATAATCTATCCGGTATCTGGATCAACGATTTCTCTGATGCTCTTTTTAGCGGAGTATCCTTTGGTCTGGCAGCTTTTCTGACGGTTATCGGTAAGATGACCATTGGCAACATTGTCATCGTCCTCAATTACTGCAGCCGTTTTCTGACCATTGCCAAGAAATTTATGATAACAAACTACAACTTCAAGGAACAGCTTGGCGAGTACGACAAAATGTTTGATATTCTTACAATGGAAACTCCGTTCTCCTCCTCTCGTGGCTTCTGTTTTGAGAAAGAGATCAAGTTCTCCGACGTTACTTTTGCCTATAATCAGGAGCGCGGCGACATTCTCAAAGGCTTGGATCTGTCCATCAAACCGAAGGAATGGCTGGGTATCGTTGGCGCCAGTGGTTCCGGCAAAACCACTATCTTCGATCTGCTGCTTCGCTTCTATGAGCCGCAGAAAGGCAAAATCACTGCCGATGGTGTGGAGATTCAGAAGATTTCTACGGATTCTCTTCGTTCCAAAATTGCAAAAGTGTCTCAGGATACGTTTCTTTTCCCGGGTACCATCCGTGAGAATTTACTCCTTGCCAATCCAAAAGCCGACGATGTAGAACTGAAAGCTATGATGGAAAAAGTCTGCCTGACCAAGTTCATGGCACGGCTTCCGAAAGGTTTGGATACTGACATTGGTGAAAATGGTCTGCTCCTTTCCGGTGGTGAGCGTCAGAAGCTGGGTCTTGCCATGGGTCTGCTGCGCGGTTGCAAAATCATCCTTTTGGATGAAGTGACTGCAAACATTGACCGTGACTCCGAGGAAGAGATCAAAAATGTACTTCTTCAGCTGAAGAAGGAGCAGGATCTGACCCTCATCTCCATTTCTCATCGCGTCGATTTCCTGAAAGATGCCGATCGCATCGTTGTGCTGGAAAACGGCAGGATCAAAGAAGAAACCACCTATCAAAAATATAAAACGAGATAAAGAAAAAGCTCCTCCATCGGAGGAGCTTTGTTTTATTTAGAGGGAATTTGCTGCGTGATATGCACTGCGGATTGCAGAAGCTATGTCGGCAGTCTTATCGCCGGAGCAGTCGCCGACATGGAGGACAGGTACAGTCACACCGTCGGTGCAGAAACTGTTCTTCACAGAACCAACCGCCATCACAACGTGGTCACATGGGATTACAACGCTCTCGTTGGTCTGGGTGTTGACAGCTTCGATGCCTTTGTCAGTGATTGCGGAAACCTTGGTGTTGACATACTGAGAAACGGCATGGTCTTTGAAATCCTCCATAATGATAGGAAGAATGGTGGAAGATTCTCCGATGGCGATTTTGTCCAGCATTTCAATGATGGAGACATGGCAGCCTTTTTTCAGCAGGAATTCTGCCGTTTCGGTGCCGACCATGCCGCCGCCGATGACAGCACAGTTACCGCTGAGTTCTACCTTGCCGGAGAGAACATCCCAGCTGGAGTGAACATTTTCTCTGTCCGCGCCCGGAATTGGCAGGATGAAATCATGTGCACCAACTGCAACGATAACAGCATCAGCCTTGTTCATTTCTTCGATGGAAGGAATCTGGCCAAATTTCAGACAAATGTCCATGGAAGGGAAGATTTCCTTATAATAATCGGTAGCACGCAGGATCTCGTATTTTCTTGGAGGAGCGGCAGCGAGATGAATCTGACCGCCGATGTCATTGTTTTTCTCGTAGAGATCCACATGGAAACCGCGTTTTGCCGCAACTCTCGCAGCCTCCAGACCGGCGATACCTGCACCAACCACGATAACGTTTTTCTTCGCGTCAGCAGGTTTCAGGAAGATGGTAGCCTCGTCGCCATTTTCTGCATTTAGCACGCAGGAGAGATAGCGGCGGTTCTGGAGCGCATCCACACAACCTTTGTTGCAGTTGATGCACTGACGGATCGGCTCACCGCTGGCAGCTTTCAGAGCGATGTCCGGATCACAGAGCAGGGAACGACCGTAAGCGATGACGTCAGCATCACCGTCAGCCAGAATTTTCTCTCCGTTTTCCACGGACAGCACTTTACCAACCGTTGCAACAGGAATGGATACAGCAGCTTTCACTCTTCTTGCAATCGGCAGAGTCCAGTTTTCTTCGCGGGTGCCCATTGGAGGAATGGTGTCGCCCATATTGCCGGTGTGGTTAGCCTGAGCCACCTGGATCATATCAACGCCGGCTTCTTCCAGCAGTTTTGCAAAAGCAACGCCGTCATCTTCATGGAGACCGCCTTTACCACGGTCGGAACCGTCATCATTTTTAGTGATGAAAGGCAGTTTGTATTCGATCATCAGGGAAGGTGCAGCTTCCTTGATGGCTTTTACGACTTCCAATGCGTAGCGCACGCGGTTTTCGAAACAGCCGCCGTATTCGTCGCTGCGATGATTCAGCAGAACAGAACAGAGGGAGCCCAGCAAACGGTCGCCATGTACTTCGATGGCATCAATGCCGGCTTCGGCAGCGCGGCGTGCACAGTCAGCGATGGATCGTTTGATTTTTTGCAGTTCTTCCACAGACACTTCGGAAACAAAATGCTGCATATCATGATGGAGTTTCTTGCCGGATTCAGCGCCAAACTGTTTGGATTCTGCCATTTTCTGTGCAAAGAGAGCCATGTCGCCCTGTTCTTTTGCTTTCATTCCTTCCATAGCAGCTTTGCGGGACTGCATCACCAATGCACCGACAGCCATGACATCGTATTCCGGATGGAAAATCTGCAGAGCAACTTTGCAGTCATGCTCATGGAGAGCATCGGCCAGTTTCTTGAAGCCCGGAATCTGACTGTCGTCATGGAGTTTTGGGGTAGGAGAGAAGGTAGCGATGGGTGCAACGTCACCGATAACAACAAAGCCGACGCCGCCTTTGGCGAGGCGGGTGTAAAAGCTCAGGCTGCGTTCACCGATGGAGCCATCACGTTCTTCGTAGCCTGTAGTCAGAGGAGGGAACATAATGCGGTTTTTCAGAGTCAGTCCGCCGACTTTCAGCGGCTGAAGCAACAGAGAATCTTTCATAAAAGCACGATCCTTTCCAATTTTATATTATAAGAGTACCCCGATTGGATAAGGATTTCAAATACAAAATTGCGATAGGGAAAAGGAATTTCCATTTTGATGTTCATAAAAATTGTTTATAATATAAGTTTCTTATTAGAGTATTCCAATAAGCGATTGCATTTTGTCGAAATATTGCAGAATAATCCGCATAAAAACAGGACTTTGTTCAATTTGAAATAGGAACTGTCTTATCATAGAAAAAATCAATTTCCAATCGTAAAATCATTTAATAAAATTATTTGCTTAATTTCGCATCCTGCGTTAAATTTAAGTTGAAAAGTGTGGAAACGGGATATCTGCGCCCAATGGGGGAACAGACCGTTCCACACAACGTCTGTCTGATAAGGCAGTGAAAATTAAAGGAGGCACACCCCTATGCAGAAAAGAATTCTCGCTCTGCTGATGGCAGCTGCAATGACCATGTCTATGGCAGCTTGCGGCTCCACCGAAGCACCAGCAGAAAAACCGGCTGAAACTCCAGCTACCACCACTCCTGCAGCTCCAGCTACTCCAGCAGCACCTGCAGAAACCCCAGCAGCTCCGGCTGTTGAAAGAGACACCTTCACCATGGCTATCAGCTATATGCCAGATAACCTGAAACCAGACTTCGCAAGTGACGACTATACCACCATCGTTCGTCCTATCTACGACGTTCTGTTCGCAGAATCCGCAGAGGGTCTGGAATTCTATCTGGCAGACAAATTCGAAATGGCAGCTGATGGTGTAACTTACACCCTGCACATTCGTGATGATGCAAACTGGTCTGACGGTGTTCCTGTAACCGTTGATGACATTCTCTTCACCGACGCTTACAACCTGGCTAAAAACGGTCGTTCTTCTTACAGCACTGTTTCCGGTCAGCCTGTAACCTTCAACAAGATTGACAGCAAAACTCTGGAAATCGTACTGCCTGTACCATACAACTACTACGCAACTACTCTTTCCAGAATGCCAATCTTCCCAGCTCACGCATTTGACAATGACCCACAGAAACTGGTTGACGACACCAGCTACTACAACGATCCTGCAATGGTAACTTCCGGTGCTTACACCGTAAAAGAAATCAACTCTGACAGCATCGTATTTGAAGCAAGAGACGATTACTACAGAGGTACTCCTTCTGTTAAAACTATCGTTGCAAAAGTTGTAGGTTCCGGTGCAAAAGAAATTGCATTCGAAAACGGCGAAATCGACTACATGCGTATTACCACTGTTGACGCTCTGGATAAATACTCTGCACAGTCCGATAAATACAATATCTTCTCCGTATCCGAATCTCGTCTGAACTACCTGCAGATCAACCCATATGGTCCTTCTCAGCTGAATGACGAACAGCGTGAAGCTCTCTTCTATGCTATCAATGGTGATGAAGTTATCATGGGTGCTTACGGTTCTACCGAACTGGCTCAGAACCCTAACTCTCTGCTGACTCCAGACATGACCCTGTATAATCCAGAAACCGTTGACTATGTTTACGATCTGGAAAAAGCAAAAGAAATGGCGAAATCCTCCGGTCTGGAAGGTATGACCCTGACTTACATCTATAATGCTGACCGCGCTAACATGGAAGAATGCGCAGTTGTTCTCCAGCAGCAGCTGGCTCAGATCGGCGTAAATCTGCAGATCGAAGGTATGGATTCTTCCTCCTTCTTCCCAAGATTCTTTGCTGTATTGTACAATTCCGGTCAGGAAAACACTTGGGACCTGGGTACCAACGGTTGGGACTCCATGCGTGGTAACACTCTGAACCAGTCCTACTCCTACATGAACCAGGCTAAGAATGCTTGGGGTCTGACTCCTGCAGCAGGCGAACTGGCTCTGGCAGTAAACACCTGCCCAGATCTGGAAGAAGCGAAAAAACTGGCTGATGAAGCAGTAAACACCGCACTGGCTCAGCACTATATCTACCCACTGACCTACACCAACTATGTAATGGTTGCTCAGAAATATGTAGACGGTCTGGATTGCTCCGCTATCGTTCCTGAGTTCATCGACTGGCTGGGTATCTCTGTAAACGGCTAACTCTCAATTAAAAAAGGCTGCCTCAAAAGGGCGGCCTTTTTTCAAAACAGAAAGGAAACAACAATGCTTAAAATCGTTTTGAAAAAAGTAGGTCAGGTAGCGATTGTTATGCTGCTGATCTCCTTCTTTTCTTTTGCAATTATTGATTTAGCACCGGGTGATATTTCTTCTATGTACCTTTCTCCAGATATGACCGAAGCGGAGCAACAAGCAGTCAAGGAAATGCTCGGTTTGGATAAGAGTATGCCGGAACAGTATCTTGCATGGCTGGGTGAGGCATTGAAAGGCAATTTTGGTCAGTCTCTGGCTTATAAACAGCCTGTTATGCCAATGCTTACCAAGCGTTTGCCGGACACCATTCTTCTGATGGGCAGCTCTTTGCTGGTTTCTCTGGTCATCTCCGTACCACTTGGTCTGATTGCAGGCTATAAGAAAAACACCTGGATCGACAATCTCATCAGCGGTTTTGCTTATTTTGGTATGTCTGTACCAAACTTCTACTTTGGTATGCTTCTTATCATTCTGTTTTCTGCAACCCTCCATTGGCTGCCAACTTCCGGTATGCATACTGTAGGTGTTAATACAGCATGGGATACTTTCCTGCACATGATTATGCCGGTTATGACCATGGCTTTGGGTTCCATGGCTTCCAAGGTACGTTATGTTCGTGCAAACACCATTGGCCAGCTGAGTGAAGAGTATGTGCTGGCGGCAAAAGCGAAAGGTACTGCGCCAATGACCATCCTGTTCCGCCATGTTCTGAAAAATACATTGTTGCCAATTATCACGATTATCGGTATGAATATGGCTTCTCTGGTTTGCGGTTCTTTCATCATTGAAAGTGTATTCGGTTGGCCGGGTATCGGCAGTTTTGCAATGGAAGCAATCGGTAAGCGTGACTATCCGGTTATTATGGCATATATTATGCTTTCCGGTTTTATTCTGGTTATGGGTAATTTTATCGCAGATATTCTGTATTCCTTTGCAGATCCAAGAATTAAAAGGGGGGTTGACGCAGCAAATGGAAAATAAATTTGTTTTTGACGAAAAATCCTTCCAGCGTATAGAGAAAAAACAGAAGGATCTGGGTGCTGTATATCACCGCAGCTTGATCAAAGAAGCCATCAAGGAGATCAAGTCCAATCCACTGGCAGTTTTTGCTGTTGTTTTTCTCACAATTATCATTGTTGCCTGTTTGCTGGCC